>CAYUOK010000101.1:0-5155 GCA_964446395.1 uncultured Gemmatimonadaceae bacterium | reverse complement strand
CCGGCTCCATCGCGGGCGCGGGCCTCGACGTCTACAACGTGGAACCGCTGCCGGCCGACCACCCCTTCCGCACCCTGGACAACGCGGTGCTCACGCCGCACCTCGGCGCCTCCACCGAGGAGGCCCAGCAGAACGTCGCCCTCGAAATCTCGGCGGCGGTGCGTGCCGCGCTCCTCGAGGGAGACCTCAGCCGGGCGGTCAACGCGCCGGGCGTCGGCGGGGAGCGGATGCGCCGGCTGAAGCCGCTGCTCGACCTCGCCGAGCGGCTGGGGCGGATCGGCGCGGCGCTGGCGGGTGCGAGGCTCAAGACCGTGCAGGTGCGCTACGCCGGGCGCGAGGAGGACGGGCTCGGGCCGATCGCCGCCGCCGCGCTGATCGGCGTGCTCTCGGAAGTGGTCGGCCAGCGGGCCGTAAACGTCGTCAACGCGATGCACCTGGCCACGGGGCGGGGAATCGCCGTCGAGCGCACCCGCCTGACGCCGCGTGACGACTACGCGGAATACCTGGAGGTCCGGATGACAGGCGAGGAAGAGAGCATCCGGGTGGGCGGCGCCGTGCTCGAGGGCTCGCACCCCCGCGTCGTCCGGATCGGCGAGTACCACGTGGACATCCTGCCCCGCGGCGACCTGGTGCTGCTCCGGAATCGCGACGTTCCCGGGGTCATCGGGCGCGTCGGCACGGCGCTCGCGGCCGCCAAGATCAACATCGGCCAGTACAACGTGTCGCGGCTGGAGGCGGGCGGCCAGGCGCTGGCCGCCATCGGCGTGGATGCCCGGCTGAGCCCCGAGAACATGGAGACGCTGCGGGCGCTGCCCGAAGTCACCGCCGTCCGGCAAGTCGAGCTCGACTGACCACGCCCTTGCGGCAGGGGGCTCCGGCTGGGACATTTCCGAAGCAGCAATGTCCCCTCGAGTTTCTTCCGGAGCATCCTTGCCGCGAGTTCTGAACCTGCTCGTTCTGGCCCTGGCCACCGCTGTCCCGGCCCAGGCCCAGGAGCCACGACTCGGCACCATCAACTTCCCGTCCTCCGCCTCGCCGGCCGCCCAGGCGTCGTTCGTCCGGGGCGTCCTCTACCTCCACAGCTTCGAGTACGCCTCGGCCGCCGCCGCGTTCCAGGAGGCGCAGCGGGCCGAGCCGGGCTTCGCCCTGGCCTACTGGGGCGAGGCGATGACGCTCAACCACCCCGTCTGGAACGAACAGAACCGGGCCGGCGCGCAGGCCGTCCTCGGACGGCTGGCTCCCACGCCGGAGGCGCGGCAGGCGCGCGCGCCGAGCGACCGCGAACGCCGCTTCCTCGCCGCGGTGGAGCAGCTCTACGGCGACTCCGGATCCAAGCCGCGGCGGGACACGCTGTACGCCCGGTCGATGGAGTCGCTCGCGGCGGCCTATCCCGACGATGCGGAGGCCCAGGCGTTCTATGCGCTTGCGCTGCTCGGCCTCAGCCAGGGACAGCGGGTCGTGCCGACCTACATGCGGGCGGGCGCCATCTCGCTCGAGCTGATGCAGAAGTATCCCGACCACCCCGGGGCGGCGCATTACGCGATTCATTCCTTCGACGATCCGGACCACGCCATCCTCGGCCTGCCGGCCGCGCGTGCCTACTCCCGGATCGCGCCCGCCGCGCCGCACGCGCAGCACATGACGACCCACATCTTCCTGGCGCTGGGAATGTGGAACGACGTGGTCAGCCAGAACGTGATTGCGGCGGGGCCGAACCCGGCCGTCTGGCGACCCGGCCATTACACCGAGTGGTTGCATTACGGGCTGCTGCAGCTCGGGCGGTCCGCGGAAGCTGATTCGCTCTATAGACGCACCCTCGGCAACATCGGGACGACCCCGAGCCCGGGGCGGACCAGCTCCGCGCTCATGATGCACGCCGCACAGATCATCAACGCCGAGACGTGGTCCGGCCCCCTCATCGACCTGCGCCCCGCGTCCACGAACGGGTCCCGCGGCGCCCGGGCGGCCGACGCGTTCGCGACCGGGTACGCCGCGCTTCGCCGGGACGATCGTGACGCGGCCGCCGTGGAGACGGCGCGGCTTCGCGCGATCGTCGCCGAGACGGATGCCCCCGGTGACGAGACGCAGTCCGGCGCGGTGCGCGCGCTCGACAACGCCCTGGCCGCGGCATCCGCGTTCCACGGCGGCCAGGTGGAGACGGCGCTCCGGCTCATTCGCGAGGCGGCCGCCAGCGAGGATGCGATGGCGGTGGAATTCGGGCCGCCGACCGTGGTCAAGCCGACGCACGAGCTGCTCGGGGAGATGCTCCTCGCCACCGGGCGCCCGGCGGAGGCGCAACAGGCCTTCACGCAGGCCCTCGCGCAGTACCCGAAGCGACTGCTCTCGCTGCGCGGCCTCGCGGCGGCGGCGCGGGCGGCCGGTGACGCGGAAGTCGCGACGAAGGCGGAGGGCGAGCTGCCCCCGGGCGTGCGGCAGGGCGGGGAATGAGGGCCGACCTCCCGGCGCGGCTCTCCGCGGTGCTCGGCGACCGCTACCGCCTCGAGATGCGGGTGGACGGCCAGCCCGCGCTGATCGGCGAAGGCGGCATGGCCACCGTATTCCTGGCCGAGGACCCCCGACACGACCGATGGGTGGCGATCAAGGTCCTCAAGCCGGAGGTGGCCACGGCGGTGGGGGCCGAGCGGTTCCTGCGCGAGATCCACATCGCCGCGCAGCTCCACCACCCGCACATACTCGGGCTGATCGATTCGGGGCAGGCCGACGGACTGCTGTACTACGTGATGCCATATGTGGCGGGCGACACCCTGCGCGAGCGGATCGAAAAGGAAGGCGCGCTCCCGATCCCCGAGGCGGTGCGCCTCATCCGGGAAATCGCCGACGCCCTGGCGCGCGCGCACAAGGCCGGCGTCGTTCACCGCGACATCAAGCCAGAGAACGTGCTGATCGAGGAGCGGCACGCCCTCGTCAGCGACTTCGGGGTGGCCAAGGCAGTGAGCGCGGCTGGTGACGCGGCGGCCGCGAATCGTTCCACCGCCGGCCTGTCCATCGGCACCCCGGCCTACATGGCCCCGGAGCAGGCGGCCGGCGACCCCAACATCGACCACCGCGCCGACATCTATGCCCTGGGGATCGTCGCCTACGAGATGCTTTCGGGCAGCGTGCCGTTCGACGCGCCGAGCGCGCAGGCGATGCTGGCGGCCCAGGTGTCCGTCCAGCCCCCGATGCTGCGGACCAGGCGCGCCGAAGTCCCGCCCATGCTCGAGGCGCTGGTGATGAAGTGCCTCATCAAGGACCCGGGCGAGCGGTTCCAGCGCGCCGACGACCTCCTGCTGGCGCTCGAGGCCATGGGCACGCCGAGCCTGCCGGGGTTCGGCGGCGCGGTCCCCGCGCCGAAGCGCTCCTGGCTGGAACGGCTGCCCCGCGCGGGTCGGCTCGCACTCATCGTCGGAGCCATCGTGATCGCCGTCCTCCTCCTCGTCGCCGTGTGGCGGACGTGAGCGCCACCTCCGGGGCATTCGCCTCCCTCCTTCTGCTGTTAGGCCTCGGCGCGGCGGCTGCGCCCGCCCCGCCCGCCCCCCGCGTCATCCCCAACGACAATCGCCTCCCCGCCGGACGGCTCGAGAACGGGGTGCTGACGCTGCGGCTCGAGGTCCGGCTCGGCGAGTGGTTCCCGCAGGACGAGGCCGGCCCGAGCGTCGTGGTGCCGGTCTTCGCGGAAGAAGGAAGGGCGCCGCAGGTTCCGGGGCCGCTCATCCGCGTGCCGGTCGGCACCCTCCTCGACATCACCGTCACCAACCAGCTCGCGGACACCGGTCTGACGGTCTTCGGATTCTCGGAGCGGCCGGCGGCGGGGACCGACTCCGTCCGGCTCGGGGCGGGTGAGTCTCACCGATTCCGGTTCCGCGCAGGCGCTCCCGGCACCTTCCAGTACGCCGCACGCACCGAGCGCCAGGAGTACGTGGCCTTCGAGACACTCGAGGAGACGCAGTTGGCAGGGGCCCTCATCGTGGACGCACCGGGTGCCCGGTCGGATGACCGCGTCTTCGTGATGAACATCTGGGGACAGCCGGAGGACACCGTCGACGGGACCG
Source organism: uncultured Gemmatimonadaceae bacterium (assembly GCA_964446395.1). GTDB lineage: Bacteria > Gemmatimonadota > Gemmatimonadetes > Gemmatimonadales > GWC2-71-9 > SPDF01. The sequence goes on along the minus strand of CAYUOK010000101.1, from coordinate 1,103 downwards.
TGCGCCCCGAGCGGCACGCCCTGACCATCAACGGCCGGGCGTGGCCCTTCACGGAGCGGCTGACCTTCACCGTGGGCGACTCCGCGCACTGGCGCATCGTCAACGCCAGCCGGCACGTGCATCCCATGCACCTGCACGGCTTCTATTTCCGGGTGACCGCGCTCGGCGGCTTCGACGCCGATTCGGCCTACGCCCCCGAGGACGAGCGGCTGGTGGTGACGGAGAGCATGCTGCCGCAGTCCAGCATGGCGATGGCGTTCCAGGCCCGCGAAGAAGGGAACTGGCTCTTCCACTGCCATCTCATCTATCACGTGAGCCCCGGCGCCAACCTCGCCTGGCCCGACGGCGCGCCCGCCACCCACGACGAGCACTTTCACATGGGCGGGCTCGTGCTGGGGCTGATCGTCGCCCCGGGACCGGCGCCGCTCCCGCGCCTCAACCCCGCCACGATGCGGATCGTCGCCCGCGAGGCGCCACGACCTGCCGGCCCCAACGGCGTCATCATGAGCTATCGGCTCGGCGCGCCCCCGGCGGATGCGCCGGTGGTCTTGCCCTCTCCCGTCCTGTTCCTGACCCGCGGCGTCCCGACCGACGTGACGGTGGTCAACCGCCTCGACGAGCCCACGGGGGTGCACTGGCACGGGCTCGAACTGGAGAGCGCGTCCGACGGAGTCGCGGGATGGAGCCAGACGGGAGACCGCCAGTTCGCGCAGATCCAGCCCGGGGACTCCTTCGTGGCGCACCTGACACAGCCGCGCGCCGGCACCTTCATCTATCACACCCATTTTCAGGACGAGATCCAGCTGACCTCGGGACTGTACGGACCGATCGTGGTCCTGGAGCCGGGCGTCGCCTTCCGGGCGGCGACCGACCACATCTTCCTGGCGGGAAGGGACGGCGAGGAGGGTGCGGTGCTCCTGAACGGGGATTCGCTCCCGGCACCCGTCACGTGGCTCGCGGGGGAGACACACCGGCTTCGGCTCATCAACATCATGCCGTTCGGCCGGGTCACCTGGCGGCTCCTCAAGGGAGATTCGGTCACCGTCTGGCGCAGTGTGGCACGGGATGGGGCCGATCTGCCCGCGTCCCAGCAGCGGACCGGC
>CAYUOK010000100.1:3385-5163 GCA_964446395.1 uncultured Gemmatimonadaceae bacterium | reverse complement strand
GCGCGCCACCGGCGAGGCGTCCTCGACCGGCACCGGATGCGCCGGGTCGAGGTCGCGGAACCCCAGCTGGGCGTACGCCGGGGCGGCGCGCAGGCCGCCCGCACAGGCGAGGAGTCCGAGGAGCGAGAACCGCGAGAACCGTCGGGGTGTGCGCGAGGACATGGAGGAGGGTAGCCGCCATGCGCGGCGCGGAGCAAGGCGCCGGAGTTACGCCGGACCCCCGGGGCGGCTATCCTGAAGGAGACCCGATCCCGCAGGGGGACCCATGAAGCGCAGCACCATGATCACGATCGCCGTCGCCGTGGGCTTCGGCGCCATGCTCCTCTACTCGACGCTGACGAGCCAGAACGTCCAGTGCACCGTCACCATCGAGTACAACGGGCGGAGCAACACCGCGACCGCCTCGGGCGCCACGGAATCGGACGCGCTGACGCAGGCGCAGACGACCGCCTGCGGACCGATCATCTCCGGCATGAACGAATCCATCGCCTGCGGCAAGGCCGTTCCGGTGGCGCAGTCCTGCAAACCCCTCTGACCGTGACGCGCCTCCGCCTGCCGCACCCGCTCGTCCTCCTGGTCGGGTTCGTGCTGGCGGCGGCAGCCCTCACCTGGGTGGTCCCCGCCGGACAGTACGACCGGCAGGAGGACGCCGCCACCGGGCGCCAGGTCGTGGTGCCGGGCACCTATCGGACGGTGAATCCGGCGCCGGTGTGGCCGGACGACGCCCTCGTGGCCATCCCGAAGGGGATGGCCGACGCCGCCTCCGTCATCTTCCTCGTCTTCCTGGTCGGCGCCGCCTGGACCGTCGTCGAGCGCACCGGCGTGTTCGGGACGCTGCTCGACGCCCTGATCGAGCAGTTGCGTGGCCAGGACGCCTTGGTCATCCCGATTTCCTGCGTGGTGTTCGCGACTGGCGGCGTGCTCATCCAGATGCAGGAAGAGCTGATCGCCTTCGCGCCCATCCTCGTCCTGCTGGTGGCGAGACTCGGCTTCAACCGGGTGACCGCCGTGGCCATGAGCATCGGCGCCGCCGTGGTCGGCGCCACCTTCAGCCCCATCAACCCCTTCATGGTCGGCATCGCCCAGAAGGTGGCGGGGCTCCCGCTGCTCAGCGGATCCGACTTTCGCATCGCCTGCCTGGTGCTCGCCCTCGGCATCTACACCTGGTACACCATGCGGTATGCCGCCCGGCACCGGACGGCGGCGGTGGCCGCCACCGGGCAGGAGGCGGCCGCCGGCGCAAGCGGCTGGCGAATGTGGACCATCCTCCTGCTCGTGGTGGGCAGCTTCACGGTGTTCGTGGTCGGCGTGCTGCGATGGGAGTGGGATTTCGACCAGATGTCCGCGCTCTTCTTCGCCATGGGCGTCGCGGCGGGCCTCATCGGGAAGCTCGGCCTCGAGGGGACCGCCGAGGCGTACGTGGACGGGTTCCGGTCGATGGCGTACGCCGCGCTCATCATCGGGTTCGCCCGCGCGATCTACGTGGTCATGGACCAGGGGCACATCGTGGACACCATCGTCCGCGCCCTCTTCGCTCCCGTGGCCGAACTGCCGGTCACCCTCACCGCCTTCGGGATGATGGTGGCACACGCGCTCCTGCACGTGCCGGTGCCGAGCACCAGCGGGCAGGCGGTCCTCACCATGCCCCTCCTGGTGCCGCTGTCGGACCTGCTCGGTCTCTCGCGCCAAGTGACCGTCCTGGCCTACCAGTTCGGCGTCGGGCTCGTGGACCTGGTGAACCCGACGAACGGGGCGCTGCTGGCGATGGTCGCCGCCGT
>CAYUOK010000100.1:0-3285 GCA_964446395.1 uncultured Gemmatimonadaceae bacterium | reverse complement strand
TCGTGGACCTGGTGAACCCGACGAACGGGGCGCTGCTGGCGATGGTCGCCGCCGTCGGCGTACGGCTCGAGGAGTGGTGGAAGTTTGCGCTTCCCATCATGCTGCTGCTCGCCGCGCTGGCCGCGGCGGCGCTGGCCGCCGCTGTCGCGATAGGGCTGACGTAGGGGGGTCCTTGCCTCCCGGTCGTCCTCCCGAGTGGACGGCGCCCGACGGGAACGAAACGTCATCAATTCCTGTAACAGCAATAGGCGAAGGGGCTTCCACCTCCGCCACCGGCGGGGCCAGGGGTGTGCTGGCACCCAAGTTGCAAACGAATGCGGCCAGGAGAGCAGTCCCGCTCGCTCCGGCACTGGGAGACCCAGGACCCATGAGTGACATCACGATCCGCGAAATGGAGCAGGACGAGGAGTTTTCGGCCTGGTTTTCCGAGCTGCTGAGCGAGGAAGACGCCGCCGAGGGCACGTCCAGCCGCGTCGAGGACCGATACCTGGTACTCAGCAGCGAAATCGGCGACTGGGTCGGCGGACTGCGATACACGTTGCAGGGTGGAGTGGCGCACCTGGTCGAGGTGGCCGTGGCGCCGGCGGAGCGGGGTCAGGGACATGCCCACCGCCTGCTCGCCGCGTTCGAGGAGCGTGCCGCCACCAACGGCGCCCATCTCGTCGAGTTCTGGACGGACGACCTCCGCTCCGAAGCCTTCCTGCTCGCCATCGGGTGGCGGCGGGTGATGGCCCGGACCGGCTACATCGGCGGCCGCGACTGGTACCTCATGGAAAAGACGATCTATCCCTCCTGAGCCGGTGATGCGGTGTGTCGGGCGGGGCGTTAGTTTGGGGAGTCGGGGTGGCGAGGCCGCCCCGGCTCTTTCTCGTTCCGGGCCGGCGGCCCCGGGAGGCCCCCTTGACCATTCGTGACGCAGCACGCGACATCATCGCCAAGTTCGAGGTCCTCCGGGATTTCGAGGAGACCGTCCGCGAGCTGATGGCCGCCCACGAAGCGAAGCGCCCCCTCTGGTTCCCCCACGACCTCATCGGCCCCGGCCCGGACGAGCCCGTGGAGGACCACCGCAAGAAGGCCCGGAAGCGGGCCGAAGGGATCCCGGTCCCGGCCCGCGCCGCGGTGGCGCTCAACCTCCTGACCGAAGAGGGGTTGCCGCACTTCCACCGTGTGTTCGCGGCGCATGCCGGTGAGGACAGCCACTGGCGTGACTGGCTGAATCTCTGGACCGCCGAGGAAGACCGGCACGGGCAGGTGCTGCACGACTACGTGCGGGACACCGGCATCCTCGACCAGCGCAAGCTGGAGGAAATCCAGTTCGAGTACATGCGGGCCGGTTTCAACCCCAACTGGGACAAGGATCCGTACCGGGTGTTCGTCTATACGTCGGTACAGGAACGGGCCACGCAGCGGTCGCACGCCGAAACTGGGCGGATCGTGGCCGAATACGACCCGCAGCTCGGCGCGGTCCTCGAGAAGGTGGCGCAGGAGGAGGCACGGCACTTCAGCTTCTACCGCGCCGTGTTCAGCGAGGTGCTGAAGCGCGACCCGAACAACGGACTGGAGTCGGCGTCGCACATCCTCCCCGGCATCGACATGCCGGGCATCACGATCCCCGGGTTCCGCGACTTCGCCGAGGTCATCCGCCGAGCCGGCATCTACGGGCCGCGGGACTACCTCAAGATCGTCCAGGAGCAGATCGCGTTCTGGAGGATCGAGAAGCTCGAGGGACTGAACGAAATGGGGCGGAAGGCGCAGGAACGGATCATGGCGGTGCCGGACCGCCTCCGGCGGATCGCGGACCTGATCGAGACCCGCAGCCGGGCCAAGACCTTCTCGTTCGAGGTGGTGTTCAATCGTGAATTCGCCATGGAATAGGCGGGCGTCGCTCGCCATCGCGGGGGCGGTGTTGTGCGTCGCGCTGACGGGCGCCTGCGGCAAGGATGACCCCGGCGCATCGGCGCGGGGGGCCACCAGGCCCCCTCCCCCGACTGGAGACGAGGCGCAGGCAGAGGCGACGACCCTCGGGCGCGACGTCTTCAAGCTGCTCGACCAGCTGGCCTCGTACGCCGCCGCCAACCAGCGCAAGTACCCTGCATCCCTCCGGCTGGCCGGCATCGACAGCCTGACGCCGACCCTGGCCCGGCGGATCGACACCCGGGTCTCCCCGCCGATGGCGTTCGCCATGTTCCGGAACCCGCTCGGGCACCTGCTCACCAGTTGTCGCGGCACCACCGACCTTCTCGAGGAATCGGCGCTCAACGAGGGCCGGTTCACCGTCACCTGCACCGATTCCGGCGGACGCAGCTCCCCCTACACGGTCCAGCGGGCGAGCGGGCGGTGAGGGTTCAGTGGGGCTGATGGCCCTCGCGGCCCGCGGCGTCAGCGTCGCGGCACTCCTCCTCGCTTCGGTCGTCGCGCTTACCTACTGGGCGGTCCGCGCCGGACACCTGGCGCCGTTCGGCGCCTGGCCGCGCGCGGTGCGCCGCGCGGCCGATCCTATCCTCCGCCCCATCGAGCGCCGGCTGGTACGGGCCGGCCGGAATCCGCAGGACGCGCCGCTCTGGCTCTTCGGGTTCACCGTGGCCGGGGGTCTCCTCCTCATTTCCCTCGTCGACTGGCTGATTGGGTTTGTCGCCCGGGCGCAATCGGCGGCGGGCGGGGGCCCGGCGGGCGTGGCCGCGTTCCTCATCAACGGCGTGTTCACCGTCCTGATCGTCTCGTTGATCGTGCGGGTAGTGGCGTCCTGGTTCGGTATCGGGGAGTACAACCGCCACTTCCGGCCCATCATCCTCATGACCGAGTGGCTCGTGGCCCCGATCCGGCGCGTCCTCCCGCCGATGGGTATGATCGACTTCAGCCCGCTGGTGGCGTGGCTGGTGCTCGTCCTGTTGCGCTCGTTCCTGGTCGGCCTGGTCCGGTGAGCCCGCTGGAGAGCGTGGACGGAGGCGTCCGGCTTCGGCTTCGGATCCAGCCCCGCGCCTCGCGAACCGAGGTGGCCGGCCTTCATGGAGAGATGATCCGCATCCGGCTGGCCGCGCCGCCGGTGGACGGGGCCGCCAACGAGGAGCTGGTCCGCTTCCTCGCCGAGCTGCTGCACGTCCCGGCGCGGGCGGTGGAGATCACGGCGGGCCGTTCCGGCCGCCAGAAGACGGTGCGGATCGTCGGCGTGGACCGCACCGCGGCGGCGGCGGCGCTCGGGCTCGCACCGGCCTAGGGCCCCACTTGCCATTGGCGGCACGGCGAGTACACTTCCGGTGTCGGCACAATCGATCCGTGGTGATTTGC
>CAYUOK010000099.1:3052-5232 GCA_964446395.1 uncultured Gemmatimonadaceae bacterium | reverse complement strand
CATGGCCGGCCGGGGAGACGCACAGGCGCGCGCCGATCGCATCGGCGTGTTCCGGGAGGAACTGGCGCAGCTCGAGCAGGAACTGGGCGGCGTCCTCGACGACGCCCAGCGCGGGCGCATCACCGCCCATCACGACGCCCTCCTCGCCGACCTCGCCCGCCAGTACGACGTCGCCACCACCACCTCCGGCCGTCAGCTCGCCCTCGGCCTCCGCCTCGCCTCCTTCCTCGGCGCCCTGGCGCTCTGCATCGCGGTGGTCCTCTTCGTCAATCGCTTCTGGGGCGCCCTCACGACCGGCACCCAGGTGGGGCTCCTGACCGCCGGGACCCTCGCGATGCTCGGGCTCACCGAGTTCGCGGCCCGCCGCGAGAAGACCCTCTACTTCGCCGGGCTCGCGGCGCTGGTGGCGTTCGCCCTCTTCGCCACCGACGTCTTCACCCTCGGCAGCATCTTCAATCTCGTCCCGTCGCAGCACGCATTTCTCCTCCTGGCGGCGTTCGGCGGTGCGCTTGCCTACGGGTACGGCTTTCGCGTCCTCCTCCTGGCCGCGCTCATCAGCGGGGCGCTCTGGGTGGCGGGGACGCTCGTCACCCTCGGCGGCTCCTACTGGAGCGACCTCTTCTACCGGCACGAGTCGCTGCTTCCCGCGGCGGTGGCGGCGATCGCCCTCGGGTTCGCCCCGGCGACCGCCACGCGCGAGGGCTTCGGCATCGTGTACCGGATGTTCGGGCTGATCGCGTTCTTCTGGGTCGTGCTCTTCTACGCCGGCACCGGCACGGGGAGCGTGCTCCCCCTCGGCGAGGACGGCGTCGAGGTCGTCTATCAGCTTCTCGGGTTCGCGGCGGCCGCGCTGGCGATCTGGGCCGGCATCCGGCGCCAGTGGAACCACGTCACCTACACCGGCGTGACCGCGTTCGTCATCCTCCTCTTCATCAAGGCGATGGACTGGTGGTGGGACTGGATGCCGCGCTGGCTCTTCTTCCTGGTGCTGGGCGGGATGGCGCTCGCCGTGATGGTCGTGCTGAAGCGCCTGCAGTCGCGCCCGGGAGGTGCCCGATGATCAATCGCGGCGTGCTCGCGGCGGGAGTCCTGCTCATCCTGGCCAACGGCGCCATCCTCGCGAACGTCGCCCGGAACCGCGCCGGCAATCCCGATGCCGTGGTCCGGCTCAGCGAGCGCGAGGCGCAGGCCTACCTTCCGCCCGACGAGCAGGCGGAATTGATGCTCATCCTGCGCCTTCGCTGGCAGATGGCGCTCGGCCCGGCCGGCGAGGAGAGCTGGTTCACCCGGGAGCGGCTCGAGGAGATGGGCTTTCCCGGGCTGCCGGCGGACGGCGACACTACCTATCCCGGGCGGTTCGTCGGGCTCAAGCGGAAAGGGTACGTGGTGCTGGAGGTGGCGGGGCCGGAGTGGCAACGGTGGGAGGCGGTGCAGCGGGCGCGGATCGACTCGGTGGTCGCGGCGTCACGGGCGGCACCGGTGCCGGCACCGGAGGGCCACCAGCACGACCCCGCGATTCCCCAGCGGCCCGATGCGATCGGCAGCCGGCTCATGGCGGTGGACATCGGGCGCGATCCGCGGGCGCTCCGGGCACGGTATCCGGAGCGGGGCCGCTACCTCATCCTGCCGGCCACCTATGGCTTCGACTTCACCCCCGCGATGCGCGACTCCGCGGGCACCGTGACCGCGCCGCCGAAGGTCACCGGGCGCATCGGCGACCTGCTGCCGGGGACGCTCGTCGTGCCGGTGCCCCTGCGCGACTCGCTCATGGCCCTCGGCGCAGGCCGGCCGGATTCGGCGACGCACTACGAGTTCACGGTGAAGGTGGGGAAGCGATGGGAGGGGTGGGTGGAATAGGCGGGGCTGCGGGGCAGCGAGGCAGGGGGGCGGTAACCGGCGCGGCCCCGCTGCCCCGCTGCCCCGCTGCCCCGCTGCCTAGCCTATCGGAACGCGAAGACCAGGAATTGCGGCAGTACCCCTCCCCACGTCCCCTGATCGTGCCCGCCTGCCACCGTCAGGTGCACCACGTCCTTTCCTTTCACATAGCCCCGCACCACGAGGGCGTCCACCAGGTCGTCGGTGTCCTGGATGGAATCGATGATGCCGTTGCCGTCGCGGTCGCTGGTCTCGTCGCCGTCGGCGGTCTCGAGCCAGATCCGGAGCCGCGGGAGCGGTGTCGT
>CAYUOK010000099.1:0-2952 GCA_964446395.1 uncultured Gemmatimonadaceae bacterium | reverse complement strand
TGCTTCTTGTCCGGCTTCCCCTTCTCCAGGAACAGCGGCGGCGGCAGGCTCTTGAGCCGGAGCGCCATCATCTCCCGCGCCGCGCGGCTCTCGCCGGTCTCCTCGTAGAGGGTGACGGCCACGCTGGCGGGGCCGCGCCGCTCGCTCAGGCCCCGGACCGCCACGTCCCATTCGTAGGGGGGCTGCCGGAACTGGATCCGGTCGCCGATCCGGACCGCCTTGGCCCGTTTGGCCCCCTGGCCGTTCACGTCCACCTTGCCCCCGTCGATGGCATCGACCGCAAGCGCCCGGGTCTTGTAGAACCTCGCCGCCCACAACCACTTGTCGAGCCGGACCGTGCCCGGCGGTTCGCGTTCTGCCATGGCCGAAACATACCTTCCCGGGTCCTCAGTCCTCAGTCCTCAGTCCTCAGTCCTCAGTCCTCAGTCCTGTGGTGTTGACAATCCCTATTCATAACTATATAGTTGTACATTACTGAAAGGGCACCGACGCCCAAATAAGGACGCCATCGCATGCAGAGACCGACCCTCCTTGTCGCCCTGGCCCTCGTGCTCGCCGCGCCGCTCCGCGCGCAGGCGCCGCTGACCCTGGCCGACGCCTTCCGGCGGGCCGACTCGGCCGCCTACGCCAACCGGATCGCGAGTGGCGGCGCCCGCGCCCAGGGCGCCCAGGCCACCTCCGCGCTCCAGGGGATCCTCCCCACGCTGCGCGCCGAGGCCGGCTGGGCCCAGACCGACAACCCGCTCGCCGCCTTCGGCTTCACCCTGCAGCAGCGGGGCGTGACGATGGCCTCCTTCGACCCGGCGAGCCTCAACTATCCCGCGGCGGTGACCAACTGGACCGGCGGCCTCGTCGCCGAGGTGCCGCTCATCAACGTGGACGCCTGGTACGGGCGCGCCGCCGCCTCGAGCGCCGGTTCGGCCGCCGAGGCCGGCGCCGGCTGGACCCGCGAAACGACGCGGGTGGACGTGGCGCGCGCCTACTTCGGCGCCATCCTGGCCCGCGAACAGGTGCTGACCCTCGAGACAGCCACCGCCGCCGCCCAGGCGCATGTCCGCGCGGCCCAGTCGATGGTCACCAACGGCCTCGCCACCAAGTCCGACGCCCTGTTGGCTGCGGTGCAGGCGGGCCAGGTCGAGGCGCAGCTCATCGGCGCCCGCGGCAATGCGGACATCTCCCGCGCGCAGCTGGCGCTCATGCTCGGTCAGCCGGGCGACACCGCCTTCCTCCTGCCCGACTCGCTTCCGTCCGCCGCGCAGATCCGGAGCCTCCTGGCGCTCCCCTCCGGCGACTCCGCCTCCGCCCGGCTCGACGTGACCGCCGCGCAGCTCGGCATCGAGGCGGCCCAGCGCGACGTGCGCCGCGCCAACGCCGTCTACATCCCGCGGCTCAACGGCTTCGGCCGCTACGACTGGAACAGCCCCGACCAGCTCTTCGGCGGACAGAGCAGCTACACCGTCGGTGTCATGGCGTCGTGGACGCCGTTCGCCGGCGCCTCCGAGATCGGAGGCCGGCAGGCGGCGCTGGGCCGCGCCGACGCCGCGCGCGCCATGGCCGAGGCCGCCGAGGCGAAGGCCGCCCTCGAGCAGAACGCCACGCGGACCCAGCTCGCCGTCGCCGTCGCCCGGCTCGGCATCGCCGAGGTGGCGGTGGAGCAGGGGAGCGAGGCCCACCGCATCGTGGCAAAGAAATACGCCGGTGGCCTCGCCACCGTCGCCGAACTCCTCAGCGCCGCCGCGGTCGAGACCCAGACCCGGCTCGGCCTGTCCGACGCCCGTTACCAGGTCATCACCGCCGACGCGGCGGCCCGGCAGGCCGCCGGCGCCGACTTGATGGCCCTTACCGCCCTGGAGAATTGACATGCGCAAAGTCCTTTCGGTCACCGGCATTCTGATGGCGAGCCTTGCCGTTGGAGCCTGCGGGCGCGACGTCGAACCGGCGCCGGCCGAGCGACTGCCGCTGGACGGCGCGCGCGTGGCCGTGACCGACACGACGGTCGTGGACGCCTTCGAGGCGTCCGGCATCGCCGAACCGGTCCGTGCCGCCACCCTGAGCACCAAGCTGATGGGCTCCGTCACCGCGGTGCCGGTGCACGAGGGCGACCGCGTCGCGTCGGGACAGACGCTCGTGCGGCTCGACGCGCGCGACCTCGACGCCAAGCGCGCGCAGGTCGAGGCGGGGCTCGCCGAGGCCAGCGCGGTGCATGCCGACGCGACGGTGCAGGTCGGCCGGATCCGGGCACTCTACGCCGACAGCGCCGCCACCAAGGCGCAACTCGACCAGGCGGAGACGGGGCTGGCACGCGCCACCGCCGCGGTAGCGAGCGCCAGGGCCATGGCCGCCGAACTCGCCGCCACCGCCTCGTACGCCGACGTCCGCGCTCCGTTTGCGGGCGTCGTGACCCGCCGCTTCGTCGATCCCGGCGCCTTCGCGGCGCCCGGCGCACCGCTCGTGAGCGTCGAGGACGCGAGCACGCTCCGGGTCTCGGTCAGCGCGGCGCCCGAGGCGGTGCGCGGCCTCAAGGCCGGCGCCCCAGTGGTGGCCACCATCGGCGACGTCTCCGTCCAGGCCAGGGTCGAAGGAGTGGTGCCCTCCGGCGGCAACCTCTACACCGTCAACGCCCTCGTCCCCAATCCGGGCGGCCAGTTCCTGAGCGGGAGTTCCGCCACGCTGGCGCTCCCCCGCGGGACGCGCCGCGCGATCCTGGTGCCGGCGGCCGCGATCGTCCGCCAGGGTGACCTCGCCGGCGTGCGCACCGTCGCCGACGGCCAGGCGACGCTCCGCTGGGTCAAGGTCGGCCGCACGATGGATGGCGCCGTCGAGGTGCTCTCCGGCCTCGCGCCGGGCGACACCGTCGTGGTGGCCGGCGGGGAGCGCTGATCATGGGCATCGCCGGCCGGATGGCGCAGGCCTTCCTGCGCTCGAAACTGACGCCGCTCGTCACCATCGCGT
>CAYUOK010000098.1:0-5275 GCA_964446395.1 uncultured Gemmatimonadaceae bacterium | reverse complement strand
TGGGGCACCGAGCAGACCTACAACCACATGTCGGCCGGGTGGTCGTGGGCCTTCGATACGCCATTCGACTGGTTCAAGCAGAACGCGTCCCGGCTGGGAGGCGTCAACCAGAACATGGTGGTCTCCTGGCCGGCCCGCATCAAGGACAAGGGAGCGCTCCGCCAGCAGTTCATCCACGTCATCGACGTGGTGCCGACCATCCTCGAGGCGGCGGGCATCCGGGCGCCCGACATGGTGGACGGCATCAAGCAGAAACCGATCGAGGGCACCAGCTTTGCCTATACCTTCGACGCCGCCAACGCGAACGCGCCGTCCCGGCACACGACGCAGTATTTCGAGATGATGGGGCAGTGGGCCCTGTACAAGGACGGCTGGTTCCTGAGCACCAAGGTCAACCGCGCACCGTGGCAGGCGTTCGGCGCGGCCAATGAGGATCCGCTCGACAACCAGACGCTCCAGCTCTACGACCTGAACACCGACTTCAACCAGGTGCGGGACGTCGCCGCGGCCAACCCCCAGAAGGTCAAGGAGATGCGGGCGGCCTTCGTGCAGGAGGCGAAGAAGTACCAGGTGTTCCCGATGGACGCCTCGGTGGCCGGACGCATCGTCGCGCCCCGGCCGAACATCACCGCGGGCCGTTCGGAGTTCGTCTACACCCGGCCGATGACCGGTCTGCCGCAGGGCGATTCGCCGCTCCTGCTCAACACCTCGTACACCGTCACGGCGGACATTACCGTGCCGATGGGCGGCGCCAAGGGGATGCTCCTCACCTCCGGCGGGCGGTTCGCGGGATACGGGTTCTACCTGCAGGACGGCAAGCCGACCTGGCTTTGGAACATGATCGATCTCGAGCGGGTGAAGTGGCAGGCCCCGACCGCGCTGGCGGCCGGGCGGCACACCATCGAGTTCGCCTTCACCTATGACGGCCTGGGCCCCGGCACGCTGGCCTACAACAACTTCAGCGGCGTGGGGCAGGGCGGCACCGGGACCCTCAAGGTGGACGGGGTCGTGGTGGACACCAAGAAGCTGCCGAAGACCATTCCCATGATCCTGCAGTGGGACGAGAGCTTCGACATCGGCTCGGACACCGAGACCGGCGTCAACGACGCCGACTACACCCCGCCCTTCACCTTCACCGGCACGCTGAACAAGTTGACGGTCAAGCTCGACCGGCCGCAACTCTCGCCAGCCGACATCAAGAAGCTGCAGGATGCGCAGGCTGCTGCGGGGGACAACAAATAGGCGGGGCAGGGGGCAGCGGGGCAGTCGGAAGAACAAGGGGCAACCAGCTGATGGTTGCCCCTTGTGCGTTCTGCCTCGACCGCCACCCTCCTGCCCCGCTGCCCCGCTGCCCCGCTGCCCCGCTGCCCCGCGTCCCCGCTGCCCCGCCCTAGATGTGCCCTTCCAGGTCGATCTTCTTGATCTTCTCCTCCTGCTCCTTCCGGAACTCCTTCAGCTTGGCGGCCAGCGCCTTGTCGCTCCGCGCCAGCCACGCCACCGCGAAGAGCGCGGCGTTGTGCGCGCCGGCGTCGCCGATGGCGAAGGTGGCCACCGGGATGCCGGCCGGCATCTGCACCGTGGACAGGAGCGCGTCCATGCCCTGGAGGGGCCCCCCAGGCATCGGGACGCCCAGCACCGGGATGGTGGTGCCCGCCGCCATGACCCCGGCCAGGTGGGCCGCCATGCCCGCCGCCGCGATGATGCAGGCGAGTCCGCGGTCCTCCGCCGTCGCCGCGTACTCGTGCGCCAGGGCGGGGGAGCGGTGCGCCGAGATGACCCGGCTCTCGCAGGGAACCCCGAAATGCGCGAGCCGGTTGGCGGCGTGCAGCATGACCGGCCAGTCCGAGGCGCTGCCCATTACGATGCCTACCACGGGTTTCGTCGTCATCATACCGTCGCTTTCGTGCGGTCCATGGTGCCGCGTTTGGCGAGCGCCGCCTGCGCGGCGGCCAGCCGCGCGATCGGCACCCGGAAGGGTGAACAACTCACGTAATTCATGCCGAGGTCGTCGCAGAAGCCGATGGCGGCAGGCTCGCCGCCGTGCTCGCCGCAGATCCCGAGCTTGAGGTCCTGCCGGGTGCGGCGGCCGAGGTCGCAGGCCATCGAGATCAGCTTGCCGACCCCCGACTGGTCGAGGACCTGGAACGGGTCGTCGGGGATGATCCCCTGCTCGATATAGTACGGCAGGAAGCTGCCGGCGTCGTCGCGCGAGAGCCCCCAGGTGGTCTGGGTCAGGTCGTTGGTGCCGAAGCTGAAGAACTGCGCCTCGCGGGCGATCTCGTCGGCGGTGAGCGCGGCGCGCGGCAGCTCGATCATCGTCCCGAGCAGGTAGGGGACCGTCAGTTGCCGCTCGCGGAACACCTCTTCAGCCACCTGGCGGATGATCAGCGCCTGCCGCCGGAACTCCACCACGGTGGAGGTGAGCGGGATCATCACCTCCGGCTGGACCCGGCCCTTCCGCGACGCCACGGTGCAGGCGGCCTCGAAGATGGCGCGGGCCTGCATGGCGGTGATCTCGGGGTGCAGGATGCCGAGCCGGCAGCCGCGGAGCCCGAGCATCGGGTTCTGTTCCTTCAGCCGGTCCACGATGTGCTGCAGCTCCTTCGGGTCCCTTCCCATCTCCCTGGCCAGGCCGGCGAGCTCCTCCGCGTCGTGCGGCAGGAACTCGTGCAGGGGCGGGTCGAGGAGCCTGATGGTGACGGGATACCCCTCCATGGCCCGGAAGATGCCTTCGAAGTCCCCGCGCTGCATCGGGAGGAGCTTGGCCAGCGCCTTCCTCCGGCCATCGTCGTCGGAGGCGACGATCATCTCGCGCATGGCGGAGAGGCGGTCGCCCTCGAAGAACATGTGCTCGGTGCGGCAGAGGCCGATCCCTTCGGCGCCGAAGTCGCGCCCCTTGTGCGCGTCGGCGGGGGTGTCGGCGTTCACCCGGATGCGGAGCGTCCGGACCCTGTCGGCCCAGCCGAGTAGCCGGTCGAAATTGCCCGACACCTCCGGGCTCACCAGGGCGGCCCGCCCGGCCAGGACGCGGCCAGTGGCGCCGTCCAGGGTGATCCACTCCCCTTCCTTCACCCGCCGCCCGTTCACGGCAAAGACGCCCGCCTCTTCGTCCACCGTGATCTCCTGCGCGCCGGCCACGCACGGCTTGCCCATGCCGCGCGCCACCACCGCCGCGTGGCTGGTCATCCCGCCCCGCGCCGTCAGGATCGCCTTGGCCTCGATCATCCCGTGGAAATCCTCCGGGCTGGTTTCGCGGCGCACCAGGATGACCGCCTCTCCTTTCCGCCCGAGTTCCTCGGCGCGGTCGGCGGTGAAGACCACGGCGCCCGACGCCGCCCCCGGCGACGCGGGGAGCCCGGTCGTGAGGAGGTCGAGTTCGGCCCTCGGGTCGATCGTGGGGTGCAGGAGCTGGTCGAGGTCCATGGGGGGAATGCGGGCCACCGCCTCTTCCTGCGTGATCAGCCCCTCATCCACCATCTCGCAGGCGATCCGGACCGACGCGTGCCCGGTGCGCTGGGCGCGCCGGGTCTGCAGCATGTAGAGCTTGCCGTTCTCGATGGTGAACTCGAGGTCCTGCACATCGCGGAAGTGGCGTTCGAGGGTGCGCGCCACCCGCTCGAGCTCGCCGAAGGCCGCCGGGAGGGTCTGCCGCAGCTTCTCGATCGGCTCGGGGTCTCGTGAGCCGCTCACCACGTCCTCGCCCTGGGCGTTCAGCAGGTACTCGCCGTACAGCACCCGCTCGCCGGTGGAGGGATCCCGGGTGAACGCCACGCCGGTGCCCGAGCCCTCGCCGAGGTTGCCGAAGACCATCGTCACGATGTTGACGGCGGTGCCCATCGAGTCGGGGATGTCGTGCAGGCGCCGGTAGTCCACGGCGCGCTTGGTGTGCCAGCTCTCGAAGACCGCCTCGATGGCGCCCCAGAGCTGGTCCACCGGCTTGTCCGGGAATTCCTTGCCGGTGGCCGAGGTGATGTACGCCTTGAAGGCCTTCACCAGCGCCTTCATGTCCTCCGCGGGGAGGTCGATGTCGCGCGACACCTTGGCCGCCTTCTTCCGCTCCGCCAGCATCTCCTCGAAGGGGTGCTTCGGCAGGTCGAACACCACGCACCCGTACATCTGGACGAAGCGCCGGTAGGAGTCCCAGGCGAAGCGGGGGTTCTTGCTCTGCTTCGCGAGGCCCTCGACGGTCTCGTCGTTGAGCCCGAGGTTGAGGATCGTCTCCATCATCCCGGGCATGGACACCGCGGCGCCCGAGCGCACCGAGACGAGGAGCGGATCGGATGCGCCGCCGAAGATCCTGCCGGTGGCGGCTTCGAGCCGCTGCAGCGCCGCCTCCACCTGCTGCTGCAGGCGGGGAGGGAAGTGCCGGGACTCGAGGTAGGCGATGCAGATGGAACTGGCGATCGTGAAGCCGGGCGGCACCGGGATGCCGATGTTGGTCATCTCGGCCAGTCCGGCGCCTTTGCCGCCGAGGAGGTCCTTCATGGCGGCGGTGCCGTCGGCGCGGCCCTGGCCGAAGAAGTAGACGAGGGGCTGCGTCATTCCACCGGTCATGCTCGGCTCGCGGTCAGGGGGGACGCGTGCTTGATCTGGACGACCGCGTCGGGCACCGCGGTCGGATAGTCGCCCGAGAAGCAGGCGTGGCAGAAGGGGCCGCCGCCGGCCGCCGCCACCATGCCGTCGAGGCTGAGGTAGCCGAGGCTGTCCACGCCGAGGTAATCGCGAATCTCGTCCATCGAGTGCGTGGACGCGATCAGTTCCTCGCGCGTGGGGGTGTCGATGCCGTAATGGCAGGGGCCGGTGATGGGCGGCGACGCCAGCCGGAGGTGCACTTCCTTCGCGCCGACGGAGCGGATCATCTGGACCAGCCCGCGGCTCGTGGTGCCGCGGACGAGGCTGTCGTCCACCACCACGACCTTCTTGCCCTCGATGACGCCGCGCACCGGGTTGAACTTGATCTTGACCTTGGCCACCCGGAGCGCCTGCGTGGGGTGGATGAAGGTGCGGCCCACGTAGTGGTTCCGGATCAGGCCGTGCTCCAGCTTGATGCCGGAGGCCTCGCTGAAGCCGAGGGCCATGGCGTTGCTGCTGTCGGGCACGGAGAAGACGACGTCGGCCCCCGGGGCGGGGTGCTCCAGCGCCAGCCGCCGGCCGGCTTCGCGCCGGACCCGGTCCACCGACTGGCCGAAGATGGTGCTGTCGGGGCGCGCGAAGTAGATCAGCTCGAAGACGCAGCGGCTGACGGGACGCGCCCGGAGCGGCTGGAGGTCCTCGA
>CAYUOK010000097.1:4110-5349 GCA_964446395.1 uncultured Gemmatimonadaceae bacterium | reverse complement strand
GGCTGTTCCGCGGCATGGTGCACCTGGTCGAGACCCGGAGCTGGCAGCGCGCCTTCCGGATGGCCCGCGCGCACAGCCGGTGGGACCTGCCCGACGAGGACGTCGAGCAGCACATGGCGCTCTCCTACGAGTTCGTGATGGAGATGCTCGGCGACGACCGCCCGCTCGCCCGCCGCCTCGACCCGGCGGGCGCCGAGCCGCTGCGGGCCGCCCAGCACCTGCGGCGCGAGGTGCGGCAGGGCGCGTCCGCGGACGTGGCGCGCGCGCACAAACTCGCCGAGCGCGACTTCGGCCTGCCCCGGAAGGCAGACCTTTCCTACTGGCGTGAACTGACGTCGCCGCGGCCCTGGAGAGCGCCGGCCGCTCCGGGAGCGTCCGATGCGGCCTGACGACCTGGGGCTTCCGGAGGGCGAGGCGGAGGGCCGGCCCAGCGTGCTGGTGGCCACCAGCAACCGGGTGCAGGTGCGGGTCGAGCCGGTCGAGGACGAACGCACGCCGGTCGGGTCGGTCTGCCTCGGCACCTTCATCGACGGGCGGCTGGTCGGCCGGCGGGTGGCGCCCTCGGAGGCGCTCGAGGAACTGCGGGAGTTTCACCTCTTCGACGAGCCGGTCCATCTCGGGCTCGTCGCCTTCGAGGACTCGCCGGGATTGCAGTGCCGGCTCCTGGCACTCCTCCCGGCCGACCGCTTCCCGCTGACGGATGACGGAGACGAGGAGGAAGAGGACGAGTCGGAACCCTGGAAGGCGAGCGTGCCGGTGCCGGCGTTCGAGCTGGAAGGGACGCGACGCGCGGGGAAGGAGGACGAGACGCCGAGCCTGGAGGACGGCGCCGCGGTGCCGGTCTACCTCGGCAACATCGTCCGCCTGTCACGGGACCGGAAGCACCCCGAGGACCTTGCCGCGGAGGCGAGCGATGTGCTGATGACGGTGCTCACCGGGACGGTCTCGGAGGTGGTGGACCGGGTGTTGGAGGACTTGTTGGAGGAGGACGACGAGCAGGACTGAGGACTGAGGACTGTGGACTGAGGTCGCACCGGCGCCCGCCCAGTCCTCAGTCCCCAGTCCTCAGTCCTTCAGTTTCTGCTGTAGAATCGGGGCCACGCCCTTCGGATCCGCCTTCCCCCCGCTCTTCTTCATCACCTGCCCCACGAAAAACCCGATCAGCTTGGTCTCGCCGCCCCTGTAGCGCGCCACCTCACCGGGGTTGGCCGCCAGCACCTCGTCCACCCAGCCCTCGAG
>CAYUOK010000097.1:0-4010 GCA_964446395.1 uncultured Gemmatimonadaceae bacterium | reverse complement strand
ACCGCGCCGGTGGCGGCGTTGAACAGCAGCGACACCTGCTCGACGCGCCCGCCCGACTCGAGGAGCGCCACCTGCCGCTCCCGCTCTGCGGTGAGGGCCCGCTCGACGTTGGCGAAGCTGTTCATGTTCTTGATCTCGGTCTTGGTGCCGAGCTTCGTGTCCCCTGCCCGCCGGACCGACAGGTTCGCGTCCACGCGGAGGGTCCCCTTCTCCATGCTGCAGTCGCTGACGCCGGCGTAGACCAGGATCTGCTTCAGCGCCACGAGGTACGCACGCGCCTCCGCCGGGGAGCGGAGGTCGGGGCCGCTCACGATCTCGGCGAGCGGGGTGCCGGCGCGGTTGAGGTCCACCGCCGTGTGCCCGGGGTATCGGTCGTGCAGCGACTTGCCGGCGTCTTCCTCCACGTGCAGCCGCGTGATGCTGCAGGCGATCCTTCCCCGCTCCGGCGAGTCGAACCACACCTGCCCGCCCGTCGAGAGCGGCCGGTCGAACTGGGAGATCTGGTAGCCCTTCGGCAGGTCTGGGTAGAAGTAGTTCTTGCGCGCAAAGACGCTCTCGTGATGGATCGTGCCGCCGAGCGCCAGCGCGCCACGCACGGCGAGGCGGATCGCCTCGGCATTCGGCACCGGCAGCGCGCCCGGGAGGCCGAGACAGGTCGGGCACACATTGGTGTTCGGCGGGTCGCCGAAGGAGGCGATGCAGCCGCAGAACATCTTGGTGCGCGTGCCCTGCTGGACGTGCACCTCGAGCCCGATGACGGTTTCCCAGGCCATCAGCGCACCTCTCCCGCGGCGCCGAGCGCCGCCTCGAGCGCGCGCGCCACGGCCAGCATCTCCGATTCCTTGAACGCCGGCGCGATGATCTGGACACCCACCGGCAGTCCCTCGGAGAGGCCGGCGGGAAGGCTCATGGCGGGGAGGCCGGCCAGGCTGACGGCGGAGACGAAGATGTCGGCGAGGTACATGGACACGGGGTCCGCCGTCTTCTCCCCGGCCCGGAAGGCGGGCGTCGGCGTCGTCGGCGTGAGCAGGAAGTGGACGCCGCCGGGGGCGAAGGCCTGCGTGAAGTCGGCGGCGATCAGGTTCCGCACCTGCTGCGCCTTGTTGTAGTAGGCGTCGTAGTAGCCGGCGCTCAGGACGTAGGTGCCGACCAGGATGCGGCGCCGCACCTCCGCGCCGAAGCCCTCGCCGCGCGTTGCGCGGTAGAGGGCCGGAAGGTCGCCTGCCGATCCGACTCGGCGCACGCCGTACCGCACCCCGTCGTACCGCGCGAGGTTCGAGGCGGCCTCCGCCGGGGCGAGGACGTAGTACGTCGGCACGGCGTAGGCGGTGTGCGGCAGGGAGACCGGCACGAGTTCCGCGCCAAGGGCGCGGAGCGCCGCCGCCGCGCGATCGACGCCGGCACGGACGCCGGCGTCGAGGTCGGCCGGGAAGTATTCCGTGGGCAGGCCGATCCGGATTCCGTGCAGCGAGCCGGGCGCCGGCTCCACCGTCATCGGGGGCGCGGCGACCGTCGTGGCGTCCTGCTCGTCCTGTCCCGCGATGGCGGCCAGCACCCGGGCCGCGTCGTCCACCGTGCGGCCGAAGACCGACACGCAGTCGAGCGAGGAGCCGAACGCCACGAGGCCGTAGCGGCTGACGCGTCCGTACGTCGGCTTGACGCCGACGATGCCGCAGAAGCTGGCCGGCTGCCGGACCGAGCCGCCGGTCTCGGAACCGAGCGCCGCCGGCACGACCCCCGCCGCCACCAGGGCCGCGGAGCCCCCGGACGAGCCGCCGGGCACCCGGTCGGGATGGGTCGGATGCAGCACCCTGCCGAAGGCGGAGTGCTCGGTGGAGGAGCCCATCGCGAACTCGTCGAGGTTCGCCTTGGCGGCGATGATGCCGCCGGCGTCGCGGAGCCGGCGGACCACGGTGGCGTCGTACGGCGACCGGTACCCCTCGAGAATTCGCGACGCGCAGGTGGTCGGCGCGTCGGTGGTGACGATGTTGTCCTTCAGCGCGATCGGCATTCCGGCCAGCGGGAGGGTGGCGCCGGCCGCGGCGAGCGCGTCCACGCGGGCCGCCTCCGCCGCCAGGTTCTCCTCGCTCCAGTGCAGCGTCGCGTTGAGCCCGCTGGCATCGGCCGCCCGGAGCCGCGCCGCCAGGCCCTTCGCCTGCTCCTTCACTCCGGTCATTCCGCCTCCATGGCGCCCAGGCGCGGCACCAGGAAGAGACCGTCCCGGAACTCGGGTGCGAACGTCTCGACGCCGCGGACCAGGGGCACCGACCGGGGCACGTCTTCGCGGAGCGGCGTCGTGGCGGGGCCGGCCTGGAAGGGCTGCGCGCTCTCCCCCGCGGGGACCTCGTTGAGCTGGGCCACGTAGTCCACGATCCGCCCGATCTGCGCGGCCAACGCCTCCACGTCCTGCGCCGGCACGTCGAGCTGGGCCAGCTGGGCCACCCGGAGAATGTCGTCCCGACCGATCGTCATGCGCTCTCCCACTCGCGCTCGAGGCCCGCGAAGGCCACGAGCAGTTGCTTGAGTCCCACTTCCTCGTCGTCGAACTGGACCGTCACCTTGAGGTCGCGCCCGGCCCCAGTCAGCCCCTGGATGGCGCCGCTGCCGAACCGGCGGTGGCGGACGCGCTCCCCACGAACGTAGCGGGGGGTGTCCTGCGAAACCTCTTCCGGAGGCGGGGCAGCGGGGCTGCTGGGCAGCGGGGCGGCAGGTATTCCCCACCCGGAGGATGCCCGACCTGCCCCAGCGCCCTTCCAACTGCCCCGCTGTCCCGCTGCCCCGCCAGCCCATCCGGCCACCGACGTGCGCCGTTCGTCGAGAATCCCCGGCGGCAACGCCTCCAGGAACCGCGACGGGCGGGAGTACTGCAGGTTCCCCCCGCGGCGGCGGCTGCGCGCGAAGGTCACGTAGAGTTTGTCCTTGGCGCGGGTCAACCCGACGTAGCAGAGCCGTCGCTCCTCCTCCACGCCGCCCGGCTGCTCGTCCGCCCTCGACAGCGGGAAGAGGCCGTCCTCAAGCCCGGAGAGTACCACGACCGGCCACTCCAGCCCCTTGGCGGTGTGGATGGTCATCAGCGTCACGCCCTCCTCCGAGCCCTCGATCGCGTCGTGGGAACTGAGGAGTGCGGCGTCGGCGAGGAACCGCTCCAGCGGCGAGCCTTCCTCCTCGGGATCGGCGGAGACGACCTCGGACCAGTTGGCCGCGCTCGCCACGAGTTCCCGGACGTTCTCCCAGCGGTCGGCGCCCTCGGGCCCCTCCTGGCGGAGGAGGTGTTCGTAATCGATGGCCTGGATCAACTCTTCCAGGAGGTCGGCGGGCGGCTGGTGGCCCGACTGGCTCCGCAGCCGCTCGACGAGCGCGGCGAAGCCGGTGAGCGCCTGCCGCACGTTGGGCCGGAGGTCGCTGAGCCGGTCGGCGATGGCCGCCGTGGCGAGCAGCGGCTTGCCCCACTGCCCCGCCGCCTCGATCACCGCGGTCAGGCTCGACTCCCCGATGCCGCGACGCGGGACCAGGACGGCGCGCAGGAAGGCCTCGTTGTCCGCCGGATTCGCGACGAGGCGAAGGTACGCGAGGAGGTCCTTCACCTCCCGCCGGTCGTAGAAGCTGATGGCCCCCACGATCCGGTATGGCGTGCCGCTCCGGCGAAACGCCTCTTCGAGCGCGCGGGACTGCGCGTTGGTGCGGTACAGGACCGCCATCTCGCAGTAGCTCCAGTCGCCGTCGGCGGCGCGACGGCGCATCTCGCCCGAGATCCACTCCGCCTCGTCCCGCTCGTCCGCCGCGGCGACGAGCGTCACCGGTTCCCCGCCCCGCCGTGCCGTCCGCAGCGTCTTGCCGATCCGGCCGGTGTTCTCGGCGATGACGGCGTTGGCGGCGTCGAGCACCACCTGGGTGGAGCGGTAGTTCTCCTCGAGCCGGACCAGCCGCACCTCGGTGAAGTCGCGCTGGAAGTCCACCATGTTCCGCACCTCGGCGCCGCGCCAGCCGTAGATGGACTGGTCGTCGTCGCC
>CAYUOK010000096.1:2390-5378 GCA_964446395.1 uncultured Gemmatimonadaceae bacterium | reverse complement strand
TACGCGGGCACGCGAGGCCGCGCTAACTAGAACCAGAGAGAGATCACATGGCACTGAATCCGACACGCAACGACTTGCCGGCGAAGACCCGCACGGCAATGGTGGACCTGCTCAACGCCCGGCTGGCCGATGCGATCGACCTGTCGCTGCAGCTCAAGCAGGCGCACTGGAACATCAAGGGCACGACCTTCCTCATGCTGCACGAGCTGTTCGACAAGCTGCACGAGGAGACCGAGGGGTACATCGACGACCTGGCCGAGCGCTGCGTGCAGCTGGGCGGGACCGCGATGGGGACGCTCGGCGCGGTGAGCGCGGCGACCAGCCTGTCGCCCTACCCCACCCGGCCGCAGAGCACCACCGGCGTGGTCAAGACGGTGGCGGACGCGCTGGCCGAGTTCGGCAAGGCGGTGCGCGCCGCGATCGAGACCGCCGACAAGGCGGGCGACAAGGACACCGCGGATCTCTGCACCGAGATCTCCCGCGGGGCGGACAAGGGGTTGTGGTTCGTGGAGTCGCACCTGCAGTAGGCACGGTCACGACGGTAGCGACGGGAAGAGGCACGACCCTTCGGGATGGTCTCCGAAGGGTCGTGTCGCGGTGGGTATACCGTCGGTACCGTCGCTACCGACTCGCCCGCTCGATCGCCGCCGCCAGCTCCCGGTAGGCCTGCGGGTCCACCTCCCGGAACGGCGCCATGACATGGGCCACCCTTCCGTCGGGCCCGATCACGTACAGGGTGCGGTTGTCCAGCTTGTAGCTCGGATCCCAGGCGCCGTAGGCCCGGCCCATTACGCCGTCGGGGTCGCTGAGAAATCCGAACGGGTAGTCCGCGTCGCGGGCCCAGCTGGCCAGGGCCGCGGCGGAGTCCACGCTGACGGCGAGGAGGGTGACCCTCCGGCCGTCGGGAATGAGCATCGCGTACTGATCACGGTACGCGTCCATTTGGATGGTTCAGCCCTTGGTCCGGGCCCGGTAGAAGAAGGCGATCACCAGGGTCTGGTCGCGGAAATCAGCGAGCCGCACCGGCCGTTCGAGGACGCCCTCCCGGGTGGCGCCGGGGAGCGCGAAGTCGGGGGCCACCGCCCCGACCACCAGGGGCGTGGGCCGCTCCTGGGCCGCGAGCGGGGCCGCCGTGAGGGCCGCGGCGATCGCCGCCGCCCTGAGCCATCGTGGTGCCATTGCAGGGCCCTCCAGGTTACCGCGCGGTCATGACCCGCCAGATGGTGCCGCTGTTCTCGTCCCCAATGTACAGCGACCCCTCCGGCCCCACCGCCACCCCGGCGGCGCGGAGGGCCGTCGCCCCCCGGCTCGAGGCGGCGAAGGTCTCGTAGCTGCCGGCGGGGTTGCCCCGGGCATCAAAGGGGACGAAGGCGATACGGAACCCCTGCTGCGGGAGGGGCGCCCGGTTCCAGGAGCCGTGGAAGGCCACGAAGGCCCCGCCCCGGTACCGCTCGGGAAACTGGGTGCCGCCGTAGAAGGCGATGGCCATCGGCGCCCAGTGTCCCGGGAAGGCGACCAGCGGGTCCTGCGTCCCCTCGCAGCGGCCGATCTTCCGGCCATCGCCCCCGTACTCGGGGGCGAGGACCTTCTTCCGCTGCTGGGGATCGTAGTAGCAGTAGGGCCAGCCGAAGTCGTCGCCGGGGTTCACCCGCATGAACTCCTCCGCCGGCAGCTCCGCGTTCTGCTGGTCGGTGAAGCCCCAGTTGGCGCCGAGCTGGTCGCGGCCATGGGGGGCGGCGTAGAGGGCGCCGGTGGCCGGGTGCACGCCGAGGGCCATCGCATTGCGGAGCCCGGTGGCGTAGCGCGCCCCGTCGGCCGGGCGCTGCCCGGGGCGGGAGGCGCTGAAGCGCCAGAGGCCGGCGCGGGTTTCGAGCTCGGCGCAGGGATCCTCGCCGGGGGACCGGGTGGCGCGGTCCTCCCGCTGGCAGCTGTTGGTGGCGGAGCCGATGTTGACGATCAGGGTGTCGCCGCCGAGGAAGGCGAAGGTCTTGGCGCCGTGGCCGCCGGCGGGAAGGCGGTCCACCACGGTCTCGGGGCTCCCCTGGGGAAGCAGGTCTCCGGGGGTCCAGCGCCAGCGGAGGACCCGGGTCGAGGTGGCGAAATAGAGATGCCCGTCACGGTAGCCGATGCCGGTGCCCCCCTCGTCGCCGAATTGCTTCCGGGTCTCGGCCGCGCCGTCGCCGTCGGCGTCGCGCAGGAGGACCACCCCGCCCTGGGCGCCGCCGAGGGCGGCGACGACGTCGCCATTGGGGAGGACGGCAATCTGCCGCACGCGGCCGAGGCGTTCGGCCACGACCACGGCGCAGAACCCCTCGGGGAGCACGAGGCCGCTCTCCCGGGTGCAGGCGGGTGGCGGGGGGCGGCGGGTGAGGGTATCCGGGGCCGCGGGGGGGCGGATTCCGAGGGAAAACGCGACTCCCGTGAGGGCGGCGAGCGCGAGAATGGGCATGGGACGGCTCCACGATCAGGGTGATTTCAGAGGGAAGATAGCCCGGTGCGGGGGTGTTTCCAGAGGGGAAAACGCCATTTTCCCTCTTGCACGTGGGTGGCAACCCCTTACTTTGGGTCTCGCATGGCGCGGTGTACCCGCGCGCGGACGTTCCAATCACCCCTGACGGAGGCACCTGATGGCCACGAAGAAGAAGGCCCCGGCCAAGAAGAAGGCCGCGAAGAAGGCCACGAAGCGGAAGCCCAATGCGGCGTTTATGAAGGCCCTGACGCCGTCGGCCACGCTCGCGGCGGTGGTGGGCGAGAAGCCCCTCGCCCGGACCGAGGTCATCAAGAAGCTGTGGCAGTACATCAAGAAGCACGGCCTGCAGGACAAGAAGAACCGCCGCGCGATCAACGCCGACGCCAAGCTCAAGCCGCTGTTCAAGAAGGACCAGGTGACGATGTTCGACCTGGCGAAGATCGCCAACAAGAACCTCAGCTAACCCGGTTCCGCCAGACGCGTGACCTAGGGCGCTCCCGTCGGGGCGCCCTTCGCGT
>CAYUOK010000096.1:0-2290 GCA_964446395.1 uncultured Gemmatimonadaceae bacterium | reverse complement strand
CCCGGTTCCGCCAGACGCGTGACCTAGGGCGCTCCCGTCGGGGCGCCCTTCGCGTTATCATCCCCGCCCTATGGCCGGCGAATACATCTTCACGATGCGCGACCTCCGCAAGGTCGTGCCCCCCAGCAAAGAGATCCTCAAGGGCATCTACCTGTCGTTCTACCCCGGCGCCAAGATCGGCGTGCTGGGGGCGAACGGCGCCGGGAAGTCCACCCTGCTGCGCATCATGGCGGGGGTGGACAAGGACTTCCAGGGCGAGGCGAAGCCGCTGGCCGGCACCCGGATCGGGTACCTGCCGCAGGAGCCGCAGCTCGACCCGGCGAAGGACGTCCGCGGCAACGTGGAGGACGGCGTCGCCCACCTGCGGAAGCTGCTGGACGACTTCAACGAGATCGCGATGAAGTTCGCCGAGCCGATGGGCGACGACGAGATGACCAAGCTGCTGGAGAAGCAGGGGCGGCTGCAGGAGCAGATCGACCACCTGAACCTCTGGGAGCTGGACCACAAGCTCGACCTGGCCATGGATGCGCTCCGGCTCCCGCCGGCGGACGCGGACGTGACGAAGCTCTCGGGCGGCGAGCGGCGCCGGGTGGCGCTCTGCCGGCTGCTGCTCTCCGAGCCGGACATGCTGCTGCTGGACGAGCCCACCAACCACCTCGACGCCGAGAGCGTGGCGTGGCTGGAGAAGTACCTGGAGACCTTCCCCGGGACGGTGGTGGCCATCACCCACGACCGGTACTTCCTCGACAACGTGGCCAAGTGGATCCTGGAGCTGGACCGGGGGGCGGGGATCCCCTGGGAGGGGAACTACTCCAGCTGGCTGGCGCAGAAGGCCAAGCGCCTGGCGGTCGAGGAGAAGCAGGCCAGCGCGCGGCAGAAGACCCTGGAGCGGGAACTCGAGTGGGTGCGGATGGCGCCCAAGGCGCGCCAGGCCAAGAGCAAGGCCCGGCTGCAGCGGTTCGAGCAGCTGCGGGAGGAGGCGGAGCGGCAGAGCGAGGGCTCGGTCGAGATCATGATCCCGGTCCCCGAGCGGCTGGGGGACGAGGTCGTGATCGCCAGGAACGTGAGCAAGGGCTACGGCGACCGGCTGCTGTTCGAGAACCTCAACTTCGCCCTGCCGCGGGGCGGCATCGTGGGGGTGATCGGCGCCAACGGCGCCGGCAAGACCACCATGTTCCGGATGATCGCCGGACAGGAGACGCCCGACGGCGGGGAACTGGTGATCGGCAAGACGGTGAAGCTCTCCTACGTGGACCAGTCCCGGGACAGCCTCGACGGCAGCAAGACGGTGTACGAGGAAATTTCCGGCGGCCAGGACGAACTGCTGTTCGGCACCCGCAAGATCAACGCCCGGGCCTACTGCACCGGGTTCAACTTCCGCGGCGCCGACCAGCAGAAGCGGGTCAAGGATCTCTCGGGAGGCGAGCGCAACCGGCTGCACCTGGCCAAGCTGCTCAAGACCGGCGGCAACCTGCTGCTGCTGGACGAGCCCACCAACGACCTCGACGTAGACGTGCTGCGCGCCCTCGAGGACGCCCTGCTCGGGTTCGCGGGGTGCGCCGTGGTGATCAGCCACGACCGCTGGTTCCTGGACCGGATCGCCACCCACATCCTCGCCTTCGAGGGGAACAGCGAAGTGACCTGGTTCGAGGGGAACTACCAGGACTACGCCGCCGACTTCAAGAAGCGGAAAGGCGTGGACGCGAGCCAGCCGCACCGGGTGAAGTTCAAGCCGCTGCATCGGTAGCCGGCCATGACCCTGCCCCTCCTGCACGCCGCCGCGACCTGGTTCATGACCGGCCTCATCTGGTTCGTGCAGGCGGTGCACTACCCGCTCATGGGGCAGGTGGGCCGCACCGAGGCGGCCGGCTACGCCGCGGCCCACCAGCGGCGGGTGTCGCTCATCGTGATCCCGGTGATGCTGCTGGAGGCGATCAGCGCGCTGGCGCTGGTGGCGAGCCCCCCGGACGGCACCGGCCGGATACTCCCCGGGTTCGGCCTCGCGATGCTGGTGTTCATCTGGGCCTCGACCGCGATGCTGACCATGCCGATGCACGGCCGGCTCCTCGCCGGGTCGGACCCGCGGGCCCACCGCCGCCTGGTCCTCACCAACTGGATCCGCACCCTGCTCTGGACCGCCCGGGCGGTGGTGGCGAGCCTGCTCCTGCTCGCGGCCCGCTGACCGGCCGCGCGGGTTTCCTCCCCCCCCGCTTGTGAGTACCTTCCCCGGGCCAGTTCGCGCCCCGCCAGCTTTCGAGTGACATGAACCAGCCACGACTTCGACTCCCCT
>CAYUOK010000095.1:0-5431 GCA_964446395.1 uncultured Gemmatimonadaceae bacterium | reverse complement strand
CGGGTAGCTTTCGGTGCTGTCAACCACGCACAGGAGTGAACGTGAATCTGCATGAATATCAGGCGCGCGCGCTCCTGAAAGCGGCGGGTGTGCCGGTGCCCGATGGGGACGTGGCGTCCACGCCCGGCGAGGCCGAGGCCCTGTCCCGCCGCATCGGCGGCACGGTGGTCGTGAAGGCGCAGGTGCACGCCGGCGGCCGCGGCAAGGCGGGCGGCGTCAAGCTGGCCAAGACGCCCGCCGAGACCGCCGACATCGCCTCGCACATCCTCGGCATGCAGATCAAGGGGCTGACCGTCCACAAGGTGCTGGTCGTACCGGCTGCGGACATCTCCACCGAGGCCTACGTGGGCCTCATCCTCGACCGCGATTCCCAGCGTCCGGTGTTCATGGTGAGCCCGGCCGGCGGCATCGACATCGAGGAAGTGGCGGCCAAGACCCCGGAAAAGATCCTCCGGCTTCCCGTCGACCCGCGCTTCGGCCTGCTGCCGCACCAGGCGATGGCCCTCGCCTTCTTCCTCTACACCGACATCAAGCAGGTCCGGGCCGCCGCCGACATCATGCACAGGCTGTACAAGGTGTTCGTCGAGAACGGGGCGTCGCTGGCGGAAATCAACCCGCTGGTCACGACGCCCGCGGGCCAGGTGCTCGCGCTCGACGCGAAGGTGTCCATCGACGACAACGAGCTCGACCGGCGTCCCGACCTCGCCGAACTGCGCGACGAGACGGCCGAGGATCCGGCCGAGGTCGCGGCGCGGCGCGCCGGGCTCACCTTCATCAAGCTCGACGGCAACGTCGGCTGCGTCGTCAACGGCGCCGGCCTGGCCATGGCCACCATGGACCTCGTCAAGTACTACGGCGGCGAGCCGGCCAACTTCCTGGACATCGGGGGCAGCTCGAATCCCGACAAGGTCGTCAACGCGCTCAAGATCATCACCGCGGACCCGAGCGTCCGGGCCATCCTGTTCAACATCTTCGGCGGGATCACGCGGACCGACGACGTGGCGAACGGGATCAAGACGGCGCTCGCGCAGTTCCCGGTCAAGGTGCCGATCGTGGTGCGCCTGACCGGTACCAACGAGAAGGAAGCGGTCAAGATCCTGCAGGGCATCGGCATGACGGCGCTCTCCGACATGGACGAGGCCGTCTCCAAGGTGGTGGCGCTGGTCGGGGAGGCCGCGTGAGCATCTTCATCGGGAAGGACACCCGGCTCGTCGTGCAGGGCATCACCGGCCGCGACGGCTCGTTCCACGCGAAGCAGATGATGGAGTACGGCACCAAGGTCGTGGCCGGCGTGACCCCGGGGAAGGGCGGCCAGCGCTTCGAGGGCACGGTGCCGGTCTTCGATACCGTCGCGCAGTCGGTGGCGGCCACCGGGGCCAACACGGCCGTCATCTACGTTCCGCCGGTGGGCGCGGCGGGCGCCATCTTCGAGGCCGTGGACGCGGGCGTCACGACGGTCATCTGCATCACGGAAGGGGTCCCGGTCATCGAGATGACGCGGGTCATGCCGTTCGTGCGCGAGCGCGGCGCCCGCCTCATCGGCCCCAACTGCCCGGGCGCCATCACCCCGGGGCAGGCCAAGGTGGGCATCATCCCCGGGTCGATCTGCACCCCCGGCCGCGTCGGGCTCGTCTCGCGCAGCGGGACGCTGACCTACGAGGTGGTCAACCAGCTGACCCGCGCCAAGATCGGCCAGAGCACCTGCGTCGGGATCGGCGGCGACCCCATCATCGGCACCAATTTCATCGACTGCCTCCGCGCTTTCCAGGACGATCCCGACACCGACGCGATCGTGATGATGGGCGAGATCGGCGGCACCGACGAGCAGCAGGCCGCGGCGTTCGTGCGGGACCACGTCACCAAGCCGGTGGTCGGGTTCATCGCGGGCCAGACGGCGCCCCCGGGGCGCCGGATGGGTCACGCGGGGGCCATCATCTCCGGCTCCTCCGGCACCGCCGCGGAGAAGATGGCCGCGTTCGAGGCGGCCGGCATCAGCGTCATGAAGCGCCCGGCCGATGTCGTGCCCCTGCTCAGCGCCCGCCTCAGGTAGGCGGCGCTTTCCTTCGACCCGCACCAAGAATTCGAGCCCATGCAGACTCTCGCCATCATCAAGCCCGACGCGATCGCCTCCGGCAAGGCCGGCGCCATCCTGAAGCACCTGCAGGAGGCCGGCTTCACGCTCAGGGCGGCCCGCCTGGTCCGGCTGACCCTTCCGCAAGCCGAGGCCTTCTACGGCGTGCACAAGGGCCGGCCGTTCTTCCCCGAGCTCGTGGCCTTCATGACCAGCGGCCCATGCATGCCGATGGCGCTGGCGCGCGCGGATGCCGTTCCCCAGCTCCGGACCGTCATCGGAGCCACCGACCCGGCTGAAGCCGCCCCGGGGACCATCCGGAAGCTCTACGCGGAGTCGAAGGGCCGGAACGCGATCCACGCCTCGGACAGCGACGAGAACGCGGCCCGCGAAATCGCCTTCTTCTTCACCGAAGGGGAACTGGCCGGCCTCGCCGGCTGAACGATCCGGTCGGCTTGACCTAAGTCAAGCGCCCGGCTAGGTTTAGTGGCTATGCTCAAGATTGCCATTCGGGACCTGCAGAGGGGTCCGGTCGAGACCGACGGCGAATTGTCCCCGTCAGATCCCGTCTTTGCCGGGCTCGATCTGCCCCTGGATGGCCCGGTCGTGGTCGAAGGACAGCTTCAGGCCACGGAGGGAGACGACTTCCTCTGGCGCGGCGACATCCGGGCCACGGCGCAGATCGCCTGCCGGCGCTGCCTGGCCGACGTCCAGGTGCGGCTCCACCGGGAGGTCGACGTGATCCTGACCAGCGACCCGGAAGCCGCCGACGATCCGAGCGTGTATCCGCTGCCCGAAGCGGCGCTCCAGGTGGACCTGACCGGCGTGGTGCGCGAGGAGCTCGCGCTCGAGGTCCCGGCGTTCGTCCTGTGCCGTGATGACTGTGCCGGGCTCTGCCCGACGTGTGGTGCCGATTTGAACGCGGGTCCGTGCGCGTGCGTGCGGTCCGCCGAACCAGTCTGAGGAAACCATGGCAGTCCCGAAGAGAAAACTCTCGAAGTCCCGCAAGCGGCTTCGCCGCGGCCACCACGTCGCCGCGAGCGTCAAGACGCAGGCCTGCCCCCGCTGCGGCGATCCGAAGCTCTCCCACCGCGTGTGCCCGAGCTGCGGGTACTATCGCGGGAAGAAAGTCGTCGAGGTCAAGGGCGACTGAACGTGATCCGCGTGGCGCTGGACGCGATGGGCGGAGATCACGCCCCGCAGGCTGAGGTCGAGGGTGCCCTCGCCGCCCTCGCGCTCTTGCCCAACGTGGTCGTGCAGCTCGTCGGGAAGGTGGAAGTCATCGAGGCGGAACTGGCCAGGCATGCCGGCGCCGACCGGAGCCGGATCGTGGTCGTCCCGGCCACGGAGGTGATCGGCATGGCCGAGAAGCCCCTCGCCGCCGTCCGCAAGAAGCCGAACTCCAGCGTCGTCGTCGGGCTCGGCCTGCAGAAGGCCGGGAAGTCCGACGCCTTCGTCTCCGCCGGCAACACGGGTGCGGTCCTCGCCGCGTCCACCGTGCTCCTCGGCATCCACCCGGGCGTCGAGCGGGCCACCGTCGCCACTCCGTTCCCCACCGCAGACCTCCCCGTGCTCGTCCTCGACGGCGGCGCCAACGTCGACTGCTCCGCCAGGGAGCTGGTCGGCTTCGCCCGCCTCGGGTCGGTGTACGCGCGCGACGTCCTCGGGCGCGAGCGGCCGCTGGTCGGGCTCCTCAACATCGGCGAGGAGGACGAGAAGGGGAACGCCGCGTCGCGGGAGGCGCACGAGCTCCTCAAGCAGGCGCCGGGCATCAACTACATCGGCAACATCGAGGGGCGCGACATCCTCGCCGGCCATTCGAAGGTCGGCCACGTGGACGTGGTCGTGACCGACGGCTTCGTCGGCAACATCGTCCTCAAGTTCTACGAATCCGTCGCCCGCCTCATCCTCCGCCTGGTCAAGCGCACCGCGCCGGACATCCTGGACCGGGCTGACGTACAGGAAGTCTTCCGCGTCCTCGACTACGCCGAGTACGGCGGCGCGCCGCTCCTGGGCGTCCGCGGCGTGTCCATCATCTGTCACGGCTCTTCCGGCACCGCCGCCATCAAGAACGCGATCCGCGTGGCGGCGCAGATGGTCGAGACCGGGCTCAACCAGCACATCGCCGCGGAGTTCGACGCGGGCAGCGCGCCCGCCGCATGATCCGCCGCCCGATCGTCGAATTTGCCGGCCTCGGCGTCGCGGTGCCCGACCGTGTCGTCACCAACGCGGAATTCGAGAAGACCCTCGACACCTCCGACCAGTGGATCGTCGAGCGCACCGGCATCAGGGAGCGCCGGGTGGCCGGGCCCGAGCAGTCGGTGGCCATGCTTGCCCAGGAGGCGTCGCTCCGGGCCATGGCGGCCGCCGGCCTCGGTCCTGCGGACCTCCACGGTATCGTGCTCGCCACCGCCACGCCCGACCGCCTCCTGCCCTCCACCGCCTGCGACCTGCAGGCGCTGCTCGGCGCCAGGAACGCCGCGGCGTTCGACGTCTCGGCCGCCTGCCCGGGGTTCCTCTTCGCGCTCACGGTGGCGGAGGGACTCGTGGCGTCGGGGCAGGGCGAGAACATCCTCATCATCGGGGCGGAGAAGCTCAGCACCATCGCCGATCCCACCGACCGGTCCACCGCCATCCTCTTCGGCGACGCCGCCGGGGCCGCCATCGTCCGGAAGTCATCCGGCGGCGCGCGCGGCGTCCTCTCCACGTTCATCAAGTCCGACGGCAACCTGGCCAACCTCCTCTACCGGCCCGGTGGCGGGGCGGTCGACCCGATCAGCGAGAAGGTCGTCGCCGAGCGCTCCCACTTCATCAAGATGGCCGGCCGCGAGGTGTTCAAGTCCGCGGTGCTCACGATGTCGGAGGCCTGCGACATGGCCCTCCAGCGCGCGGGCCTCACCGCTGACCAGGTGGACCTGCTGGTGCCCCACCAGGCCAACCTCCGCATCATCGAGGCGACCGCCAAGCACGCCGGCATGCCGCTCGACAAGGTGATGGTCAACGTCGACCGGTACGGCAACACCTCCTCGGCCTCCATCCCGCTGGCCATCGACCAGGGGATCGCGGAGGGCCGCATCAAGCCGGGCATGACCCTGCTGCTCGTTTCCTTCGGCGGTGGCTTCACCTGGGCGAGCGCGGTGGTGCGGTGGTAGCGGTCGTCATGTGCCCCGGCCAGGGGGCGCAGAAGGTGGGCATGGGCAAGGACCTGGCGGAGCGGTTCCCGGCCGCGCGGCACACCTTCGAGGCGATCGACGAGGCGCTCGGCGTTCCGCTCTCCCGACTCATGTGGGAGGGCCCCGAAGAAGAACTGGTCCTCACCCACAACACCCAGCCGGCCATCCTCGCCCACTCCGCCGCCGT
>CAYUOK010000094.1:3034-5434 GCA_964446395.1 uncultured Gemmatimonadaceae bacterium | reverse complement strand
CGAGTTGGTCCAGTGTAGGCATCGGGGAAAAGTAGCGCATATCTTGAGGACGTGCCCACACCCATTCCCTCGCACGAACTCACCTTCCGCGCCACCCGGGCGGGAGGGCCAGGCGGACAGCACGTCAACACCTCGTCCACTCGCGTGGAGCTGTGGTGGGACGCGCTCCGCTCACCGAGCCTGACCGAGGCGGAGCGTGCGCTGCTCCTGACGGCGCTGGGGCACCGCCTCGACGGCGACGGATGGCTCCGGCTCGTCTCGGCGGGCACCAGGAGCCAGCTCAAGAACCGGGAGGCGGTGACGGAGCGGTTTCACAAGCTGGTGGCGGACGCCCTCGTTCCGCCGAAGCGGCGGCGCAAGACGAAGCCCCCGCGCTCCGCGGCGGAGCGGCGCCTCAAGGAAAAGAAACGGCGCTCCGCCACGAAGGCGGAGCGCCGCAGGCCGCCGGGCGACCACTAGCCACTACGGCTGCGCCGGGGGCGCCTTCCCCTTCGCGAAGTCCCCGGCGGTGATCACGGTCATCCGCGACGGATTCACGAAGGAACGGAACCCGGCGCTCACCTGGGCCGGGGTGAGCGCGCCGATGGCCGACTCGAGACTGGCGTCCCACTGCATCGTCCGGCCGAGGAAGAGACGCTCCGTGAGTTGCCCGGAGAGCTCGCTGTCGTCGGTGCGGGCCAGCTGCAGCTGCTGCAGGTACCCCGCCTTCCCCTTGCTCACTTCCTCCGGCGTGAATCCCCCCGCCACGGCGCTGTCGGTCACCTCCCGGAACGCCGTGACCACCTTTCCGGTATTCTCGGGTGCCGAAATGGCGTAGACCAGCAACTGCCCCGCCTGGTCCTCGGGACTCACCTCGAGCGCGCTCCCCGCCCCGTAGCTCAGCCCCTCCTCCTGGCGCATGCGGACGATGAGCCGGGAATCGAACGCGGAGCCGCCGTAGATGTAGTCGCCGATCGCCAGCGCGGGGTACCCGGGATCCGACTCGCTCAGTCGCAGGTTGGTGCCCGCGAGCAGGATCGCATTGGCCTTGTCGGGCGTCTCGATCTGCTCAGTGACGGCCGGCTTGTCGGCGTAGAGCTCGGGGATCCGCGTGTAGGCGGCCGGACTCTTCCAGGTGCCGAACACTTCGGCCAGCGCCGCCGACGCTTCACCCGTGTCGAAGTCGCCGACGATCGCCGCCTCCCCCGCCCCGACGCCGTAGAACTCCACCCAGAATCGCCTCGCGTCGGCGACGGTCACCGCCTGGGTGTTGGCGATCCGCTCCTCGATGGTGCTGACGTAGCGCGGGTGCCCGGGCGCGTAGGCCTGGGTGGCGCGGGCCAGCGCGGTCTGCGCCAGCGCGATCGGGTCGGTCCGCTGCGACTCAAGCGCCGCCAGCCGCTCGCGCTGCAGGGTGACGAATTCCGTCGAGTCGAAGCTGGCCTGCCGGAGCACCTCGCCGGCCAGGCGGATGACGGCCGGCAGGTTCGCGCGCACCGTGGTGAAGCTGACGGTGACCCCCTCCGCGGTGCCGCGCACGCCGACCTGCGCCTTCAACCGGTCGAATTCGTCCTTGATCTGCTGCCGTGTGTGCGCCGTCGTGCCGCGCATGAGCATGGCGCCGGCCAGGGAGGCCGTTGTGGCCTTGCCCGAGAGCGCCTGCTCCGTCCCGAAATGGAGGCGGATGGTCCCGCTGACCGTCTGTCCGCGCGTGGCCTTGGGCAGGAGGGCCAGCTTCATCCCGCTGGGCAACTCGCTGCGCACGGTGCGCGCGTCGATGTTGGCGGGCGTCGGGTCGAACGCCTCGCCCGCGGTCATCGTGGTGTCTCCCTTGTAGTCCTTCACCAGGGCGGCGATGTCGGGCAGCGGAGGGATGTCCGCGCGGTCGGGCTTGTCGGTCGGCACGAACACGCCGAGGGTCCGGTTGCTCGGCTTCAGGTAGGCGGCCGCGACGCGCTGCACGTCGGCCGGCGTCACGGCCCGGACCCGGTCGCGGTTGATGAAGATGAGCCGCCAGTCGCCGCGCGAGGCCCACTCGCTCAGCGCCACGCCGACCGCGTCGGTCTGCGTGAGGCTGAGCTCGATGTTCTTGAGGATGGTCTGCTTGGCGCGAGCCACCTCCTCCTCGGTCGGCGGGCGCTGGCTGGCGGAATCGAGCGCCGCGAGGAAGGCAGCCTGCGCGACGGCCAGCGTGTCCTCCCGACGGAGCTGGGCGCCGGCCAGGAGCAGGCTTGGCTGATACAGCTGGTAGGTGTTGGACCAGACGGCGGCCGCACGCTTCGTTTCCACCAGCGCCTGGTAGAGGCGTCCGCTCGGCGCCGAGCCGAGCACCTGTGCCAGCACCAGGATCGGGGCGAAGTCGGGGTCGGATCCGGCGGGCACGTGATAGCCGGCCATCAGGATCTGCTCGTCGCCCACCCG
>CAYUOK010000094.1:0-2934 GCA_964446395.1 uncultured Gemmatimonadaceae bacterium | reverse complement strand
GTGGCCGGGAAGGACTCGAAGTAGTTCGTCCGGTCGTACCAGGTGGTCCCGTTGAAGCTGGCTCCGTGCGCAGTCAGTTCCTCGCCGATCTGCGGGTGCCTGGTGGACCCCTTGAAGAGGAGGTGCTCCAGCAAGTGGGCCATCCCGGTCTCCCCGTAATTCTCGTGCCGGGAACCCACCAGATAGGTGATGTTGACAGTCACGACCGGCTTGGTCTGGTCGGGGAGCAGCAGGATCTGGAGACCGTTCGGAAGACGGTACTCCGTGATCCCCTCCACCGTCGCCACCTTGACCGGCGTGGGTGCGGGCGCCGCGGCGCGGGGCGGCCGGGCTGGCTTGGCGGCCGGCTGCTGCGCGGAGAGCGCAGGGACGGTCAGCAGGGCCAGGAGAGGGAGGGCCAGGGCGGCACGGCGAAGGAACGGCGGGTGCATGTGGAGCTCCGGAAGTGTCAGAAATGGAGCGGCGGCGATCCCGGGAATAGAAATCGGGAGCGCCGCCGAAGCAAACCCGGACGCCGCGGTTACGGAACGGCGACCGTCACCGGGAACGGCCCGAAGCTCAGGTCGTCGGCCGTGGCCTCGTGGCCCCAGCCGACGAGCACGGTCCCGGTCCCGGCCCCCGCCTGAGCGGTCACGTCGAACGCATAATGGTTGTCGACCAGCATGACCGGCGCGGCGAGGGTAGCCGCGGTGAAGTTCAGCGCGGCGAAGTGATCGAGCTCCGTGCCGAGAATTTCGTCGCCGTCATCGTGGTAGAAGCGAACCTCGACACGGGTCACCGCCCCCGCCTCGAGGAGGAGGTTGGCGCTCACGTCGACGTCGTTCACGAACAGCTTGGCCGACGCGGGCGTGTGGTCGTGCGGGGCGGCCGCCTCGTCGTCGCCGCAAGCGCCCAGCGAGACGACCGCGAGCAATGCCGACGGGAGCAGCAGGCGAGTCAGGATGCGGCGTGCGGTACGGATATGCATGGTACGGGTCTCCTTGAGAATGAGGTGGGACGGACAGATCAGTTCGGACGAACGA
Organism: uncultured Gemmatimonadaceae bacterium; assembly: GCA_964446395.1. GTDB lineage: Bacteria > Gemmatimonadota > Gemmatimonadetes > Gemmatimonadales > GWC2-71-9 > SPDF01. Next base: position 1,912 of record CAYUOK010000094.1, on the reverse strand, counting down.
AGCGCACCGCGACGAGCAAACTCCGCGGTGCGCCGGGATTGATGTAGCCGGAGGCGCGAATCTCCGGGTACTTGGTGTCGAAGACGTTCAACAGGTCTACGTCCAGGCTGGTCGTCGCCCCGAAGGCGACGGAGCCCCCGACGTCCACCACGGCGTACGGCTGGGTCGAGACGCCCGGTTCCCCGATGGGGGTGAAGGGACCGGTGAACCGCGTGAGCAGGTAGGTCGAGAAGCGGTCCTTCCAGAGGTACTCGGCGCCGATCCTCCCGAAGTACTCCGAGACACCGGGCACCGCGTCGCCGGGCTGGAGCGGCTCGTCGTGGAAATTCGGCCGCACAGGCGGACGGACCGTCCCGAGCGAGAAGGCGACGTCCACCGGCTCCGCGATACCCGTCACCTCGGCGTCGTTGAGCGTCCCCGACGCCTGGAGGGTCAGCCGCTGGCCGATGAGCAGCGCCGCCGTCATGGAAACGCCCCGGCGCCGGCTGGTGCCGGCGGCCAGGACATCGAGCGTGACCGGATCCTTGATCCGCTCGTTCGCGGTGTTGAATTGGAAGAACGAAAGGCCGAGCTGGAGCGACCCGGCGTTGTATTCCGCGCCGATCTCCCCGGCCCACGCGGTGACGAGCGGGCGGTCCGGGTCGCCGATCACGCCGACCGGCCCCCGAAAGCCGCGCGCCAGTGAGGCGAGTAACATGAGCCGATCCGAGGCCAGATAGCTTGCCCCGAGCTTCGGGCTCAGCACCGGGTCCGTCGCCTCCTGCCAGTCGGCAAGGGAGTCGAGCAGGTTCAGGCTCTGGTAGCTGACCAGGTCTCCCCGGAGGCCGAGATCGTACAGGAATCTCGTGCCGAGCATCCCGCGCCAGCGCGCAAAGAGCCCGATCGCCTGGTAGCGCCCCTCGTCCGCCTGCTCCGCCGAGACCGCCTCGCGCTGCACCGTTTCGTCGAGGGTGTAGTCCGTCCAGTCCGCCCGCCCGCTGGCGCCCAGGCTGAACTCCCCGTCGTCCGTCGCCCGGCTCAGGAGGGCCTGGAAGCCGACGGCCTCCCGGTCGTCCCGCTCGGCCGTCTGCCGGAGCAGATTGTCTTCGGGGAGCGTCAGGAACACGGTGGACTGGGCGAGCTGCCCCCAGAGCTGAGCGTCCAGTGTCGTCTTCGGGCCCAGCGGCAAGCCGTATCGGAGCGTGCCGATATACCGCTGCCCGTCGCCTCCGTCGGTCGTGTCCGTGGCCGCCACGAGATCGCCCTGGTTGTACCGGTCCACCGACACGAACCCCGGCGAGTTCCAGCTGGAGCCATAGAGGTAGAGTCCGCCCTCGAGCCGGCCGGCGCCGACCGAGCGCCAGCCGCGCAGGACGCCGTTGCCCAGCAGGTAGTCGGCGTTCTGGCGCCACCCCTCCTCGCTCTGGCCGGCGAGCGAAAGGAGCATCCCCGACTCCGGCCGATGAAATCCGCCGGTCACCCACCCTCGCACGTCGCCGAAGGTGGTAGCCGCGAGGGAGCCGGCGGAGCCGGTGGCATCCGCGGCGGTGTAGGTCTCCACGACGCCGCCCAGCGAGAAGTCGCCGTAGAGTGGGCTCGCCGGTCCGTGGATGACCCGCGTCGTCGTCAGCGCGCCGGTGGAGAGGATGCTCCAGTCGGCGTATCCCTCCACGTGGCCGTGGATGGGGAGGTTGATCGGCACGCCGTCGAGCACCAGGAGGACGTCGGACGAGTGGTCCGAGGTGAACCCTCCGATCACCACGTTGGACGCGAAGCCTGGGCCTTGCCCCTGCTGGTGCACCTCGATGCCCGCCGACCGGCCCAGCAAGTCGTAGGGATTCGAGGCCGGCGCGCGCTGGACCGCTTCCTTGCTGACTTCCACGGTGGACACCGGGGGCGCGATCGCGAGCTCCCGCCGGCCGGTGACGGTGAC
>CAYUOK010000093.1:0-5452 GCA_964446395.1 uncultured Gemmatimonadaceae bacterium | reverse complement strand
GGCTCCCGCTCCACGATGATGGACATCGCCTCCGCCGGCGTCTTGCCCGTGAGGTCGAACGGGGGCTGGCCCGCCAGGAGCTCGTAGAGGATGACGCCGAGGGAGTAGACGTCGCTCTGGATGCCGACCCGCTCCCCGCGGATCTGCTCCGGCGCGGCGTACGCCGGCGTCATCAGCCGGAGCCCGGTGCGCGTCTGGTCCACCGTCCCCTCCGCCTCCTCCAGGTGCTTCGCGATCCCGAAGTCGAGCAGCTTCACCCGGCCGTCGGCGGTGACCAGGATGTTCGACGGCTTGAGGTCGCGGTGGATGACGGCCTGCCCGTGCGCGTGCTGCACCGCCTCGCAGACGGCGCGGAAGAGCTCGAGCCGGCCCTCGATGCTGGTGTCGTGCGCGCGGCAGTACTCGGTGAGCGGCACCCCCTCGACGTACTCCATGACGAACCAGGGCGTGCCGTCGGGGAGGGCGTCGGCGTCGTGCAGCTGCGCGATGGCGGGATGGTGGAGCTGGGCGAGGGTGCGCTGCTCGGCGGCGAAGCGCTCCCGGCGTGTCGGGGAGAGCCAGGCGTCGCGGAGGATCTTGATGGCCGCGACGCTGCCGAGGTCCTCACGCCGGGCCAGGTAGACGACCCCCATGCCGCCTTCGCCCAGGAGGCGGGTGATGCGGTACGGCCCGAAGTCGGTGAGGGGGAGTTCGGCGGTGTCGAGGCGGAAGACCTGCTCCGCCACCCGGGCGAGGTCCTGGTCCAGCGGTGAGGCGTCTGCGCCGTCCGCCTCGAGCAGCCGGAGGACGTCGGCCACCAGCGCCTGGTCGCCGCCGCACGCCTCCTCCAGGAAGGCGCGGCGCGCCGCCGCCGGTCGGTCGAGCGCGTCGTGGAAGAGCCGCTGCACCCGCTCCCAGCGCCCGGGGTCCATCCTCAGCCGCCCTGCCCGAGCTCCACGGCCAGCCACGCCCGGGCGGCGCGCCAGTCCCGCAGCACCGTCGCCTCCGACACCTCCAGCAGCGCCGCCGTTTCTGCCACGTCGAGCCCGCCGAAGAAGCGGCACTCGACCATCTGCGCCTGGCGGGGGTTGAGGCGGGAGAGGTCTTTGAGGGCGGCGTCGAGGGCCAGGAGGTCGTCGGCGCCGGCCGGGGCGGACTCGAGCGCCTCGTCGAAGGTCACCCACGCCCGGCCGTCGCCCCGCTTCTTCGCGTTCCGGCGCCGGGCCGCCTCGACCAGGACCTGCCGCATCGCCCGCGCCGCGATCCGCGTGAAGTGGAGCCGCGACGCGACCCCCACTGGCGGGGAGTCGGCCAGCTTGATCCACGCCTCGTTGACCAGCGCGGTGGGGCTCAGCGTCACGCCGGGGTCGTCCCGGCGGACGCCGGCGGCCAGCCGGCGGAGTTCCTCGTAGGTGGCGGTGAAGAGCCGGTCCAGCGCCTCCCGGTCGCCGGGGGGCAGGACCAGCGCCTCCTCGCCGGCATCCAGCACCGCGCGGGGGTCGCGATGGGGCATGACGGTTTTGCCTCGCGGTCTGCGCAAGGGAAGGGGAGTACCGGACTCGGCAATGCTACCGCCGGGCCACGCCTTGTCAAATGCCACCCTTCCATCACCCCGGAGGTGCCCCATGGCGCTCGAACGCAGCCCCTTCCTCAAGCTGGACAAGTCGATGGTCATCGGCGAGCTCAAGTCGGTTGGGTCGAAGGACCCGGACATGCTCCACACCCGCCTGGTCCACATCCGCACCATGGCGGCGTTTCCGAAGAACGTGGGCCTCTACATCATGGTCATGGGGGGGCTCTGCACCGCCATGATTCTCCTGGCCTTCATCGGCATCCCCCTCCTCATCTTCGGCTGGTGGCTGCGCAAGCGTGGTCTGGCGAACCTGAAGGTGGTGGAGGAGGCCTGGAACGAGTTCAACGGCGGATCGGCGCGGGTGGTCGGCGCGGTGCACGCCGCCTGAACCGGGTGGGGAAGCGGGAAAGCGGGGACGCGGGGAGGTCTTCCCCGCTTCCCCGCTTCCCCGCCATTACCTACCTTTGAGGGGTCCGTCCCCGCCACCAAAGGCAGGCCTCCGTGTCCCAAGCCGACCGCGCAGCCGAAGGCAAGACGCTTTCGCGCGAGCTGTCGGTCTTCCTGATCCAGTTGTCGGTCGGCCTCCACAAGTACGGCACCTACCCCAAGGGCCATCCCGTCATCGAGCATGCCGCCAGCGCGGTCTTTTCCGGGCTCTCGGCGCTCCTCCAACACCGCGACGGCCTGGCCATCGGCGTGGCGCGCGACCAGCTCATCGTCGAGGGGGCGGCCACCGACACCGAGAACGCCGTCCTCCGCGACCTCGCCTACCGGCTCCACCGCCACCAGATCGGCGTCATCCGGTTCCGGAAGCAGATCGCCCCCGAGGAGCTGCTGGAGTTCCTCCAGACGGTGAGCGCCGAGGCCAACCGGCAGGAGATGCCGTTCGGGCTCCGGCCCCCCGAGGAGCTCGGGCGGTGGCCGAACATCGAGATCGTCCCCTTCACCTTCGAGCACCTCGAGATTGGCGCCGGCGACAAGCAGGCGGAGCAGGGTCGCTCCTCCCAGCTCTGGCTGGGCCTCGCGTCGGCGGCGCTCCGCCGGGGCCGGGCCGGCGACGTGATCGACGACGACCCGAACCAGATCGCCTCGGCCATCAACACCCATCGCGAGGACAAGGCCTACGACCAGATCATCGTCGGCTATCTGCAGGAGCTGGGGCGCGAGCTGCGGATGCGTGAAGGAGAGTCGTACACCCAGCTGCAGTCGCGGGTCTCGCAGCTGCTTTCCTCCCTCGACCAGGAAACGGTCACCAGGCTCCTCACGGTAGGCGGGGAGCTGGCCTCACGGCAGGACTTCGTGGCCGACTTCGCCTCGAGCCTCCCGGTCAAGGCGGTGCTCGACCTCGTGCAGGCGGCCGCCGCCGCCAAGCAGCAGACGATTTCCCACTCCCTCCTCCGGATGCTCACCAAGCTGGCCGACCACGCCGACCAGGGGCAGACCACCGTCCGCGCCGACGCCGACGCCACCTTTCGGAACGCGGTGAACGACCTCCTGAGCGACTGGACGCTCGAGGACCCGAATCCCGACGCGTACACCATGGTGCTCGACCAGCTTTCGTTGCCGGCGGAATCGGCGCCGGCCGCGGGCGAGGCGCCGGATCACCTGTCGGAGGCGCCCCGCATCGTCCAGATGGCGCTGGAGCTGGACGTCGTCGGGGAGGCGGTCTGGACTTCCCTGGCCCGGGTCGTCGAGGACGGACGGCTCGACCTGCTGGTGGCGTCGCTGGACGCCGCGCCGCCCGACTCCATCGCGGCGGAGACGATCTGGGTCCGGCTGGCCGACCCGGCGCTGATGAGCGGCATCCTCGAGCACGGCGACGCGCACCTCGACGCGGTGGAACGGATCCTCGACAAGGTCGGGCTCTTCGCCATCGGGCCGATGCTCGACGCGCTGGCCATCACCGAGTCCCGCACCATGCGCCACCGCCTCCTCAACGCGCTGACCGCGCTCGGGGCGCCAGTCGGGCCGCCGGCGCTGGCCCGGCTGGAAGGGGCGGAGTGGTACGTGCAGCGGAACCTCCTCATCGTGCTGGGGGCGCTGCCCGAGTGGCCGGCGGAATTCGCCCCGGAGCGGTACGCGTCCGCCGCCGACCCCCGCGTCCGCCGCGAGGCGATCAAGCTGATGCTGCAGGGCGCGCAGCGGCCCGAGCTCCGGCCGCAGGCGGTGGTGCTGAGCCTAGGGGACGACGACGACGCGGTCATGCGCATCGGGCTCGCCGCCGCCCTCGAGGGGTGCCCGCCCGCCGCCGAGCCGCTCCTTGCGAAGCTGCTGGACCACAAGGACGAGGAGGTGCGCGTGCTCGCCATCCGGGTCTTCGCCACCCTGCGCAGCCGCCGGGCGCGCGACCTCCTCCTGCAGCAGGTCCTCGCGAAGAAGAAGTGGTGGCGGCGGACCCGGCTGAACCAGCCGTCGCCCGAGATGCTGGCCGCGCTTCGCGGGCTCGCCGCCGCCTGGGCCCGGCATCCCGACGTGCAGGTGGTCATGGGGCTCGCCGCGCGCAGCGGCGTCCAGGACGTCCGCAGCGCGGCGGGGCTGGCATGAGCAGTCCCGTCAAGTTCCTCACCTCGCTGGGCCAGGTCATGGCCACGATGGCGCTGTACAACCAGGGCCATCCCGCCCGCGAACGGGCGCTCGACGATTCCTACCAGGAGTTGAAGGACGTCCTGGCGGGCCGGGACCGGCTCAAGTTCTCGTTCATCGGCGGCGACGTCGTCTTCGACCGGCGCGTGGTCCGCGAGCTCAAGGAGTGGGACTGGGCGACGCGGCTCGCGGGCCTCGGCATCGAGCGGCTCGAGATCGACCCCGGGGTGACGCGGGAGGACTACGAGCAGTTCCTCCGTGACACCTTCCAGCGGAGCCGCGGCGAGGCGATGGACACCGCCGAGGTGCGGCACCTCCGCCCCACGAGCATCCGGTACGGCACCCTGGCGCTCGACACCGGCGAGTCCCTGGACACCGCCGACGCCACGCTGGCCACCGCCACCATCGCGTACTCGCTCCGCGACGACGTCGAGACGATCCAGTGGATGCACAGCCACGTGCAGACCACCGGCGAGCTGCCGCTCCTGGAGGCGGAGACGGTGGTGCGCTCGCTCGCCATCGCCATGCACAGCCAGTCCGAGATCATCCTGCCGCTGCTGCAGCTCAAGGAGTTCGACCAGTACACCACCACCCACTCCACCAACGTGTCGGTGCTCGCCATGGCGATCGGCGAGTACCTCGGCTTCACCGGGCGCGAACTCCGCGTGCTCGGCGTGTCGGGCCTCCTGCACGATCTCGGCAAGGTCAAGATCCCCCGCGAGATCCTCGTCAAGCCGGGCGGGTTCACCGACGAGGAGTTCGCCATCATGAAGGCCCACCCGAAGGAGGGGGCCAAGCTGATCCTCGACCGCGACGTGCGGCTCGAGGTGCCGGCGGTGGTGGCGTACGAGCACCACATCATGCTGAACGGCGGCGGATACCCCGCCTTCCATTTCGTCCGGGACACCCATTACGCCAGTCGCCTGGTCCACGTCTGCGACGTGTACGACGCCCTCTGCACCAACCGCCCGTACCGGGCCGCCTGGACCTCCACCAAGGCGCTCGACTACATCGAGGAGAAGTCGGGCACCGATTTCGACCCGGTGTTCAGCCTGCCGTTCATCCGGATGATGAAGGAGCGCAGCGTGCAGCGGCTGTCGCTGGAGGATCCGGAAGTGAAGCCGGACGGGGCCGTGGGGCAGGGCGGCAGCGGGGCGGGATCGTGAACGGCGTGACGCTGGTGGTGGCGGCCGTACTGGCGGTGGCGTTCTGCGTCCTGAGCCTGCTCCACGTCGGCTGGGCGCTCGGGTGGCGGGCCGGCAAGGTGCAGGTGCTGCCCGAGCGCGACGGCGCGCCGCTCTTCCGGCCCGGGCCGCT
>CAYUOK010000092.1:3375-5479 GCA_964446395.1 uncultured Gemmatimonadaceae bacterium | reverse complement strand
GTCGTGATGGTGGGCGACGGGGTCAACGACGCCGCCGCCATGGCGCGCGCTACCGTAGGTGTGGCGGTGCGGGGTGGCGCCGAGGCGTCGCTCGCGGTGGCGGACGTGTATCTGTCGCGGCCGGGGCTGGCGGCGCTGGACGAGCTGGTGGAGGGGTCCGAGCGAACGCTCCGCGTGATCCGGCGGAACGTGGCGATGTCGCTGGTCTACAACGTGGCGGGCGCCGCGCTCGCGATGGGCGGCTGGATCAACCCCCTGCTTGCGGCCATCCTCATGCCCGCCAGCTCCATCACGGTGGTGCTGGCCTCGTGGCGGAGCCGGACGTTCGAGGAGCGTGCGTGAGCGTCCTCTACGTCGTCCTGCCGATCGCTCTCGTGCTGCTGGCCGGGGCCATCGCCGCGTATGCCTGGGCGGCCAGGCGCGGGCAGTTCGACGACCTCAAGACGCCGGCCATCCGCGCCCTGCACGACGACGACCACCCCGCCCGAGCTCCTCGAAGCGATTCGCCCGACGCCCGCTAGGGATACTTTCGTTTCCATCCCTGCACGGCCCCACCGATCAGCGCGCCGAGACTCGCCCCGAACGCCCCGCTGATCACGATGCCCCCTACCGCCTCCACGGCGGAGGGGCTGCAATCGCCGGTCTCGCAGTACCGCTCAGATTCAGCAAGTGCGATAAAGTAGAGCACCACCATCGCGCCGGCGCCGATCAACGCCCCTTGCTTTGCCGACCCACCACGCACCCACAGCGTATCGATCGCCGGGATCGGGATCCGCTGCACGGCGTCGTCCTGCGCGAAGTCGAGCGTGTCGTTCGCCGCCACACCGGCCCGCCCGGTCAGCCGCGCCATCCCCTCGGCGCTGATCCGGATCTGCTGGCCGGTCCTGAGGCGCGCAACGGCGCTGTCGCGTTTGGCGGTGGAATCCTGCGCGGAAGCGGGCGCCGCATGGCTGGCCGCAATGATCGAGACAACGAGTGCCGCCAGCCAGCGTGCGCGGACCATCGGACTCCTTCGGCTACTTGGTGAGGCCCTTCCGTGCGGCCAGGATGGCGTCGACCAGCGGCGCGGAGTCGTAGCGCACCGGATCGGTGCACGGCAGCCCCGTTTCCCTCGCCGCCTTGGCGATGGCCGCCCTGGCCGCCGCGTCGTCGAGGTCGTAGGTGTTGAGCGAGATGCCGATCACCTTGGTGGGGTGCACCGCCGAGCCGATGTCTTCGTACCACCGGATGTAGTCGGTGAGCGGCGGGATCTTGACCCAGGCCCCGGGGCGGTAGTCGCCGACGTGGACGCGGCTCGCCTGGTGGCACAAGATCAGGGCGTCGGGACAGGAGCCGTGGAGGAGGCTCAGGGTAACGCCGGAGTACCCGGGGTGGTTGATGCTCCCCTGCCCCTCCACCAGCACGATGTCGGCGTCCTTGCTCCCCTGCAGCACCAGCTGTTCGGCGGCGCCGCCGGTGAAGTCGGACACCACCGCGTCCACCGAGATGCCCCACCCCTCGATCATGATCCCCGTCTGCCCCGTCGCCACGAAGGTGGTGCGCTGGCCGCGCTTCCGGAGCTGGTCCACCAGCTGGAGCTGGGCGGTCATCTTCCCGACGTTGCAGTCGGTGCCGACCGTGAGCACCACCAGCGCCTCCACCTCCTTGGCCCGGCCGCTCGACACCGGGATGTCGGCCGGCGGCTTCCGCAGGTCGAGCAGCCTGGCCCCCTTGGCGCGGGCCTTTTCCACCAGCATCGGGTCGTCGGACAGGAAGCTGTGCAGTCCGCTCCAGATGTCGCAGCCGGCGTCCAGCGCCTCGGCAAGCCAGGTCCGCCACTGCTCCGGCAGCCGCCCCCCCACCGGCGCGATGCCGATCAGCACGGCGTCGGGCTTGAGGGCCAGGCCGTCGCGCATCGTCCCCACCACCGGAATGGCCCCGCCGTAACCGAGGACCTCCTGCGCCGTCTTGCCGACCAGTTGGCTGTCCAGGACGGCGACGGTCCGGTCCGGCAGGTACCGGATGATCGAGTTCGCGGTCTTGGAGGTGAGGGGGCCGAAATCACGGTCGGCCAGGACCAGGAAGCGTGGGGCGGTCATCGGAATGGTCGCTCGCAAGCGGGTTG
>CAYUOK010000092.1:0-3275 GCA_964446395.1 uncultured Gemmatimonadaceae bacterium | reverse complement strand
GCCTTCCGCTCCGCGTCCTCGATCTTCTCGGTCATCCGCTCGAAGGACTCGAAGGCGCTCTTGTCGGACATCCCGGACATCGTCTCCTGGATCCGGTGCTGCGCTTCCGCCCGGCGGGCCCGCGCCACGAGGATGTTCTTCTTGCGCTTGGCCTCCTCGATCTTGTCGTTCAGCTGCCGGAGCGAACCCTTGAGCGACTCCGTCTCCGCCTTGTGCTTGACCCACGTCTCGTGGAGCTGCTGGGCCCCCTGCAGGTGCTCGTTGTAGCGGAGCAGCGCCTGCTTGGCGAGGTCGTCGCGCCCTTCCTGCACCGCCAGCATGGCGCGCCGCTCCCAGTCCTCGGCCTGCTTGCGCATCGTCTCGGCGTCGGCCTGCAGCTTCTTCTCATCGGCGATGGCCGAGGCCACTTCCTGCTTGGCCTTGGCCAAATTGCTCTTCATGTCGATGATGAGCTGGTTGAGCATCTTTTCCGGGTTTTCGGCCCGGCTGATCAGGTCGTTGATGTTCGACCGGAGCATGGTGGACAGGCGGTCAAAGATCCCCATCGGGCATCACCTTTCGCGGTAAGGCGCCAGGGCGCCCAAGTGAGTCGCCAGCGCCAGCGTGAGCGAATCGAAGCTGGCCTCGAACTCGCTGAAATCGAGATTTTCCAGTTCCAGGGTGTCCGTCAGTACGACGTGGTTCCCCTCGACCCCGTAGGAGCCGTGGACCAGGTCGGCGGCGTTGTACTCCAGCAGCTGCCGGAACAGTTCGGCGCGCCGGGGCCCGTCAGCCGGGAGCTCCATGACCCGCACCCGCAGAATGAGGACCGGCGGCGCGAAGCTGATCACCACCTCCGCCTCTTCCGACGTCCGCACCTTCCAGAGCCCTTCCCCGAGTTCCTGGACGGAACCCCCGCGCACTTCCATGCGGTCGAGAAAAGATTGCACGTCATCCCGTGTGAGCATTCGACCCCCTCTGCAAGAATCTAACCGCGGCCACCGGGCCGCCAAGCGCCGTTCAACCGGGCGGGAGCTGCGCCGGCTCGTCGGCCCGCTGGCGGGCCAGGAGCCGCTCCGTGAAGTCCACCCGCTCCTCGAGCTCGACCATCCGGTGGCGCATGTCGTCCATTTCCTCCAACAGCTCCGGCGGCACCTCCGCCGGTCCCAGCGATCCCTCGGTGATCCGTTGGGCCAGCGCCTTGCCCAGCGGGCCCCGCAGGACGATCGACCCGACCACGCCGCCGGTCACCAGGGCCGGGATCGCGAAGTCCTCGCCGATGACGACCGACAGCGCGATGAACGCGCCGAGGAGCACCACGCTGATGATGGTGACGGCGGTGTAGAGCCCGACGTTCGATTCCCTCATGCCAGCCGCTCCGGTTCACGGGCCTGCGCAAGGAGTCGCTCGGCGAAGTCCAGGCGCTCCTCGAGCTCGTGCATCCTGAACTCTCCCTGTTCGAGTTCCGCCACCCTCGCCTCCAGTTCCGCGATGCGCCCGGCGGCGAGTTCGCCGGTCGCCTCCGGGGGCAGGTCTCGGAGCGCCCGATGCCGCCGGACGCCCAGCGCCACGAACGACAGGCAGCTCACGGTGGCAAGCATGACCTCGGCGTCCCCGTGCGACCAGAACGCACTGCCGAGCGCCATGATGGAGAACGTCACCCCCGCGTGGATCAGCAGGTCGACTCCGTCGAGCCCGACCGTCCGGCGGATCCAGCTCACCGGGGCGCCTCAAGCCGGGCCGGCTCCGCGCGGGCCTGTGCCAGCAGGCGCTCCGCGAAGTCGAGACGCTCCTCGAGTTCCTGGATCCGCACATGGAGCATGTCCACCTCACCCAGCCGCGCGTCCAGGTCGGCCATCCGCTCCAGCGCGACTTCGCCGGTCGTCTCCGCCGGCATCCGCTTCAGGGCGACCTGACGGCGGACGCCGAGCAGGACAAGAGATGCCGCGCCGACAAACGCGATGCCAACCTCGTTTTGCGTCGCCGATTCGGCCAGGATCATCAGGAAGAACGTGACCCCGAAGTGGATCATGAGATCCACGCCATCCAGGCCGAAGATCCGCTTGATCCGGCTCACCGCGCCCCCTCGATCCTGGCGGCCTCGCCGCGGCCCTGCGCCAGCAGCCGCTCCGCGAAGTCCAGCCGCTCCTCGAGTTCCGCCATGCGCTGGTACACCAGGTCCGTCTCCCCGGTCACCGGCCGCGTGGCCTCGAGAGCCGCCAGGCGAGCCTCGATGTCGGCCGGCGGGGCGACCGACCCGCGAATCCGGTCGGCCCAGGCCTTGAGGACGGGCGTCATGGCCCCCCAGAAGGCCATGTTGATCAGGCCGACCGCGATCCAGAACGCGAAACCCCCGGCGCCGTCGCCCATCGTTACATCCGCTCCCGCGGGACGGGCAACTGGACCTGTTCGCGTCCCTGGGCGAGCAATCGCTCGGCGAAATCCAGCCGCTCCTCCAGCTCGTGCATCCGCTCCACCCGGCTCTCGAGTTCCGCCACCCGCCCCTGCAACTCCTCGACGACCGGGAAGAGGTGCGTGTCCACCTGTCCGCTCGCACCCTCGATCCGGCGGGCCAGCGCCTTGCCGAGCGGACCGCGGAGGATCACGACCGTCGCGACGGACAGGAAGAAGATGGACGTCGCGATGACGGGAGCCATGTCGCCTGGCGGCATTGCGTCCTCGGCCTAGTGGGGGAGCCGGGCCTGCTCACGCTGCTGCGCGAGGAGCCGCTCCGTGAAGTCGATCCGCTCTTCCAGTTCGTGCAGCGTGCCCTGCCGCTGCTCGAGTTCCGCCACGCGCGCCCGCAGCTCCTCGACCTCGGCCGCCAGCGCCGGGTCGCGGGCAGAGCGCCCTTCCAGGCGGCGCGCCAGCGCCCGCACCAGCGGAAAGGTGATCAGGACCACCGCCGCAAAGAAGCCGAGCGCGGTGAGCACCATCGCTTCCGGACTCATTAGCATCCACGGCGCCATTGGAGGCATCGGCGGCAGCGGCGCGATCACCTCGGTCTGCATCAGGACGGGCAGGGCGAGCATGGTCATCGGGCTCCTCCGGGCGGCAGTTCCGCGGCGTCGCGCTGCTGCGCGAGCAACCGTTCGGCAAAATCCAGGCGTTCCTCGAGTTCCCCGACCCGGTCCCGCAACTGGTCCACTTCCTCCAGGAGATGAGGATCGGCGCCAGGCGCCGATCCCTCGATCTTCCGGAGCATCGCCTTGCGGGCAGGCATGGCGAAATAGAACACCAGCGCCACGCCCGATCCGATCAGCGTCATGGCCATGATGAATTCCGGAGGGGACATG
>CAYUOK010000091.1:3646-5496 GCA_964446395.1 uncultured Gemmatimonadaceae bacterium | reverse complement strand
CTCGGCCGGCCGCTCCGGCCCGACGAGTCCACCCCTGGCAACGATCACGTGGTGGTGCTGAGCGACCCCTTCTGGCGGAACGCCTACGGCGCCGACCGGTCGGTGGTGGGGCAGCGGATGATCCTCAACGGCGAGAGCTACGAGATCGTCGGGGTCATGCCCGCGTCGTTCACCTCGATGCTCGACCGGAACGTGGACCTCTGGACCCCGCTCGCCTTCACGCCGGGCCAGCTGGCGAGTTCCTGGGGCAACGAGTTCCTGGCGCTCAGGGCACGCCTCAAGGACGGGGTGACGCTCGCCACGGCGCAGGCGGAAATGCACGCGCTGGCGGGGCGGATCAAGGCCGACCGACCCGATGCCTTCCCGGAGGACTGGGACCTCGCGCTGACCCCGCTCAGCGACCAGGTGACCTCCCCGGGCATGCGGCGCGCGATGTTCGTGCTCCTCGGCGCGGTGGGGCTCGTGCTGCTCATCGCCTGCGCCAACGTGGCCAACCTGCAGCTCGCCCGCGCGGCGTCGCGCGCCCGGGAGATCGCCGTGCGGGTGGCGCTCGGCGCCTCGCCCGCGGACCTGGTCCGGCAGCTCCTGGCCGAGAGCGTCCTCCTGGCGCTGGCGGGCGGCGCGCTGGGCATCCTCCTGGCGCTCTGGGGCGTGCCGGCGCTGCTGTCGCTCAACGAGAGCAACCTGCCGCCGGCCACCGCCATCGGCATCGACGGCAAGGTGCTGGGCTTCACGCTGCTGCTGTCGCTCTTGACGGGGCTGCTCTTTGGCCTCGCGCCGGCGCTCCGGGTGTCGCGCACGTCGCTCCACGAGACGCTGAAGGAGGGAGGCCGTGGCGCCGCGGGCGACCGCGGCGGGCTGGCGCTCCGCCGCGCGCTGGTGATGGGCACGGTGGCGGTGGCGCTGACGCTCCTGGTGGGGGCGGGCCTGCTGACCCGCTCGTTCTCACGCCTCCTGCAGGTGGACCCCGGGTTTCGCCCGGACAACGTGCTGACCTTCAACATCGGCCTCCCCGCGGCCAGGTACCCCAACGACACGGTGCGGGTGGCGTACTTCGAGCGTGCCACGGAGGCGATCGCGGCGCTGCCCGGGGTCACCGCGGTGGGCGCCACCTCGGTCCTCCCCTTCACGAACAACTGGAGCACCGCCTCGTTCAACGTCGAGGGGTACGTGGTGCCCCCCAAGGGGAGCATGCCCTGGGGTGACGTCCGCGTGGTGACGCCGGGTTTCCTCGCTGCCCTCGGGGTGCCGCTCCGTGCCGGCCGGTTCTTCACGGCCCAGGACACGCGAGGCGCGCCCGAGGTGGCCATCGTCGACGAGGAGCTGGTGCGCACCTACTGGCCGACGGTGGATCCGATCGGCAAGCGGATCACCTTCAACGATTTCACCGACTCGGTGGTGCACTGGATCACGGTGGTGGGGGTGGTGGGGCACACGATGCACGAGGGGCTCGACGCCGAGAAGCGGGTGCAGGTGTACTTCCCCCTGGCGCAGGCGGGCGACGGCTTCATGACCTTCGCGGTGCGGACCAAGGCGGACCCGCTGGCCGCGGTGGGCGGGGTGCGCGCGGCCCTCAATACCGTGGACGCGGACGTGGCCATCGCCGCGGTGAACCGGATGGACGAGCTGGTGTCGCTGAGCACCGGCCCCCGGCGCTTCTCGATGGTGCTGCTGACCGTCTTTTCGCTGCTGGCGGCGGGGCTCGCGGCCATCGGCCTCTACGGCGTGATGGCGTTCACGGTGGCGCAGCGGGCCAAGGAGCTCGGCGTCCGCCTGGCGCTCGGCGCCACCCCCGCCGTGGTGCAGCGGATGGTGATGGGGCAGGGGATGCGCCTGGCGCTCATCGGCAT
>CAYUOK010000091.1:0-3546 GCA_964446395.1 uncultured Gemmatimonadaceae bacterium | reverse complement strand
GGCCCCGTCCCTTCAACCCGATTCGACCAAGGAACCGACAGTGGGAAATCTCCGCCTGGCCTTTCGTCACCTCCTGAAGAGCCCCTTCGTGACCGGGGTGGCCATCGCCTCCCTGGCCCTCGGCATCGGGGCCAACGCGGCCATCTTCTCGCTCATCGACCAGATGCTCCTCAAGCGGCTGCCGGTGCCGGAGCCGGGCCAGCTGGTCAACTTCAAGGCGCCGGGCCCCAATCCCGGCTCGCAGTCGTGCAGCAACATCGGCGACTGCCGCGAGGTGTTCTCGTACCCGATGTTCCTGGACCTGCAGCGCGAGCAGACGGTGTTCACCGACATCGCGCTCCACGTCGGCTTCGGGGCCAACATCTCCGCGCAGGGCCGCACGATGAGCGCGGAAGGGCTGATGGTGTCCGGCTCGTACTTCCCGGTGCTCGGCATCGCGCCGGCGCTGGGGCGGCTGATCGGCCCCGACGACGCCAAGGTCAAGGGTGACGGCCGGGTGGCCGTGCTGGCCTACGAGTACTGGCGCGGCGCCCTGGGCGCGGACCCGTCGGTGGTGGGGAAGACGATCATCGTCAACGGCCAGTCGCTCGAGGTCATCGGCGTGGCCCCGCGCGAATTCCAGGGCACGACCCTCGGCCTGGCGCCGAAGGTCTGGGTGCCCGTGACCCTGCGGGAGACGATGAACCCGGGGTGGACCGGCTTCGAGAGCCGGCGCAGCTACTGGGCGTATCTCTTTGCCCGGCTCAAGCCCGGTGTCACGATCGAGCAGGCGTCCGCCTCCCTCAACACCCAGTACAGCGCCATCATCCAGACCGTCGAGGTGCCGCTGCAGCAGGGGATGAGCGACAAGACGATGGCGGAGTTCAAGGCGAAGCAGGTGGTGCTGGTGCCGGGGGCGCTCGGCCAGAGCAGCGCCCGGCGCGAGGTCACCACGCCGCTCGCCATGCTCTTCGGGATCACGCTCCTGGTGGTGCTCATCGCCTGCGCCAACATCTCGAACCTCCTGCTGGCCCGCGGCGCGGCGCGCTCCGGGGAAATGGCGGTCCGGCTCGCCCTCGGCGGCGCCCGGCGGCAGCTGGTGTCGCAACTCCTGACCGAGTCGCTGCTGCTCGGCGTGCTCGGCGGCCTGGCGGGGCTCGGCGTGGCCTTCCTCACCCTCCGGGGGATGAGCGCCATCATGCCGCAGCAGGCCACCTCCACCTTCACGCCGCACCTCGACCTGGTGGTCATCGGCTTCACCGCCGCGCTGGCCATCCTGACGGCGGTCCTCTTCGGGCTCTTTCCGGCGCTCCACGCCACCCGGCCCGACCTGATCTCGTCCATCCGCGAGCAGGGGGGCCAGCCCTCGGGCGGCCGCGCGGCGGCGCGCTGGCGGACGGCGCTGGCCACGGCGCAGATCGGGCTGGCGCTGGCGCTCCTCGCCTCGGCGGGCCTCTTCACCCGGAGCCTCGCCAACATCAGCCGGCTCGACCTCGGCGTGAAGGTGGACAGCGTCATCACCTTCGGCGTGTCGCCGGAACTCAACGGCTACGCGCCCGGCCGCTCGCACCAGTTCTTCCAGCGCCTGGAGGACGAGCTGGCCGCGACGCCGGGGGTGGCGAACGTCGCCGCCGCGATGGTGGGGCTGATTGCGGGGAACAACTGGGGCAACGACGTCGGCGTCGAGGGCTTCCCCAAGGGTCCCGACGTGGACAACAACTCCCGATTCAACATGGTCGGCCCCGGCTACTTCGCCACGGTGGGGATCCCGGTGCTCGCAGGGCGGGAGTTCACCCGGTACGACGGCCTCGGCACGCCGAAGGTGGCGGTGGTCAACCAGGCGTTCGCCAAGAAGTTCAAGCTCGGCGCCAACCCGGTGGGCAAGCGGATGGACCAGGGCAACGACAGCCTCGACATCGAGATCATCGGGCTGGTGCAGGACGCCAAGTACAGCGACGTGAAGGACGAGATCCCGCCGCTCTTCTTCACGCCGTACAAGCAGGACAGCATGGTGGGCGCCCTGTCGTACTACGTGAAGACCACCGGGGACCCGAAGGCGATGCTGCCGGTGGTGTCGCGGGTGGTGAGCGGCCTCGACGAGAACCTGCCGGTCGAGCAGCTGCGCACCATGCCGGAGCAGATCCGGGACAATGTGTTCCTGGACCGCTTCGTGACGCTTTTCGCCGCCACCTTTGCGCTGCTGGCCACGCTGCTGGCGGCGGTGGGGCTCTACGGCGTGCTGGCGTACACGGTGGCGCAGCGCACCCGGGAAATCGGCGTGCGGATGGCGCTCGGCGCGGGGCCGGCGCAGGTGCGGTCCATGGTGCTGGTGCAGGTGGGGAAGATGGTGCTGGTGGGCGGGGCCATCGGGCTGGTGGCGGCCATCGTCATCGGGCGGGTGGCGCAGTCGCTCCTCTTCCAGATGGAGGGGAGCAATCCCTCCGTGCTGGCCCTGTCGGCGGTGGTGCTCGGGCTCGTGGCGCTGGGCGCGGGGCTGGCGCCCGCCATCCGCGCCTCGCGGCTCGACCCCGTGCGCGCGCTGCGCTACGAGTAGGAGGGTGCCATGACCACGGACGCCACCGCCACGGCCCAGCGCGACGCCCTCCAGGCGGTCCTCGGCGGTGCGTTTACGCTCGAGGCCGAGCTGACCGGGGGCGGGATGTCCACGGTGTACCGGGCGCGGGACAACGCGCTGCAGCGCTCGGTGGTGGTCAAGGTGCTGCCCCCCGATCTGGCGGCGGCGGTCTCGGTCGAGCGGTTCAAGCGGGAAATCCTGGTGTCGGCGGCGCTGCAGCATCCGCACATCGTGCCGGTGCTCACCGCCGGCGAGGTGGACGGCCTGCCGTTCTACGTCATGCCGTTCATCGAGGGGGAGTCGCTCCGGGCGCGGCTGGCGCGCGGGCCGCTGTCGGTGCGGGAGAGCGTGAGCGTGCTGAAGGACGTGGCGCGGGCGCTCTCCTACGCGCACACCAGCGACGTGGTGCACCGCGACATCAAGCCAGACAACATCCTTTTGACAGGCGGCTCAGCGGTGGTCACCGACTTCGGCGTGGCCAAGGCGCTCAACGCCTCGCAGGCCTCGCGGCGGGCGGGGCCGGGGAGCGGGGCGCACGCGGCGGCCATGACGGCCACGGGGATCGCCATCGGCACGCCGGCCTACATGGCGCCGGAGCAGGCGGCGGGGGACCCGACCACCGACCACCGGGCAGACCTCTACGCCCTCGGCATTGTCGCCTGGGAAATGCTGAGCGGCACCGCGCCGTTCCACGGCCTCTCGCCGCAGCAGGTCATGGCCTCCCACGTGGTCAAGACGCCGCCGTCCATTTCCTCGCGGCGGTACGACGTGCCGAAGGCGTTTGCCGAGGTGATCGACCAGCTGCTGCAGAAGGAACCGCGGAACCGGCCGAAGTACGCAGCGGACCTGATCCGGATGCTGGACGATCCGGCCGTGGTCAGCGGCCCGCCGGTGTCGGCCGAGAAGCGCGGGTGGAAGCGGTGGCGGGTGCCGGCGCTGGTGGGCGGGCTGGTGGCGGCGGCGGGGGTGGTGGGGTTCCTGCTGGTGAGGTA
>CAYUOK010000090.1:0-5575 GCA_964446395.1 uncultured Gemmatimonadaceae bacterium | reverse complement strand
GCGTGGTGAAGCGCGGGGCGGTCTATCCGGGGGGCCCGACGACGCTGCACCGTTGACAGTCGGGTCGCATGCGCTCGCGTAAGCCTGGTTCCGCCTTCCGAAAGTCCCGTCCCGCGAATACGATGCACGGTGTCCGGGTGCCCCGCCAGCCAGGAGGAAGCCGATGACTGGTACGACCCTGCCGACCTACAGGGAAATCGTGCATTCCACGGACCCCGCCATCCGGCGTGTTCATGATCTCGTCCGTCGCACCTTTCACTCGAACAAGCTGGTCGGCATTCACGAATGGCGGGATTCCCTCCGCGAGAAAGAGGCCGGGCTCTGGTCTGACATCCGCTGGCACCTGGTCGTCGCCGAGATGGCGGGGCGG
Organism: uncultured Gemmatimonadaceae bacterium; assembly: GCA_964446395.1. GTDB lineage: Bacteria > Gemmatimonadota > Gemmatimonadetes > Gemmatimonadales > GWC2-71-9 > SPDF01. The sequence continues at coordinate 5,205 of CAYUOK010000090.1, read as the reverse complement.
GTGGTGGGTGTGGCCAGCGGCATGTACCTCGGAAACATCAATATCGGCGTCGTGGGGTACCTTGCGGTCGGTGCCCGGGCGCGCGGGCTGGGGGTCGGCTCGAAGCTCCGGGCCAGGCTCCGGGCCAGTTTCCACCGGGACGCCCGGAGGATCGCCGCGAAACCACTGGAAGCCGTCATCGGTGAGGTTCGCCGGGACAACCCCTGGCTCCGGTCCCTTGTCCGGAACGAGCGGGTCCTCGCCCTCGACTTCGGGTACCTTCAGCCGAAGCTCCGCCCGGGCGACAAACCGGTCTCGCTCGTGCTGTACTACGAGGGCATCGCGCGCCCGATCCGCAGGCTGGCGTCGGCCAGGCTCCGGACCATTCTCTACACCACCTGGCGGCGGATCTACCGCATCGCACGGCCGCTGGCGCACGCGGAATTCCGCCGGATGCTCCAGGACCTCGAGGGGCGCGCGTCGATCGGCGAGCTCCGGCTGCGCGACCTTCCTCCTGCCAGACCTTCCCGTTCCTGACCGTGCCGGCCACAGCGGACCCCGTCGGAGGCTTTCATGCGTGACGAATTCGGCCTGATTCTCGAATCGCTCCGGAATTCCTGGTACCAGGTGGCGCTGATCACCCCCCGGATCATCGTGGCGTTGCTGCTCCTTGGGGTCGGCTGGGCGCTGGCGCGGGCCGCCGAGTGGCTGGCGGTCCAGGTGCTCCGCCGGGTCCGCGTCGAGGAGGCCGCCGAGCACACCGGCCTCGACGACTTCCTCCTGCGCGGGGGCGTGCGGTTCACGGTCGTGACGCTGGTGGGCCGGACACTCTATTGGGGCATCCTGCTGATGTTCACGCTCGCCATGATCAACGTGCTCGGCCTCTCGATGGGCACCGACGTGATGGCGCGCCTCTCGGGGTATCTCCCAAACGTGGTCGTCGGCATCATCGTGCTGGTCTTCGGCTCCCTGGGGGCCCGGTTCGTCCGCGGCGTGGTCGAGGCGTACCTGAACAACGTCGGCGTCCGTGAAGCCGGGAGCCTCGGCCTGCTCGTGTACGGCGCGCTCATGGCGTTCGTGGCCATTCTGGCGCTCGAACAGCTGGGGATCGACGTCGGCCTGCTGTCGGCGGCGTTCCAGCTGGCCTTCGGTGGTCTCTGCCTGGGGCTCGCCCTCGCCTTCGGGCTGGGCGGACGGGGCTGGGCGGAATCGATCCTCGAGCGCACCAGGAACAAGCGATGATCGTCGACTGCCACGTTCACCTGAACAACTACGACGAGGACGGGGTCCCCACGCTCGACCGGTGCCTCGACCGGCTCGAGCACGAGATGCGGCGGAATCGCATCGACCAGGCCCTGGTGCTGACGTCCTACACCGTCACCCCCGGGCGACCGTCCACCCGGTCGGTGGTCCAGGCGGTGAGGGACAAGCCCTACCTCACGGTCGTCGCCGGGCTCGACTACACCACGTTCCAGCCTGACGAGCTCCGGGAGATCGGGGAGTTCGTGCAGGCGGGCAAGGTGCGGGGGCTCAAGCTCTATCCGGGGTACCAGCCGTTCTATCCCCTCGACCCGAAATGGACGCCGGCCTACGAGTTCGCCGCCCTGCACCGGATCCCCGTCATGATTCACACGGGCGACACCTACTCGCCCAAGGGGAAGCTGAAGTACGCCCACCCCCTCAACGTGGACGAGGTGGCGGTGGAGTTTCCCGAGGTCAGGTTCGTGATCTGCCACATGGGAAATCCGTGGATCCGCGACTGCATGGAGGTGGTGTACAAGAACGCGAACGTCTACACCGACATGTCGGGCCTGACGCTCGGCGCGTTCGAGGACCGCTTCGAGGTGTTCCTGCGGAAGCAGGTCTCGGAAATGCTCAGCTACGGCGTGGAGCCCGACGCCCTCCTGTACGGCACGGACTGGCCGATCTCTTCCATGGAGTCCTACCTGGACTTCATGAAGGAACTGGCGGTGCCGCAACGGGAACGGCACATGATCATGGCGGACAACGCCATCGAGCTCTATCGCCTCGATCCCGCCAACAGCCTCCTCCGGTTCGCCGGCAGGCGCTGAGTCGCCCGCCGCTCGAAAGGACACCCGCATGCCCCACGTCGCCACGAACCCGTCCACCGGCCAGGTCCTCTCGACGCACGCGGAAATGACCGCCGCCGAGCTGCGCGCCGCGATCGCGGCGGCGCACAAGGCGCATCTCGCCTGGCGGAAACTCCCGGTCGTTTCGCGGACGGAGCCGCTCCGGGCGACCGCGCGGCTGCTGCGCGAGCGCGTGGGGGAGTACGCCGAGCTCATGGCGCGGGAGATGGGGAAGCCGCTGGCGCAGGGCAGGGCGGAAGTCGAGAAGTGCGCCTGGATGTGCGAGTACTACGCCGAGCATGCCGAGGGGTTCCTGGCGCCGGAAGTGGTGGCGACCGACGCGAACCGGAGCTACGTCGCGTACCGGCCGATCGGGCTGGTGCTGGCCATCATGCCGTGGAACTTCCCCTTCTGGCAGGTGCTTCGGTTCGCGATGCCGGCCCTCGTGGGGGGCAACGGCGCCCTCCTGAAGCACGCGCCGACCGTCCCGGGCTGCGCGCTGGCCCTCGAGCGGTTGCTCCGGGACGCAGGTTTTCCCGAGGGGCTGTTCCGCACCCTCCTCATTTCGGTGTCACAGGTGAAGTCCGTCATCCGGCACCGGCACGTGGCCGCGGTGAGCCTCACCGGGAGCACGGCCGCTGGCAAGGCGGTGGCCAGGGAGGCCGGCTCCCGCCTCAAGAAGTGCGTACTGGAGCTCGGCGGCAGCGACCCGTACGTGGTGCTGGAGGACGCCGATCTCGACATGGCCGTCGAGGCCTGCGCCACGAGCCGGCTCATCAACTCGGGACAGAGCTGCATCGCGGCCAAGCGCTTCCTGGTGGTCGAGCCGCTCCGGGCGGAATTCACGCACCGCCTGGTCGAGCGGCTGCAGCGGGTAAGCGTCGGGGATCCGATCGCACCGGGGACCGAGGTGGGCCCGCTGGCCCGCGCCGACCTCCGGGACCGGCTCCACGACCAGGTCCAGCGTTCCGTGGCTGCGGGTGCCAGGGTGCTTCTGGGCGGGGCCCTGCCCGCCGGGCCCGGGTTCTTCTACCCGGTGACGGTGCTGACCGACGTGGCCAAGGGAATGCCGGCGTACGCCGAGGAGCTGTTCGGGCCGGTGGCGGCCATCATCCCCGTCCGGGACGGCCGGGCGGCGCTCAAGGTGGCGAACGATACCACCTACGGGCTGGGGGCTGCTGTGTTCACGGAGGACCTGGAACGAGGGGAGCGGATCGCCGCGGACGAGCTCGAGGCGGGGTCGTGCTTCGTGAACACCTTCGTCCGGTCCGACCCGCGCCTCCCCTTTGGAGGCACCCGGGAAAGCGGCTACGGGCGGGAGCTTGGCCGGCACGGCCTGCTCGAGTTCCAGAACGCGAAGACGGTCTACATCCGTTGAGCCTCACGGCCTCCCGGGAGCCCGGTGTGCGGCCAAGATACTCCTCGGTCGTCCCCCGTCCGTATGGCCCCCGCGGGTCGGGGAGACCGGAACTTCGCGACCCTTGCACCCATACAGGGACACGCCATATTCAATCCTGATTCCGGACGCAGTACGGTCGACATCTTTACCCAACCTCAAGGGGACCCCCCGATGACCAGGACCCGGCTCATTGCCACTCGGCTGATCCTCGTGCTTGGAGCGATGCTCCTGGGCGCCAATTACGCGGCCGCCCAGAAAGTCGCCACCAATTACGACACCAAGCAGGACTTCACCAAGTACAAGACCTACAAGTGGGTGACCATCACGGGCGCGGCCTACCCGAACCAGTTGCAGGACCAGCAGATCCGGCAGGCCATCGACTCGGTGCTCTCGACCAAGGGCATGGTCAAGCAGGACAGCGGGGACGTCAACGTGTATGTCGCCTACCAGCTGAGCGTGACGTCGGCCACCGCGTACAACAGCTACAGCACCGGGGGCGGGGCGTACGGCGGCCGCTGGGGCTGGGGCGCCGGAACCACCACCACGACGCCTGAGACGATCCAGAACGGCACGCTGGTGATCGACCTCTACGATCCCGCGCTCTCGCAGCTGGTCTGGCAGAGCACCGCCACGAAGCAGCTCAACCCGAGCTCGAACGCCCAGAAGAACCAGGCGAACCTGCTGAAGGCCGTCCAGAAGATGTTCAAGGACTACCCGCCGGGCGCCACCAAGAAGAACTAGCCCGTCCATCGGACCTGCGCGCGGCACCTCACGGTGCCGCGTTCAGTTTCCGGACCTCGCGTCCCCCCGAGGAAGAGGCACGATGCCGCTCCGACTCAAGTCTCCCGCCGTCGCCCTGCTGCTCCTCCTCACCGCCGGCTTCTCCGGCGACCCCGAACCGGTGGACTGGGTGATGGTCGCCCGGATCCGCGCCGAGGGCCTCCAGCGCTCCCAGGTCATGAACTACGAGAGCTACATGACCGACGTGCTCGGGGCGCGGCTCACGCTCTCCGCCGACATGCAGCGCGCGCAGCAGTGGGCGATGGGCCAGATGAAGCTCATCGGGCTCGCGAACGTGGTGCCGGAGCCGTTCATGGACTTCGGCGTCACCTGGGACAACGAGTACGTGTCGCTCCAGATGCTCGCCCCCGACTACCAGCCCATGGTGGGATATCCCCTCTCGCACACGCGGGGCACCGACGGCCGCCAGGTGGCGCAGGCGGTGATCGTCGAGCTGCAGGTCCGGGGCGATTTGGCCAAGTACCGCGGCACCCTGAAGGGAAAGGCGGTCCTGTCGACGCCGCCGGCCACGATCGACATGGCGCCGCTCATCAACGGGGTCCCGCGGCGGACGCCAGAGGAGCTCGAAACGCTGCAGCAGACGGTGGTCGCGCCGGCGCGCCCCGCCGTGCCGCGGCCCCCGCCCAATCCCGAGCTCCTCACGGCCGAGGAGAAGATGGCGTTCTACGCCTCGGAGGAGGTCGCCGCCGTCCTGCAGTCGGAGAGCGGCTGGCTCGGCGCGGTGCGCGGCTTCTCGCGGCCCGGCGCGCGGGCCGACGGGTGGTCACGGGCGGGGATCCTGGCCGGGCCTGTCGTGGTGGCCATCACACCGGAGCACTACAACCGGATGTACCGGATCCTGAAGCGGGACATCCCGGTCACGGTGGAGATCGAGGTTCGCAACCGGATCGGCGAGGTGGTGGAGCAGGCGGTGAACATCACCGGCGACATCCCGGG
>CAYUOK010000089.1:0-5648 GCA_964446395.1 uncultured Gemmatimonadaceae bacterium | reverse complement strand
CAGATCTACCAGTTCGAGGAAGACCGGCGCCGCGGCGACCGGACACTGGCCCTGATGCTGGGTGAGCGGGCGAGCCTGCTGCTGGCCGTTGCGGCCACGATCGTGGCGTTCGTGATGTTCGCCCTGGCAGGGATGGGCCGGGGCTGGCTGGCGCTTGCGCCGGGTGGCGGCTGGCGGATGGGGCTGCTGGCGGTCGCGTTGCTGACCTGGCTGGTCGTCCTGATCCCGTGGTCCGTCCGATGCCTCGCGATGACCTCGGCGGAGCACCAGCGAGGGATGTACGCCGCGCTGGCGGCGTGGGCGGTGACCGACGTCGCGGTCGCCCTGGGATTCGGCCTGGGCTGAACCCTTGGCCGGGCGGTTGGCCGCCCGCTATTATTCCCGCATTCCACCCCATCTGGGAGCCGGCATGAGTTCCGCGGTTCGCGCCGATTCAGGCACCGACCTGACCGATCTGCCCTACGTCCTCCGCTCGGCGGTCACCCTGGGTGTCATCACGGCCGTCGTGGTCGTGGCGATGTCCTTCATCACGAGGTTCCTGGCCGGCGCCGCGGAATTCGGGCTCGGCGCGCTCGTGCTCGTGGCCGGCCTGACGGCGGTCACCTTCCTGCCGGGCAGCTGGACCCGGCCAAGGACCATCGAGGGGATCGCCGGCGCGGCCGGCATCGGGCTCGCCGCCACGGTCGTCTTCCTCGTGATCGACGTGTCGGCCCTGCAGCCGACCGGCATCTACACCAACCGCTGGCGCGAAATCGGCGGCGGCAGCAACTGGTGGTACCACCCGGTCTGGTGGATGGTGGGGACCTTTCTCCCCTGGATGGGCGCCCAGATCCTCGCCAGCCAGGCGCGATCGGGAGCGGTCTCGATCGCCAAGGGAATGGTAACGGCACTCGCCCTGACCATCGTCTGCTGGGTGCTGGCGGTGCTGCTCCATTTCCCGGGCGCTGGCTGGAACCTGGGCAGCTTCGGCGTCGCGTTCCTGCCGGGCGTGACGCTCGCCGCGGTGCTGGGCGCGCTCGGCGGCCGGCGCAGCTGAGGCGATGCGCGCGAAGATCATCCTCCTGCGCGCGTCCGGATGGCTGCTGACGCCCTTCGTGGCGTTGGCAGCCTCTTTCTTTGGCGCCCTGGTGGGGACGGTCCTGGCCGCACTCCTGCCGAATCCGATTCATGGCGTGGCGCTGACCGTGGTGCTGGGTGGTGCGGCAGGGTATCTGACCGTGCACTACTGGCTCCGCGCCCTCCGTCATTCTCCCCGGCTCCAGCACGCCCTCCACGTCCTGCCCGACGGAACCCCCGAGGCGGCCGCCGCCGACGGGCCGCCTCCCGAGGACGAAACGTGAGGCGACCAGCTGGCCTTGCCTCCCTGCTCGCCGCCGCGCTCTGCGGATGCGTGGGCGATGCCCCGCCACCCGATGTCGCCTCGCGTCCAGATTCCGTGGTGGCGGAGGATGCATTCCCGACGTTGCCGGATTCCCTGGCGCTGGTCGCGCCGGGCGGCACCGAGGTCTGGTTCTCGGGCGCTCGAATCGGGACCGACTCCCTCGGCGGGACCTGCACGGAGCGCGGGCTCGTCATCGTCCGAGGCGACTCGCGGATCCTCGTGCCACTCCTCATGACCGGCGCGGTCCCCACCCTCGTCGACGATTCCACCATCCGCGCCCGCATCTGGCTCAACTGCCGTCCAGGCAACACGTACGACGTGAACCTGCGCACCGGCACGCCGACCAGGATCAAGTGAGGATCGTGCGACGGCTTCCCTCCAGGGGAACGACGGACCTGCTCGTCGCGGGGGCGCTGCTCCTCGCGCCAGGCATCCTGCCGGCGCAGAGCGTGGGCGTCGGGTGGTACTCCGGATCGCAGGCGACGTATTTCATCTTCAGCGCCGGAGTCACCCGCCCGGTTGCCCCTTCCATCAGCACGACAATCAGCGGGTCGTGGTACCAGTCGCAGGACGGCGAGGGCGGACTGCTCGGCGCGGGCCTCGACCTCAACTTCTGGCGGGGCGGGAACCCGGGGCTCTATGCCGTGGCCGGCGTGGGAGGCGGCTTCGGCTTCAGCGGCGCCGACGCCCTTTGGGCGTCCTACTCGATCGGCGCAGGATACGACTTCCGGCTCTTCTCGGCGGTCGGCCTCGGGGTGGAGGCGCGCTGGCAGGGACTCACCGAAGGGGCAGACGAGGGAGTGCGAGTCGGCGTGCTCTTGGGTGGCGGCATGCGGCGGAAATCCTCGGCCCCCTCCTCGACGACGCCGTCGGCCTCAACGGCCGCGGCGGCGCCAGTCCCGGCTGGCCTGACCGGAACACCGCTGGCCATGGCGGTCGTCGAGACGGCGCTCGGCGCCATGGGGACGCCGTACTCGTGGGGCGGGAGCAGTTCCAACGGCTTCGATTGTTCCGGGCTGATCCAGTACGCCTATCGGGCGCACGGCATCGCGCTGCCGAGGACGAGCGCGGACCAGGCGAGGCAGGGGGCGGCGGTGGAGCGCGAACTCGCGCTGCTCGCGCCCGGGGACATCCTGACGTTCTCCAGCGGGGCGGGGGGGGACAAGGTGTCCCACGTCGGGCTCTACCTGGGCGGCGGCGAGTTCATCCACAGCGCGACGAACGGCGTCCAGAAGAGCGTGCTCAGCTCCACCGATCCCTACGGCAAGTGGTGGTGGGATCGGTGGGTGGGCGCCAGGCGGGTGATACCGGCGTAGGTGCGCGCCGCCGAGCGCCCTTACTGGTGGTCCATGTGCTCGTGGTCCATCCCGCCGCCTGACGGCTTCCCGATCTTCTCGAGCATCGCGATGTCGGCCTGGATGTCCGGATCGTTCGGGTCCAGGGCGGGCCACTTGGCGTAGTCGTCCGGCACGAAGGCGCCGGCCAGGAGGCCCATCGCGCCGTTGGGAATCACGGCGCCCGTCGGGTTGTGGTAGTCGGCCCGGATGCGGTACTGCCGCCCTGCCGTCAGCTTGAGCCCGTCCCCCCGCACGCCGTAGTACTTTCGCGGCATCTTGAGCAGGAGCCCCGCGGAATCGGTCTCCGCCTTCAGCATGATGATCGTCTTCCCGCTCTGCACCTCTTCCAGGGACACGAACTCGGCGTAGTCGTGCGCGTGCCCGCCGATGGCCAGGACCCGGCCGCCGAGGGGCATCGTGAATTCGTAGGACTTCGAGGACTTCCCGGGTGGGAGATCGTAGGAGTCGGTGACCCGGCTGTAACTCACGTCCATGTACAGCGGCAGGATATCCTCCGGGCGCGGCGCCAGGTTCTTCGGGCTCCAGGCGAGCCGGACCGTGAGCCAGGCCCCCTCGATATCCGCGTCACCGGTGTTGTTCCACGCCGCGTACATCCCGAGCCGGAAGCCTCCCTCCATCGGGATCCCGATCGATTTCGGGACGCTCACGCTTCCGGTCTCGGACCCGGCGGCCACCATCCGTTCGACGGCGGGATACAGGAGTTGCCGCCGGTTGAAGTTCATCACGTTCAGGTGGTGGACCAGCCGGCTGTCGAGCGGCCGGCCCTGGGCGTCGGCCAGCTCGATCGCGAACCCCCGGAACCACGCCTCCATCGGCCACTCGAAGCGGAGCAGCGGAGTCGTGGTACCCTCCATTTCGTGCATCATGCCGTGGTCCATGTTCTTGGGCATGTGCCGGATGACGAAGGGGCCGGCGGTGACGACGACCTCACGGCGGGACGAATCCACGGTGACACGGAGCGTCGGCCCCGAATCAGGGCTCGCGGTGACGAGCACGAGCGGGGCGAGGAGGGCGGCGCAGGCGGCGAGCATGATCGGATTCCTGGTTCAGGGCGAATGGCGAGGCGTGGGAAGCATAGTCGCCCCCGGTTCATCGAAAAAGCATGAAAGCGACCGGAAATGTCCTGTTGGCAGGGTGTCGGTCGGCACGGCACGCGGCCCCCATTCCCGGCCATCCAAACCCTGTCAAAGTGACTTAGCACTCCGGCCCGCCGATTGCCAACAGGGGCGCCCGACCGCTTGACTTCGGGCGGGTTCGGGTTACGTTTCCGGTGTTCTGGCACTCCCGGCGCTAGAGTGCCAATCTGTTGTGAAAGCACACCTTACACCATCCATCCATGTTGCTGGAGGCAGGAAATGTCCACTGCGACCAAGAGCAAGACGAAGCTCAGCATCAAGCCGCTCGAAGACCGCGTCGTCATCATGCCATCGGACGAGTCCGAGACCATGCGCGGCGGCCTCTACATCCCCGACACCGCCAAGGAAAAGCCGACCCAGGGGGAAGTGATCGCCGTCGGGCCGGGCCGGATGGACAAGGGCACCCGGGTCCCGATGGAACTCTCCGTGGGCGACAAGGTCCTCTACGGGAAGTACAGCGGCACCCCGTTCCAGCTCGGCGACGACGAAGTCATCATCATCAAGGCCTCGGACATTCTCGCCAAGATCGGCTGAGCGTCCGGCACCCCCTTCAGGAGATTCGCATCATGGCATCGAAGGAACTGCTGTTCAGCGTGGACGCCCGCGCCAAGCTCAAGAAGGGCGTGGACCAGCTTGCCGAGGCGGTGAAGGTCACCCTCGGCCCCAAGGGCCGGAATGTCGTCATCGACAAGAAGTTCGGCTCGCCGACGATCACCAAGGACGGCGTGACCGTCGCCAAGGAAATCGAGCTGGCCGACCCGATCGAGAACATGGGCGCCCAGATGGTCAAGGAAGTCGCCACCAAGACCTCCGACCTCGCCGGCGACGGCACCACCACCGCCACGGTCCTGGCCCAGGCCATCTACCGTGAGGGCCTGAAGAACGTCACCGCCGGCGCCAACCCGATGGAGCTGAAGCGGGGCATCGACCGCGCCGTGGAACTGATCGTCGAGGAGCTGAAGCGCCTCTCGGTCACCACGACCGGCAAGAAGGAAATCGCCCAGGTCGGCGCCATTTCCGCCAACAACGACAAGGAAATCGGCGACCTCATCGCCGAGGCGATGGAAAAGGTCGGCAAGGACGGCGTCATCACGGTGGAAGAGGCGAAGGGCCTCGACACCACGCTCGAGACGGTCGACGGCATGCAGTTCGACCGCGGCTACCTGTCGCCCTACTTCGTCACCGACCCGGAGAAGATGGAGGCGGTGCTCGACGCCCCCTACATCCTGATCCACGACAAGAAGATCTCGGCCATGAAGGACCTGCTCCCGGTCCTCGAGAAGGTGGCCCAGACCGGCAAGCCGATGCTGATCATCGCCGAGGACATCGAGGGCGAGGCGCTGGCGACCCTGGTCGTGAACAAGCTGCGTGGCACGCTGAAGGTCGCCGCCGTCAAGGCGCCGGGCTTCGGGGACCGCCGCAAGGAAATGCTGCTCGACATCGCCAAGCTCACCGGCGGCAAGGTCATCTCCGAGGAGCTCGGCTTCAAGCTCGAGAATGCGGTCCTCGCCGACCTCGGCTCGGCCAAGCGGGTCACCGTGGACAAGGACAACACCACCCTGGTCGACGGTAAGGGCAAGGAAGGCGACGTGCAGGGCCGGATCAAGGAGATCCGCGCCGCCATCGAGAAGAGCACCAGCGACTACGACCGGGAGAAGCTGCAGGAGCGGTTGGCCAAGCTCGCGGGCGGCGTGGCCGTCATCAACGTCGGCGCCGCGACCGAGACCGAGATGAAGGAGAAGAAGGCCCGGGTCGAGGACGCGCTCCACGCCA
>CAYUOK010000088.1:0-5707 GCA_964446395.1 uncultured Gemmatimonadaceae bacterium | reverse complement strand
CTCGACTACATCTGGACCTATGCGTCCATCGCCCGGACCAACGGATTCCGCTGGCTCGACCTGCCGCCGGAGATCAACCTGAGCGACCCGGCGCAGTCGGCGGCCTACGCGGAGGCCCGGGTGGTGCTGCCCGGCGCGACACAGACGGGCGACAGCGTGGAGTTCCGCGGCGAGCCGATCGTGTACGCGCTGACGATTCCGAGGAACGCGCCCCACCCTGAAGTGGCCGAGGCGTTCGTCCGGTTCGTGTATTCGACGGCGGGCCAGCGGATTCTCGCCGAGGCGGGGCTCGAGCCGCTGCCGGCGCCTGCGCTCGGCGGACCGGGACAGCCGCCGTTATCTTTGCGGGGACTTTTTCCCAAGAGTGGCACGCCATGAGCGCCTACCGCACCCCCGCGCCGCGCAACGAACCGGTCCTCAACTACGCCCCCGGATCCCCGGAGCGGGCGGCGCTGAAGGCGGCGCTGGCTCGGATGTCGGGCGAGACGATCGAGATCCCGGTCGTCATCGGCGGGCAGGAGTTCCGGACCGGCCGGACCATCAACGTGGTCGCGCCGCACGACCACCGCCGGGTCCTCGCCAAGGCGCACCTGGCGGACCCCGCGCTGATCGCCAGGGCGGTCGAGTCCGCCACCGCGGCGCAGCACGACTGGGCCACAATGCCCTTCGCCGACCGGGCCGCCGTCTTCCTCAAGGCGGCGGACCTGCTGGCCGGCCCGTGGCGGCAGGTGGTCAACGCCGCCACCATGCTCGGGCAGAGCAAGACCGCCTATCAGGCGGAGATCGACAGCGCCTGCGAGCTGATCGACTTCTTCCGGCTGAACGTCCACTTCGCCGAGCGACTCTACGAGGAGCAGCCGTTCTCGTCGCCCGGAATCTGGAACCGGATGGACCACCGGCCGCTCGAGGGGTTCGTCTACGCCATCACGCCCTTCAACTTCACCGCCATCGGCGGCAACCTCCCGACGACCCCGGCCATCCTCGGCAACGTGGCGGTCTGGAAGCCGGCGGCCTCGGCGCTGCTCAGCAACTGGTACGTCTACAAGCTGCTCGAGGCGGCGGGCCTGCCCCCGGGCGTCATCAACTTCGTGCCAGGCAGCGCGGCCCAGGTGTCCGACCTGCTGCTGGCCGACCGGCGGCTGGCGGGCATCCACTTCACCGGGTCCACCGAGGTGTTCCAGTCGCTCTGGCGCACCGTCGGCCAGAACCTGCCCACGTACGCAGGGTACCCGCGGCTGGTCGGCGAAACCGGCGGCAAGGATTTCGTGCTGGCCCACCAGAGCGCCGACGTGGACGCGCTGGCGGTGGCGCTGGTCCGTGGCGCCTTCGAGTACCAGGGGCAGAAGTGCAGCGCGGCCTCGCGGGCCTACGTGCCGGACAACCTCTGGCCGGCGGTGCGGGAGCGGGTGGTGGCGATGATGGCCGACATCAAGATGGGTGACGTGGCCGACTTCAGGAACTTCGTGGGCGCCGTCATCGACAAGAAGGGCTTCGACAAGATCTCGGAGTACATCCAGACGGCCCGGAAGGCGAAGGGAGTCGAGCTGGTGGCGGGAGGGAAAGCGGACGACGCGGTGGGATACTTCATCGAGCCGACGCTGCTCCGCGCGGAGGATCCGCGCTACCGGACCATGTGCGAGGAGATCTTCGGCCCGGTGCTCACGCTCCATGTGTATCCGGCGGCCAAGTGGGAGGAGACGCTGGCGCTGGTGGACGGCACCAGCCCCTACGCGCTGACCGGCGCCGTGTTCGCGCAGGACCGCCGCGTGCTCACCCAGGCCACCGACGCCCTGCGGAACGCGGCGGGGAACTTCTACCTGAACGACAAGCCGACCGGCGCGGTGGTGGGACAGCAGCCCTTCGGCGGTGCGCGGGCGAGCGGTACGAACGACAAGGCCGGCTCGATCCTCAACCTGATGCGCTGGATTTCGCCCCGCAGCATCAAGGAGACATTCGTCCCGCCGACGAACTACCGGTACCCGTTCATGGACGCGGAGTAGACGACCCCCCCCTTCATCACCCACGTCACGCGCTCCAGCGCGCTGATGTCGGCGAGCGGGTCCTCGGGCAGGGCGACCAGGTCTGCCCACCTTCCGTGGGCCACCGTCCCGAGGTTGGCGCCCTGGCCCAGCAGGTCGGCGGCGACCGCGGTCGCCGAGCGGATGACCTGCATCGGGGTCATCCCGTACCGCACCATGTAGGACATCTCCTTGGCCTGGTGCTCCGTCCAGGCGTACCCGCCGGCGTCGGTCCCGTACGCGATGAGCACCCCGCGCTTCACCGCCTGCCCGAACGCGATCCGCTCGATCTCCACCATCTGCGGCCAGATACCGCCGCGCCCTTCTGCCACATACGCCCCGACGTAGATCGTCGGGCACCAGTACACTCCCAGCTTGACCATGCGGTCCATCAGGTCGGGGGTCAGCCCGTCGCCGTGCTCGATGGTGTTGAACCCCGCGCGGAGGGCCGCGTCGATGCCGTCCCACCCGATGGCGTGCGCCGCCGCGCGCTTCCCGAGCCGGTGCGCCTCGTCCACGAACATCTTCAACTCTTCATCGGTGAAGTTGACCCAGCTGCGCAGGCGTCCGTCCTCGGCGATGTAGTACCGGCGGTCCACGTACACCTTGATCCAGTCGGCGCCGTACTTCACCTGCTCGCGCACGCCCTTCCGGATCTCCTCCGGCCCGTCCACGATCTGGACGCCGTCGGGCACCTTCAGCTCCCACGAGTATCCGGAGAGGGGGTACATCCCCGTGGCGCTGAAGGCGCGCGTGGCCACGAAGAGCCGCGGGCCGGGGACGACGTCGCGCGCGAAGGCGCGCTTCAGGTCCACGTCGGCGAACATGGCGCCCTCGGTCTCGAGGTCGCGGAGCGTCGTGAACCCGTGCATGAGCGCCACCCGGCCCGCCGCCACGGCACGGATGGTCCGGTAGGGAATGGATTCCTTCAGCAGTTGTTCGTCGTACTCGGCGGCGGTGATGTCGCCCTGCAGGAGCAGGTGAGTGTGGGCGTCGATGAGCCCCGGCAGGACGGTCATGCCGCTGAGGTCGATCGTGGCGGCCCCCGCGCCGCGCGGGGCGATGTCCGTCCACGCGCCGACCGCCGCAATGCGGCCGTCCTCGATCAGGATCCCCTGATCGGCGCGGGCGGCGGCGCCCGAGCCGTCGATCAGCCGGCCGGCGCGCACCAGCGTGCGCGTCGCGCCCGGCGCCGCCTGCTGGGCGCGGAGGGGGCCGGGGAGGGACGCGATGGCCAGTGCGAGGAACAGGGCCGGGAGGCGCATGGCGGACTCGGGTGTGGGGGAGCCAACGGTTGGACAACGAATGAGGATGCCTCCACATTGCCCGGGATGCAAGCGATTCGCCCGCTCGCGGCCGCGGCGCTGCTGGCGCTCCCCGCGCCGGGGGTGGCGCAGGCACCCGCCTACGACACCTCCACCCTCGGCTGCGCACGGTTCTCCGAATCCACGCTCGCCACGCTCGAATCGAACTTCACCGCGGGCCGTCGCCGCGAGACGCTGGGGCGGGACGGCGTCCTTTCGGTGCGCGCGGCGCCCGCGGCCGCGGGCCTCGCGCTGGAGATGTGGTACGACACCCTGGCCGTCTTCCGCGAGGGGCCGGAGGGGCGCTACGCCCCGGACGCCTCGGGCATCCTCGGCGGGCGGTACATTGGCGTCCTCGACCCGCAGGGTGACTACCTCTCGAACGCAGTGCCCTTCGTCCCGGCCGCACTGCGGGACATCTTCGATTTCCGCCGGATTCCGGTCGGTTTCTTCCCCCCGCTCTCGCCGGTGTCGCTGGCGGCCGGCGGCGAATGGACCGACGGCGCGGGGTTGACGGTGTGGCGACTTGCGGACAGCGCGGGCACGATGGGGCCGGTCGCCCGGTACCGCTGGATCCGTCGTGAGTCGTGGGAGGAAGGGATCGCGGCGGGCGACTCCACCGTGGTGGTGCATCGCACCGAGTCGGACGCCGGCAGCATGCAGTGGCGGACGGGCGAGGGACCGCTGGGCTGGACCAGTTCAGCCGAGGCGCGGGTCGACTTCTCGAACGGGGCAGGGCGGAGCGAGCTGACGCAGGAGACCCGGGTACGGCGGCTGCCGGCCCAGTGCCGCTGACCGCTAGTGCGCCGGGCCGGCTCCAGCCCGCGCCTTGCCGGTCCGGAAGAGGAGGAGGAGGGGGAGCCCGAGCAGGAAGAGGAGCCCCATCGTGAGGAACACCCGCTCGAAGGCAATGACCGACGCCTGCTGATGGACCAGGCCCTCGAGCGCGGCCTGTGCCTTTACCGCTGCCTCCCCGTGCGTGCCGCCCTGCCGCAGGAACAGCTGTTCCACTCCCCCCAGCCATTGCCTCGGTCCAGGGTCCGTCATCGAGAGATGAGGCCGGAGCGCGTCGCGCGCCTGCTCGGTGAAGCGGGTGAGGAGGGTGGCCGTGATGGCGATCCCGAAACTGCCGCCCAGCTGCCGGGAGAGGTTGAACATCCCGGTCCCCTGGGCCATCAGCTTCGGCGAGAGGTCCGCCACCGTGACCGCCGTGAGCGGGACGAAGATCAGCCCCATCGCCACGCCGCGGAGGATCATCGGGACGAGGAGGTCCCCCATCCCGAGCTCCATCGTGAAGTGGTAGTGCTGCCACATCGAGTAGGTGAACAGCAGGACGCCTGCGGTGATGCTGAGCCGTGCGTCGATGCGCGCGTTGAACTTGCCCGCGACCGCCATCGTGACCGCGCTGGCGAGCGCCCCGGGCAGGATGACCTTTCCTGTATCCCACGCGGTGTAGCCGAGGAGGTTCTGCAGGAACACCGGCAGGGCGAAGACGCTGGCGTAGAGGGCGAACCCGAGGAGGAGGCCGAACACCACGCCGGTGGCCAGCTGGCGGTTGGCGAGGATCCGCAGGTTGACCACGGGGAACGGCGTGCGCAGCTCGTGCCAGACGAAGAGCAGGAGGGCGGTCACGGCGATGGCGGCCTCGGTCACGATCTCGCGCGAGGCGAACCAGTCGTGGCTCTCGCCGCGCTCCAGCAGGATCTGCAGCGCCCCGATGCCGAGGATGAGGAGCGCCAGTCCCTTCCAGTCCACGCGGTCCGGCATCTCGATGTGGTGGTCGGGTTCCGGCACGTACCGCCAGGTCAACCAGCCTGCGAGAATGCCGAGGGGGATGTTGATGTAGAAGATCCAGGGCCAGGCGTAGTTGTCGGTGATCCACCCGCCAAGCGTCGGGCCGAGGGTCGGGCCGACCATGACGCCCATCCCGAAGATGGCCATGGCGGTGCCCGCTTCCTCGCGCGGGAAGACGTCGAACAGGATGGCCTGCGCCGTGGAGATCAGGGCCCCGCCGCCGACGCCCTGCACGATGCGCCAGAAGACGAGGCTCTCGAGCGTCCCGGCGTTGCCGCAGAAATACGACGCGACCGTGAAGAGGACGATGGAGCCGGTGTAGTAGTTACGGCGCCCCAGCCGCTCGGAGAGCCAGCCGGTGAGCGGCAGGACGATGACGTTCGCCACGATGTAGCCGGTGCTGACCCACGCGATTTCCTCGAGCGTCGCGCCGAGGTTGCCCATCATGTGGGGGATCGCGACGTTGACGATGCTGGTGTCCACCAGCTCCAGCACGCTGGCGAGCGTGACCGCGAACGCGATCAGGTACCGCGCGCCGTACACCTCGGCGCGCGAAAGCTGGGGCCGGCCGCCGAGCGGCAGGGCGATCGA
>CAYUOK010000087.1:0-5760 GCA_964446395.1 uncultured Gemmatimonadaceae bacterium | reverse complement strand
TAGATTGGCCGCCTATGTTAGCCACGGACAGGAAGTTACCAGTATCGGGCGGCGCTGAAAAGCGCTCCTATGTGCGCGGGATGTTCCACGCGATTGCCCCGAGCTACGATTTCCTGAACCATCTGCTCAGCCTGAATCTCGACAAGCGGTGGCGGCGGAAGGCGGTCGAGCGTCTCAATTGGGAACGCAAGCCCGACGGCCGCTACCTCGATCTCTGCGCCGGCACGCTCGACCTCGCCGCCACACTCGCGCGCCGGCCCGGCTTCCAGGGCGTCGTCATCGGATCTGATTTCGTCCCGAGGATGCTCCAGCTGGGGCGCGGCAAGGCGGAGCGGATCGTGAGTGTCACCGCCGACGCGCTCGACCTGCCCCACGCCGACGCCACCTTCGACGGGGCCACTGTGGGGTTCGGGGTGCGGAACTTCATGGACCTCGACGCCGGGCTTCGGGAGGCGGCGCGCGTCCTCAAGCCGGGAGCCCGATTCGTCATCCTCGAGATGAGCATTCCCCCCTGGCAGCCGCTCCGCGGGCTCTTCCTCTTCTATTTCCGGCGCATCCTCCCCACCATCGGGCGCCTGGTTTCCCATCATTCGAACGCGTACAACTGGCTGCCGGAATCGGTGCTCGCCTTCCCCGAGCCGAAGGCGCTGGCGGCGCGGATGACCTCCGCCGGCTTCCGCGACGTGAGCTGGTCGCTCCTCTTCGGCGGCATCTGCGCCTTGCACGTGGGAGTCCGCGCGTGAGCGAGGGCCAAACGCTCACGGGGGAATCGCTCCTCGTCCGGTACGTCAACTTCGTGAAGTTGCCGCACACCCTCTTTGCGCTGCCGTTCGCGCTGCTCGGCGTCCTTGCCGCGTCCATGCAGGCGCCGGTCTCCTGGCGTACCGTCGGGCTGGTGGTGGTGGCGTTCACCGCCGCGCGCTGGGTGGCGATGGGCTTCAACCGGATCGCCGACCGCGACTTCGACGCGCGGAATCCGCGCACCAGGGACCGCGAGCTCCCGCGCGGCGCCATCTCGGTCTCCCAGGCGTGGATATCCGTGGTCGTCGCCGCCGCGCTCTTCGTCTGGGCCGCCTGGTCGCTCAACCCGCTCTGCTTCCTGCTCAGCCCCGTCGCCCTCGCGTGGGTCATGGGGTACAGCCTGTCGAAGCGCTTCACCTGGTGGCCGCATCTCTGGCTCGGGATGAGCCTGGCCATCGCGCCGGTGGGCGGGTGGATCGCCGTCATGGGCGCGTGGAGCAATCCTGCCTGGCTGCTCGCGGCCATCACCGTCGCCGTGGCGACGTGGGTGTCGGGCTTCGACATCTTCTATGCGCTGCCCGACGTCTCCTTCGACCGAGAGAGCGGGCTCCGGAGCGCCGTCGTGCGCCTCGGCGAGGCGCGCGCCATCCTCCTCGCCAAGCTGCTGCACGGCGTCACGATTCCCGCGCTCGCCCTCTTCGGCTGGGGGGCGGGGTTCGGGTTGTGGTACTATGCGGGGGTGGCGGCCGCGGCCCTGATCCTCGCCTACGAGCACCAGCTCGTCCGGCCCGGCGACCTCTCGCGCCTCGACGCGGCCTTCTTCCGGATGAACGCGGTGATGTCGGTGACCGTGTTCGGCTTCGCCCTCCTCGACCGGCTGACGTGAGCACCCCGTGACCGCTCCCCGATTCGACGGCCTGCGGGACTTCGTGCGCCACCTCGAGGCGCACGGCGAGCTGCTGCGGGTGACGGCCGAGGTGGACCCGAAGTTCGAGGTGGCGGAGATCGTCCAGCGCGTCATCCGGCAGGACGGACCGGCGCTCCTCTTCGAGCGGGTCAAGGGCGCCGATTTCCCGCTGGCGATGAACCTCTACGGCTCCTCGCGGCGGATGGAGATGGCCGTCGGCCGGCCGCCGGAGCTCATCGGACGCGAGCTGATCGAGACCTTCCAGCGCCTCAACCCGCCCTCGCTCGGCAAGTTCTGGGAACTGCGCGCCACGCTGCTCAAGGCGCGCTTCCTCCGCCCGCGGATGGTCCGGAGCGCACCGGTGCAGGAGGTGGTGGAGGCGCCGCGCCTCGACCGGCTCCCGAATCTCTGGAGCTGGCCGAGGGACGGCGGGCCGTTCATCACCTTCGGGCCGACGATCACGCACAACCCGGCGAGCGGCGTCCGGAACTTCGGGCTCTACCGGCTGCAGGTGTTCGACGAGCAGACGACCGGCATGCACTGGCAGAGCATGAAGGGAGGGCGGGGCCACCATCACGAGGCGGAGCGGCGCGGCGAGTCGCTGGAGGCCGCGGTCGTCCTCGGCGGCGACCCGATGACGATGCTCTCGGCCATTCTCCCGCTGCCCGAGGACTTCGACGAGCTCGGCCTGGCGGGGTTCCTGCGCGGCCGCGCCACCGAGTTCGTGCGGGGCAGGAGCATCGCGCTGCCGGTGCCGGCCAACGCCGACTTCGTGCTGGAAGGGGTGGTCCCGCCAGGCGAACGGCGCATGGAGGGACCCTTCGGCGACCACTACGGTCACTATTCCGAGGCGTCGCCCTTCCCGGTGTTCCACGTCAAGACGGTCACACGCCGGCGCGACGCGATCTATCCGGGGGCCGTGGTCGGCAAGCCGCCGCAGGAGGACAAGTGGATCGGCCTCGCCGCCGGCGAAATGATCGGCCCGCTCATCCGGGTGGTGAACCCGAACATCGTGGACCTCTTTGCCAGCGACGACGCGGTGTTCCACAACCTCCTCACCGTCTCGGCGAAAGTGCGGCACCCGCTGGAGTCGTTCAAGACGGCGCTCAACCTGCTCGGCACCGGACAGCTGGCATTGACCAAGTGCGTGGTGATGGTGCGGCACGATGTGCCGGTGCGGAGCTTCGGGCGCACGCTGCGCGAGCTCTGGCACCGCTTCGACCCGCGAGACCGGATGCTGCTCCTGCCGATCGCACCGCTCGACACGCTCGATTACACCTCGTTCGAGATGCACGTCGGGAGCAAGCTGGTGCTCGATGCCACCGGGGAAGTGGTGACAACCGACGCCCCGCCCACCGCCATCGAGGATCCGTCGGCCTTCGACAGGCGAATCGGCGCCCACCGCGTGCTCGACGGCGGGTTCGTGGTGGTGCAGGTCAAGAGCGAGCCCCGTGAGGTGCTGGAGCGGCTCCTGCGCTGGGAGGGGCTGGGGCCGGTCAAGTTCGTGGCCGCGGTGAGCGACGACGTTGACCTGCGCGACGAGGGGAACATCGTCTGGGGCATCTTCACCCGCTTCGACCCCGCCCGCGACATGCTCTTCGAGCGGCAGGAGTTCATCGGCGCCAAGCCGGTGTACGGCGGCCGGATTGCCATCGACGCGACCTGGAAGCCGGGATACCCGCCGCCGGTCACGATGCCAGAGGACACGATTCGACTCGTGGAGCGGCGGTGGGGAGAGTACTTTGGCGACAGGCTTGAGCGCCGGGTCCGCGGCCGCTGGTAGGCTTGGGGCGCACGGTTATTCACCCTTGGAGGGTGGGGGCGATCGCCTCGGGTTGACCGCGTGTGGGAACGGTCCTCCGGGACTGCGGTCCGCGCCCCCTTCGAGCCTCGGTCTCTCCGGGGGACGCGGACCGACGCCCCTTCGGACCGTTCCCTCCCCGCGGTCTCCCTCGCGGAGCCTGCAGGGGGTCCCCCCTCTCGACTTGCTGGAGAGGGGGGCAGGGGGTGAGGTCGGCAGGTGTGCACTGAAGACTGAGAATGGAGGATCTTATGAGAGAGCGTGAAAGTCTGATTCCCGCACCGAAGCAGCCCGGGATTCCCAAGAAGGGCGTTCCAGCGGGCCCGAAGAAGGCGCCGCCGCCGCCGAAGGCGCCGCCGCACCCGGTGCGCACGCCGACGGGGAACCAGAGGGGCCGGTGAGTCAGCTTCCGATCGTGATGGCCATTTCGGGCGCGTCGGGGGCGCCGTACGCCGTCCGGCTCCTCGAGGTGCTGGCCACCCGGCGCGTTCCGGTCTGGCTGATCGTGACGAGCCACGGCCAGCGGCTCCTGAGCGCGGAGTGCGGCATCTCCACGCTCGAGGAGCTGCGGGACGCGACCGGCGGCGACTGGACCAGCGTCACCGCCTATCCCGACACCGACCGCGGCGCCAAGCCGGCCTCGGGCTCCGCGAAGTGGGCCGGGATGGTCATCTGTCCCTGCTCGATGGGAACGGTGTCGGCCATTGCGCAGGGGTCGAGCCGCTCGCTGGTGGAGCGGGCCGCCGACGTCGCGCTCAAGGAGCGGCGGAAGCTGATCGTCGTGCCGAGGGAGACGCCGCTTTCACTGGTGCACCTGCGAAACCTGACGGCGCTGACCGAGGCGGGCGGCATCGTGATTCCCGCCGCCCCGGGGTTCTACCACCGGCCCACGAAGGTCAGCGAGCTGGTGGACTTCATCGTGCAGCGGGTGCTGGACCAGCTCGGGCTCGATATCGACATCGCGCCGCGCTGGGGTGGACAGGCAAGCGAATAGCAGCACTGAATTCACGAAAACACGAGAGCACGAAAGCACGAAAGAACCGCATTATTGATTTCGTGCTTTCGAGATTTCGTGCTTTCGTGGGTTCTTCTTGTCTTTGGGGGATGCGATGCGGCTTGGAATTATCTCGGACACCCACGGATTGCTCCGCCCGGAGGTGTTCGAGGTCTTCAAGGAGGTGGACCACATCCTCCACGCCGGCGACATCGGCCCGCTCGACATCCTGACCGAGCTGGAGGCGATCGCGCCGGTGACGGCGGTGTACGGGAACACCGATGGCTGGGATGTGAGGCACCGCCTGCCGCAGGTGGCGGAGCTGGAACTCGAAGGGATCCGGATCGTGGTGACGCACGGGAATCAGTTCGGGAGCCCGACGCCGGAGGCGCTCAACGCCGCCTATCCGGACGCCGACGTGCTGGTCTTCGGCCACACCCACCGGCCGCTGCTGGCCACCGTGGACGTCACGGTGACCGCCATGAACCCCGGCGGGGCGGGAGCCCGGCGGTTCGACCTCCCCCCGTCGGTGGGGATCATGGAGCTGGAAGCGGGGCTCCCTCCGCGAGCACGCCTGGTGCCCTTGCTCGCGGCGGGAGACGAATAGCCGCTACTGGACCGGGTCGATCTCCGGCGCCTGGCTGGCGGGGTTGATCCCGATGCCCCAGATCTCGCCATTGACGATGACCCAGCGGATCATGATCGGCTCCGGCGCCATCGAGAACTCCGCGGTACGCCAGTACTGCGGGTTGCCCTTCCGCATCACGACCTTCTCATCCACCACACCCGTCTCGTCACCCACCTGCGCGGTGAACTGGTCGAACTGTCCGGCCATGTCGTCGGGGGTCCCCATGTCCTTCTGGACCTCCTCCTTCATGTGGACGAAGAGGCTGTCGAACTGCCCCGTGTAGAGCCATTGGGTGTACTTCCGGCCCAGCTCCATCTCGTTCCCCACCTTCGGGTGCACGACGGGGGCGGGGGCAGGGGCCGCGGCGGCGGTCGCGCTGGTGGTGGCGGAGGCGGCGGGGGCGGGTGTCTGGGCCAGGAGCGCGGCCGGAAGAGTCAGCAGGGCCGCGGACAGGAGTGCGCTACGGACGGACATGGGAACCTCGGAATGGGTTGGTTGACCACCCCCTTACGCGAGGCGCCCGGATTGGTTTCATGGTGGAACGCATCCCGGCCCCAGCCCCTCAGTCCCCCCACTCCTCGAGCTTCGTGGTCCGCTTGAGCGCCTCGGGGTGCACGCGGAACCACGACATCAGCAGCAGGATCTCGTCGATCGCCTCGATCGGCAGCGCCCCGGTGGCCGGCTCCTCG
>CAYUOK010000086.1:0-5773 GCA_964446395.1 uncultured Gemmatimonadaceae bacterium | reverse complement strand
GGGAAGACGTTCAGCGGTTCCTCGAGGGTGATGACGATGGTCGAGTCGTCGGGCACGGTGAGGCCTGCGATGTCGCCGGCCTCCCCCGCCGCGAACGCCGCAGCCCCCCGGATGGGGGTGAGGGTCCAGGTGCGCGAGCCCTTGGAGGCGAGGGAGAGCACCCGCCGGAACGACGCCGCCACCGTGGAGGCGGAAATCGGGCGGCCGTCGTGAAAGACGGCGTCGCGCCTGAGGTGGAACGTGTACACGGCGCCGCTCGTGTCCGCCTCCCACCGGGTGGCGATCCCCGGCACGAGGCGCCCGTCGGCGTCGAACTGGGTCAGGTTATCGAACAGCGTTGCGATCACCTCGCCGCTCGGTACGTCGGTCGAGAAGGCGGGGTCGAGCGACCGGGGGTCGGCGGTGAAATAGTACGTGATCGAGCGGGGTCCCCCGCCGCCGCCGCAGGCGGTCAGCAACATCACGGCGGCGGGCAAGAAGCGCGTCATCGGCAGGTGACCCGTGCGGGTTGGAGACGGGTGTTCCGCGCACCGGAAGGAGGGGGAGCGGGAGGCTCCTCCGCTGTGGCGTAAGGTGAAGAAACTAGGCATCTTACAGCATGCCGTCAATTACGGGTGCCTCCGGCCTCGAGGGGGATGTCGCGTGAGGCTGCCGCGGGGCGCGCTCCTCGCGGTCGTCGCCACGCTCCTGGCCGTCGCGCCGCTCCGTGCGCAGGACGCGCCGCTCATCGTGCGCGGGCTGCGCTTCAAGGGCAATCACGCCCTCGACGCGACCCAGCTGTCGACGGCCATTGCCACCACCAATTCGTCGTGGTTCGCCCGGTCGGGCATGGTCCGCTGGATGGGGCTCGGCGAGAAGCGCGTGTTCGACCAGGTCGAGTTCGAGCGCGACGTCCTCCGTGTGACGCTCCTGTACAAGAAGAGCGGCTACATGAGCGTCGTCGTGGACACCCTGGTGCGGCGCACGCCCAAGGACATCTACATCACCTTCCTGATCACGGAAGGGCCGCCCGTCCGGCTGGACTCGCTCACGATCCTCGGTCTCGATTCGGTGGCGAAACCGGGCGCGGTGACGCAGGACCTTCCGCTGCGGCTGGGCGACCCCTTCAACCGCATCCTCCTCGATGCCACCTCCGACACCCTGGTCCGCCGGCTCCGGGACCGCGGATACCCGGACGCGATCGCGTTCCAGAGCTTCGAGCGCGACAAGACCGAGCTCGCCGCCTCCGCGGCCATCGAGCTGCAGACCGGCCCGCTCTCCGACGTGAGCGGGATCGGCATTTCCGGCACGAAGCGGATTTCTCCTGAGGTGGTGCGGTCGCTGCTCGCCACCCGCCCGGGCCAGCAGTTCTCGCAGGAGGACCTCTACCGAAGCCAGCGTAATCTCTACCGGTCCGAGCTCTTCAACTTCGCCGCGGTGAGCATCGACAGCGCGGCGTACGACCCCGCCTCGGACTCGGTGCCGCTCACGGTGCGCGTCACGGAGAGCAAGCCGAGGCGGGCACGCGGGAGCATCGGATACGCCACGGAGGACTGCCTCCGCCTGGGCGCCGGCATCACCTTCCGGGACTTCGCCGGACACGGGCAGATCCTGGACGTGAGCGGGCGGCTCTCGAAGATCGGCGTCGGCTCCCCGACCGACTGGGGGATGGAAGACGGGTTTCTCTGCTCGCAGCTGAAGCCGGACACCCTCGGCTCGGGCGAGGTCAACTATCGCCTGGCCGTGTCGCTCCGGCGCCCCGCGTTCCTCTCGCCGCACAACACCCTGACCACGACGGTGTTCGCCGACCGGCGCTCCGACTACCTCGTGTACCTGCGCCAGGAAATCGGCGCCGGGCTCAGCCTCAACCGCGAGACGCGCCGGCAGGCGCGGCTCGCGCTGAACTACGCCTACACCTACGGCAGCACGCAGGCGAGCCCCGCGAGCTTCTGCGTTTCGCTCGACGTCTGCAGCGCGGAGGATATCGCGCGGCTGAGCGCGGACCAGGGGCTGGGCGCGCTGGGCGCGTCCGCCTCGTTCCCGAAGGTGAACAACCCCCTCGACCCGACGCGGGGCGAGCGGACGACGGTGCAGGCCCTGGTGAGCGCGCAGATCCTCGGCTCCAGCGAGACGCAGCAGTTCATCCAGCTGGTGGCCGACCGGGCCTGGTACCGGACCCTCTCGCGCCAGACCATCCTGAGCTTCCGGCTCCGCGCCGGGGCAATGTGGGCGCCGCTCACCACCTTCAGCGACGAGAACCAGCCGACAAACTATATCCCGCCGGCGAACCGGTTCTACGCCGGCGGGCCCAACGACGTGCGCGGCTACCAGCTCAACGGCCTCGGCCCGACCAACTACCTGATCGACAACGACAGCGTCCCGGTGGACACCACCGACCTCCTCAACATGCCGATCCCGCCCGGCGCCGTGCGCTACTCCCCGATCGGCGGCAACATGCTCGGCGTGGGCAACGTCGAATTCCGACTCCCCTCGCCGGTCTGGGGCCGGTTCCTGCGCTGGGTGGCCTTCGTGGACGCGGGCGTCCTCTGGGACCGGTACCAGAACACTCCTGAAATCCGCGTGACGCCGGGGATGGGCCTCCGGCTCGTCACGCCGCTGGGCCCGGTGCGGCTCGACGTCGGGTACAACGGGTACTCGCAGCAGCCCGGGGCGTTGTACCTGAGCCAGAACGACGCGGTGTACAAGATCCGCGACACGTACACACCGAGTGGCAATCCCGATCGTTTCGTCTTTCACTTCGCCGTGGGACAGCCGTTCTGATGCGCCGGCGCCTGGCCCACGTCGTCTTCGTCACCGGCTTCGGCACGGTGGCGCTGGTCGTCGGGCTGCTGGCGGCGCTCACGGTGGCGCCCCCGGGGCGGAGGCTGCTGGCGCGCACCGTCACCACCCTCTCCGACCGCGTGTTCCGGGGCCACCTGACCATCGGTGAGGTGTCGGGCAACTTCCTCAGCACGCTCTCCCTGACCGGCGTGGTGCTGACGGACAGCAGCGGCGCCGTGGTGGCCGAGTTTCCCCGTCTCGACGTCCGGTACCACCTGCCCAACCTGCTGGCGGGCCGGTTCGATTTCGCGGCGGTGCGTGCCGAGGCGCCGGTGATCGACCTGGTCCGTCGCAAGAACGGCCGGATGAACTACGAAGAAGTGCTCCACATCGGCGAGGGCACGGGGACCGGCCGGCCGCCGCTCATCGAGATCCACAACCTCGAGATCCACGGGGGGACGCTCACCCTCAGGCTGCCCTGGCATCCCGCGCCGTGGGTCCCCCCTGGCCGGCGCGACTCCGCGCTGGCGGCGGAGCGCGCGCTCCCGGGCCGGGTCATCGTGCAGGGACTGGAGGGGCTGGAACTGGTCCGGCGGTTCGACAGCCTGGACCTGGGGCTCGAGCGGCTGACGATCAGCACTCCCGACCGGGACCCGCTCTCGATGGTGATCGACACGCTGGGCGTGCGGGTAAGCGATCCGGGCGTCCGGGTGCAGCAGGCGCGCGGCCGTGCGCGGATCAAGGGGGACAGCCTCTCGTTCGAGATCACGCGCGGCGCCTTGCCGAACTCGGAGTTCCAGGGCGCCGGCGTCGTGACCTTCCCGGAGGGGCCCCTCCTGCTCGACTTCGGATTGCGGTTCAGCGCGCTCGACCTGGTGGACCTGCGTTGGATCTCCCCCGACTTTCCCGCGCTGCACGGCCGCTCCGCGGTCATCGGGAAGTCGCAGGACGCCGAGCGCGCCAGCTACGCGCTGTCGGAGTTCCATCTCGAGAACGACACCACGCGGATTGACGGCCAGCTGGTCGTGCTCACCGACGTCCGGCGCGGCCTGGGCGTCCGGGACATGGACCTCCGGATCGAGCGGCTCGACCTCGAGGCGGCGCGTCCCTACCTCGACACGCTGCCGCTCTGGGGGAGCATCACCGGCCAGGTGGCCGGCAGCGGGCTGCTCTCCGACCTGCTACTCACGACGGACGTCGAGATGACGGACATCAGCGTCCCGGGCGGCGCCACGAGCCGCTTCGCAGGCGGGGGCCGGATCCTCACCGGCGACGCCGACGGCCTGACGTTCCGCAACTTCACGCTCTCGTCGTCGGACGTGGACCTGCGCACGGTGCAGCTGCTCACGCCGACGGTGACGCTCCAGGGCAGGGCTGCCCTGGCCGGCACGCTCGACGGCCCGTGGCGCAACGTGCTGTTCACCGGCACGGCACGGCACCAGGACGGCGGGCGTCCGGTGAGCGTGGTGGACGGATGGATCCGGCTGGACACTCGGCGGCTGGTCACCTCGTTCGACGGCGACCTGCACCTCGATTCCCTGTCATTCGAGGGCATCCGCGCCGGGTACCCGACGCTGCCCAGCCTCGGCTCGATCACCGGACAGGTCCGGCTCGCGGGCACGATGGAGCGGATGGACCTCGACGCCGACGTCCGCGGCGAGATCGGCTCGCTCCGGGTGCGCGGGCCCGCGGTCGTGATGCCGCCACGCTGGGGCGGTGATTCCCTGCGGATCGATTTCCGCAACCTGGATCTGCGGGCGCTCCGCGGCACCGGGCCGACCTCGGACCTGACCGGCAACGTCTTCGTGGTCGGCTCCATCGACACGCTCCGCGCCCCCGAAGGGTCGATCCGCGGGGCGCTGGGCCCTGGCCGGCTGGACGCCTTCCGGCTCGACACGGCGGAGGCGCGGATCTCGGTTCACGACAGCGTCGTCACGGTGGATACCATCGGCGCGGACTGGCGGGGCGGGATGCTGGGCGGGCACGGCACCCTCGGCTGGGCCGTCCCGCACGAGGGCCAGATGGAGCTGACCGCCCGCTTCGACAGCCTCCACGCATTCGACTCGCTGCTGGTGGCGAGGCTCGAACTGGGCCCGGACACGGCGGGGACCGAGCTCCAGGGCGAGGGGCGGCTCGACCTGTCGCTCGCGGGGTCGCTCGACTCCCTCGTGGTTTCCGGCTTCGCGGACGCGAGCCGGCTGAGGTTTAGGGGCGCGCGGCTCAACTCCCTCTCCGCCACCTTCGGCTGGGCGGGCGGGAGCCGGCCGCAGCTGAGCCTCCAGATGCTGGCGGACACCATCGCCTCCGGGTCGCTTGCCGCTACCAACGTCCGGGTCGGGTCCCGCGGCTGGAGCGATTCGCTCGAGTGGTCCGGCTCCTTCGAAAGCGGGGATGGCGCGGCCTTCGGCGCAATCGGGCGCTTCGACCGGGAGGGCTCCACCCGACGGTTCGCCGTTGACTCCCTCTCGATGGCGTTGAGCGGGCATCTCTGGCGTCTCCTCGCGCCGGCCGTCGCGGAGACGACCGACTCCGGCACGGTCCTCTCGCCGCTCCGCCTGGAGTCGGTGGACGGCTCGGGCGCCATCACCGTGGCGGGCACCCTTCCGGGGGTGGCGCCGGGGAGGCTCCGACTGGACGCCTACGGACTGGACCTGCGCGACGTCGCGGGCGTCCTTCGCGGCGACACCACGGGAATGTCCGGGTTCGTCGGGGCGGACCTCGAAATTTCCGGTACTCGCCAGGCGCCCGTCATCGAAGGCACGGCCTCGCTGGGCGACGCCGTGTTCGGCGACTTCCGCGCCCCGTTCATCCAGGGCATCCTGCACTACGAAGACCGGCTGCTCGAGGGCAACCTCTCCATATGGAAGACCGGGCAGCGCATCCTCGGCATCGAAGTGGCGCTGCCGCTGGACCTGGCCCTCGCCGCGGTCCCCCGGCGGCAGGTGGCGGGGCCGCTGGCGATCCGCGCGCGGGCCGACAGCCTCGACCTCGGGACCTTCGAGGCCTTCACCAC
>CAYUOK010000085.1:0-5810 GCA_964446395.1 uncultured Gemmatimonadaceae bacterium | reverse complement strand
GTGGTGGACTGCGCCCCGGTGAAGAGGTTCGTGAGCTGGTAGACCTCGCCGCCCAGCTCGTAGAGGAACACGTTGGCGATGCCGGTCCGGTCGGAGACGAACGCGAACGACTTCCCGTCCGGCGCCCACTGGGGGCTGATGTTGCGCCCCTCGTCCATGTGCGGCAGGAGCTCGCGCTGGCCCAGGTCGAGGTCGAACAGCGCGATCCGGAAGTTGCCGTAGCTGAGGTCCGCGAAGCTGGTGCCCGGACCCTCGTCGGTCACGTACGCGATCGTGCGCCCGTCGGGCGACCACGCGGGCATGAGCTGCGCGTACTTGTCGCGCGTCAGCTGGCGGAGGCCGGTGCCGTCGGCGTTGATCACGTACAGGTCCGAGATGCCGCCTTCCATCCCGGTGAAGGCCAGCTGCTTCCCGTCGGGGCTGAAGACCGGCGACGCCAGGCCGCTCAGGTCCACGCGGATGCGGCGGACCGCCTTGCGCCGCTTCGGGTCGAAGATGACGAGGTCGTCGCCGCCCTTGGCCCGCGCCGCAAAGGTGAGGTACTTGCTGTCCGGCGACCAGGAGGAAGTGGAGCTGATGTACCGGAAGGTCTCGTAATTGGCGTCGAACACCGACTTGGCGAGCTTCGTGATGACCTCGCCGGTCTCGCCGTCGGCCAGGTAGTAGTCGATGAAGAAGAAGTTGCGCTCGCTCAGGTAGGCGATCCGCTTCCCGTCCGGCGAAAGCGCCGGCGCGATGTGCAGCGTGCCGCCCGAATGCGCCTTGGTGAGGACCGGCTTGCCGACCGCGGACGCCAGCTGCTTCGACGCGACGTCCGGGAGGTAGGTCTCCTGCACCCAGTCGCGCCACTGGACGGACAGCTGGTTGAGCGTGATGCCGAGGACCCGCTGGAACGCCCCCTCGACGCCGCCGCCGCCCATCGTCGCGGACAGGATGGCGCCGACAGCCTCGTCGCCCCAGCGGCTCCCGATATACGCCCAGAGCGAGTGGCCGAAGCGATAGGGGAAGATGTAGGGGTCGTACGTCAGCTGCTGGATGGTGGGCAGCTTCCCCTGGAGGACGGCGTCGCGCAGCCACATGGCCGTCTCGGGGGTGATCTGCCCCAGCGAGAGATACTCCGCCATCCCTTCCGCGAACCAGAGCGGGGGGTTCACCTGGATGATGGTGGCCACGCCCGCGCCGGCCTTGCCGCGCGACCAGGTGTCGTACTGGAACTGGTGCACCATCTCGTGCATCAGGACGTGGTCGAAATCCTTGTACGACCCGGTGAACGGCATGATGGCGCGGTGCTTCATGAAGTCGGTCACGCCGCCGGTCGCCTCGCCGATGTCCCCGCCCAGCGCGTTCGTCTGCTGGAAGTCGGACGCCGAGGCGTACAGGATGATCGGCTTCCGCTCGATGAACTTGTGGTTGAGCAGGGTCGAAAGGCGGCCGTACGAGCGCTCGGCCATCCGCGCCGCGTCGAACGCCGCCGCCCGTTCGACCGGGTAGAAGTAGATGTCGAAATGCTCGGTGTGGATGACCTCGAAATCGAACTTGGTGTACATGACGCGGTTCTGCCCGAAATACTGCGCCGACGCGACCGCGGGGACGGCCGAGAGGAGGGCAGCGAGGCACAGCGACCGCAGCGTCATGAGGGTCCGGTAAGGGTCAGGGGCGCGGCGTGAGCGCCGGGGCGTCGTCCCAGAGGCGCTCCAGCTGGTAGAAGGCGCGCGCTTCGGGGTGGAAGAGGTGGACCACGAAGTCCACGAAGTCGAGCAGGACCCACCGGCCCGACGGCAGTCCCTCGACGTGGTGCGGGTGGTGGCCCTGCCGGGAAAGCGCGTCGAGCACGGCGTGGGCGATGCCCCGGACGTGGGCGTCGGAGGTCCCGGACCCGACCAGGAAGAAGTCCGCGGCGTCGTGGAGCCCGCGCAGGTCGAGCACCGTGAGGTCACGGGCCTTCAGGTCATCGGCAGCCTGGAGCGCGGCGCGCAGGGCGGGGGGAAGGGTGGCTCCCCGGGTCACCCCGGGCTCCGCGGGTTGGGCGGCGCCGGCGGAGTGCCATCTTCGACCTGGTAGAACACCGCCCATGCCCCCTCCCCGACGTGTGTGCCGAGCACCCCGGTCGCGAGCGAAACGAAGCAGTCCCTTGGCTGGTAGGCTGCCACCAGCGCGTCGCGCACCCGCCGCGCCACGTCGGGCGCCTCCGCATGCACGACACCGAACCGGATCTGCTTCGGCCGCGGTTGCAGCTTCGCCTCGAGGAGCGAAAGCACCCGGCCGATCAGCGCCTCGCGGCCGCGGGCCCGGTCGACCGGGACGACCCGGCCGGCGGTGTCGAGCGACAGGATCGGCTTGACGTCGAGGAGCCCGCCGATCCACGCCTTGCCCCGGCTCACCCGACCGCTGCGGAGCAGGTTGTCGAACTTGTCCACCGTCAGGAACACGCCGGACTGGTCCCGGACCCGCTCGAGTTCGGCGGCGATGGCCGCCGCGGGCCAGTTCAGTTCCGCGAGTTCCGCCGCCCGGAGCGCGAGCATCCCCGCGCCGAGGGAGGCCGACTTGCTGTCCACCAGCCGCACGTTCGTCAGCCCGCCGGCCTTGATCGCCGCCGCCCCCGACTGGAACGTCCCCGACAGGCCCGAGGAGACGAGCACCGTGATCACCTCCTCGGCCTGGTGCCTCGCCTCCCGGAAGACCCGGACGAAATCGGCGACCGTCGGCTGGGAGGTGCTGGGCAGGTGCGGCGAGGACCGCATCCGCCGGTAGAATTCCTCCGGCTTCAGTTCCACCCGGTCGAGCAGGACCTCGTCGCCGAAGATCACCTGCAGCGGCACCAGCGAGATTCCGTGCCGGTCGAGGACGGAGTCGGGGAGGTCGCAGGCGCTGTCGGCTACGATGCCGACCGGCTTCTGCACCCCGTGCTGCAGCCCGCGATGCTGGGCCTGCATGTCTTCGGCCTTGGTCTTTTCCAGGCTGCCCCAGCGGGACACATAGGTAAAGACGGCGTCGGGGGTGTTCGTATGCACATGGGCGTGGAGGATGTCGCCCATGACCGCCACGACGAGCGAGCCGCCGAAGCCCCGGAGCGCGGCGCGGACCTCGTTGGCGGGGGGGAGCTGCTCGCCGCGAACGACCACTTCGGTGCAGTACTGGAAGTCCTGGTCGGCGGCCACCTCGACGTCCGCGGCCGGAATGGCGAACTCGCCGGTGTACCCCGGTTCGACGGCCAGGATCGGGTCGCCGTCGATGAAGCGGACGACCCCTTCGATCATCCGCATGAACCCCATGCCACCGGCATCCACGACGCCCGCGTCCTTGAGCACCGCCATCAACTCGGGCGTCCGGGCCAGCGCCGCCTCCCCCTCGAGGTGCATCTGGCGCATGAACTCGGCGATGTCGGGGGAGCGCGCCGCGGCGCGTTCGGCGGCGGCGGCGGCCTCGCGGGCCACCGTCAGGATCGTGCCTTCGCGCGGGTCGTCGAGCGCGCCGTAGAGCCGGGCCGCGCCGGCGCTCAGGGCGGCGGCCAGTTCGGTGGGGGTGGCGGTGTCCTTGTTCCCGATCGATTCGGCCACGCCCATGAGGAAGTGGGCCAGCATCATCCCCGAGTTGCCCCGGGCCCCGAGCACCGCCGCGCGCGCCATGGTGGTCGCGGTGACCGGAAGCGAGGCGTCGCCGAGCGCCCGGAGGGCGTCGGCGACGGCGCGAAGCGTCAGGCTGAAGTTGGTGCCGGTGTCCCCGTCGGGCACCGGAAAGACGTTGATGCGGTTGATCTCTTCCCGGCCGGCAGCGACCCAGTCCGATGCCGCGAAGAGGGAGCGGGCCAGCCTCGGCCCGTCCATGTAGGCGATGCCGACGCCCATTGGCGTGCGGCCCCTACTCCGCGGCGACCGTGACGCGGACGTCGGCGTGCACCTCGGGATGGAGGCGAACGATGACGGTGTGCTCGCCCACGGCCTTGATGGGGTGGGGGAGTTCGATCCGGCGCTTGTCCACGGTCTTGCCCTGGGCGGCCAGGCTGTCCGCGATGTCCTGTGAGGTGATGGACCCGAACAGCTTGCCCTCTTCGCCCGCCTTGCGGGTGAAGGCCAGCTCCACCGCGGCGAGGCCCGCGGCGGCGGCCAGGGCCGCGTCCTTCTCGGCGGCCAGGCGGACGTTCCGCGCCTTGGTTTCCGCCACGATCCGCTTCTTGTTCCCCTCCGTGGCCTCGTAGGCCAGCCCCTGGGGGAGCAGGTAGTTGCGGGCGTAGCCCGGCTTCACACGGACGAGATCGCCGGCCTTGCCGAGCGACTTGATGTCATCGCGCAGGATCACTTCCATCATCGGTCCAACCCTCCGGAGGTCGGCGGCGCCATGCGCCGCCGGAAGTCGAGCCAGATATCCGCCAGGCCGAGAAGGGCTACCCCTCCCACGGCGAACGGCAACAGGAACAAAGCACCAACCATCAGCATCACGACGAAGAGGCGCGGCGCGTGCCGCAGCGCCGTGGCGAGCACCGCGGAGCCGCGCAGGGCGTACAAGCCGACACCGAATGCGACCAGGCTCGACGCCGGACCGGTCGCCAGGCCGCCGGTATCGAACAGGACCCCGATCAGGCCCACGATCACGACCCAGACGAGGTGGTCGCTGAACCGGAAGTCGTCGAACCGTCCCGGCACCGGCGCCACCGCCTGGCCCGCGATCCGCGGCGCGAGCAGCGCGGCGAGACAGAGTCCGGCGAAGAGCAGCAGGGCCAGGATGCCTGGGAAGAACGGCGCCATGGGGCGGAGTCCTTCACCGAGGGTGTTCAGCGCATCCAGCGTCGCCTGGTCGGGGCTCGTGCCCCCCCTGCTCAACAACTCGAGGGCCGCCTGCTGCGCCGCCATCCCCTGGTGGATGACCGCCAGCTCGAGGTCCCGCCAGCGCAACCCGACCACCGCCGCGAGCGTCGCCACCCCGAGCACCACCACGCCGGTGCCCCGCAACGCGCGGGTCGAGACCGAGCCCCGGGTGAAGAGCAGGATCAGGACGCCGACGCCGGCGGAGAGGACCGCCGAGGCGCGGATGAATTCCTCCAGCAGGCCGCCGGGCTGCGCGGCCCAGAGCGACAACCAGAGCGTGAGCGCGAGCAACCAGAGCCACGCCCGCCGCCCATGTGGCCGGCTCGCCGCGAGCAGCACGGCGAGCGGCCCGAACAGGAACGCGGTCATGACCGGCCACGTGAACAACACGTAGGCCCCGACCGCCAGGCGGGCCCTGAGGGACAGCGGATGTCCCTCCACGGGCCGCCCACTTGCCACGGTCAGCCGCCGTGGCCCTTCAGGTACGGCAGCAGGGCGAGCACCCGGGCCCGCTTGATCGCCGTGCTGAGCTGCCGCTGGTGCCGGGCGCAGGTGCCCGAAAGCCGGCTTGGCAGGATCTTCCCGCGCTCCGAAAGGAACCGGGAAAGGGTCCGCTCGTCCTTGAAGTCGACGACGCGCACGCCCGATTCACAGATCGAGCAGCTCTTCTGTGGGCGCCTCATTCGTCGTCCTCCCCGTCGCCCTTTTCGGCGTTCGCGGGCACCGGCTGGGGCCCTTCATTGACCACGATCAGGAAGCGCAGGACGCCCTCGTCGAGCTTGACGGCGCGCTCGAACTCGGGCAGCGCCGCCGGAGAGGTCTCCAGCTTGGCGATGACGTAGTAACCGGTCTCGTGGCGGTTGATCGGGTAGGCGAGGGTCCGCTTGCCCCAGTGGGACAGCTGCGGCGCCTCGGCGTCGGGCTGGGCGAGGAGCGCGTGGAAGCGCTCGAGTCGCTCGTTGATTGCGGCCTCTTCGAGGGCGGAATCGAAGATATAGACCGCTTCGT
>CAYUOK010000084.1:0-5815 GCA_964446395.1 uncultured Gemmatimonadaceae bacterium | reverse complement strand
AGACGTCTTCGGCCGTCACCCGCCGGTACGGCGCCGCCGGATCCTCGAGTTCGTCGAGTCCCCGCCCGATCAACCACGCCTCCACGATCTCCGAGAGCAGGTGGCCGGCGCTCTGTCGCTGCACCTCCGCCTGCCCCGCGAGATAGCCGACGGCGCCGCGGAGTTCGTCCGGCGTCACCGGTTCGTTCGCAAAGCGCGCCAGTTCGGCCAGCATCGCCTCGCGCGCCTCGGCTTCGCGCTCGGGCGAGGTGGCGATGTAGGTCCCCAGCGCGCCCGCCCGAAGCCGCGGCCAGGCGAAGGCGAGCACGGTGTAGGCGAGGGAGCGCTGCTCGCGCAGCGCGTCGAAGAGCCGCCCGCCCAGTCCGCTCGCCACCGCCGCCCAGACTTCCGCGGCGTGATGGAGGGAGTCCCGCCGGCCCGGGCCGGGGAACAGCATGGCAAACGCCGACTGTGCCTTTCCCAGCTCGGCCATCCGAGAAACCGGCGCGCCGGCCGGCTTCCACTCCACCGCGGGGCCCGCGTCCCGCGGCGCGCTCCGCCAGTCCCGGAAGACGGCGGCCAGCTGGTCGGCGGCGCGGTCCGGCTCGACGTCGCCGACGGCCACCACGGTCAGCCGATGCCCCCGCACCGCATCCCGGTGCCACGCCGCGACCCGTGCGGCGGTAAGCGTCGCCAGCGTTTCCTCGAGCCCGCCGGCCGGGAGGCCGTACGCGGTGTCGCCGAACGCGCAACGGAAGGCCAGCTGGAACGGGTAACGGAAGGTGTCGTCCGGCACCTGCCGTGCCTCTTCCATCATGAGGTCCCGCTCGCGCGTGACTTCCACCTCCGCAAACCTCGGCTCGTCCACCGCCAGCCGGAGCAGCGCGGCGGCGGGCGCCACGCGTTCCGCCATGACGGTGGTGCCCATGCCGAACCAGTCGGTGGCGGTGGAGGCGCCGAGGCTCCCGCCCAGGCGCTCGAAGGCGAGTGCGAGCTGCTCCGCATCGTACTGGCCTGCGCCGCGAATGGCGCTCCGGAGGGCGAGCGAGCCCAGCCCCGCCTCGGTGGGGAGCTCGAGTCCGGCCCGCGAGGCGTAGACACCGAGGCTCACGGCGGGGACGCCGCTCTTCCGACGGACCAGGAGATCCGCCCCGTCGAGCGCTACGTGCAGCACGCCGGCGCGGCGCTGCCCAGCCGGGCGGCCGTTGACCGCGCGGACCACCGGCTCGGGTTCGACGCCAGCCGATCGGCGGGCCGGCGCCGCCCCGCCGAATGCGGCCGCCAGTGACGGGGCGTCGAGTTCCGTGCCTCGCCCGTCAGGGAGGTACGCCACCGCGCCGACGGCGTCCGGCAGGAGATACCGCTCCGCCACGCGCTGCACGTCGGCCGCCGTGACCGCGGCAAGGTGCGCGAATTCCTCGTCGAGCAGCGCCACGTCCCGGAGCGCCTCCGCGGAGGCCAGCGCGCCCGCGCGGCCGTCCATCGTCTCGAGCCTGCGGGCCCAGCGGGTCAGGAGCAGCGCCCGGGCGCGCTCGATGTCGGCGGGTGCGGGGCCCTCGGTGCGCAGGGCGAGGACCGCCTTCGCGATTTCCCCGAGTGCGGCGGGCAGCCGGTCGGGCTCGAGTTCCGCACCGACACTGAACACGCCGACCTCCGTCGGGGCGTAGTGATACGCGGAGACGCTGGTGGCAAGGCCGGGGGCGCGCACGGCGCGGTAGAGCCACGACCCCCGCCCGCTCCCGAGCACCGCGGCGGCCAGGTCGAGCGCGGCGGCATCGGGATGGAGCGGCGGCACGGTGCGCCAGCCCAGCGCGAGCTGGCCGAGGGCGATGGGGCCCCGCAGGGTCCGCGCCCGGACGTCGCGCCGGGGCGGCTCCTCCGGCGAGCGATCCGTCGCCGCGGTGCGGGCGGGCCAGCCTGCGTACCGAGCGCGGGCTGCGCGGAGCGCCTGCGCCGGGTCCACATCGCCCACGATGGCCACGATGGTCCGGTCCGGCACGTACCGGGACTCGTAGTACCCCGCCACGTCCTCGCGAGTGAAGCCGGCGAGCGCAGATTCCGTCCCGATCCTCCAGCGGCGAATCCGGTGGCGGTCGAAGAGCACCTCGTGCAGGGTCTCGTGCGCCAGCGCGCCCGGCGAGTCGAGCTTGCGTTTCGCTTCCTGGATGATCACCTGGAGTTCGCGGGCCAGTTCGTCTCGGTCGAGGGTGGCGTGCTGGAGCGCGTCGGCCTGGATGTCGAGCGCGGTCTCCAGCTGGCCCGCCGGGAGGGTCACGTAGTAGGTGGTGTAGTCGTACGCGGTACCGGCGTTCAGGTAGCCACCGGCGGCCTTGGTCTGGCGCGCCACCTCGCCGACGCCGCGCGTCGGGGTGCCCTTGAAGAACATGTGCTCGAGGACATGGCTGATGCCGCCCCACCGGTCGGGCTCGTCGAAGAAGCCCGCCTTGACGTGCGTGACGACGGCGACGGCCGGCGCGGAGGGCTCCCGCTGCGCGAGGAGGGTCAGGCCGTTCGGCAGGACTTCGCGGGCGACGCCCGCGGTCCAGGATCGCTGCGTTGGCATGTCGAAAGGTATTCGAACAGGTGACGGATGCACGCCGGGGCCCTCTCGGGCCCCGGGGTCGGCGGTGCTGGCGGCGCTCTGCCGCGCGCCCCTATTGGATGATGCGGAGGACCCCCGCTTCGGAGCTGCCGCGAATGAACGCCTCGGCGTCGGTGACCGGGATGACGATGCCGGTCTCGGCCTGGCCGCGGCGGGCCAGGCTCGCCATGAACTCGACCAGCGACGCGGCGGACCCCTCGTGGTCGGCGGCCTTCATCTGCAGGAGGATTTCCTCCCATGTGCCGTTGAAGAGGTGCCCCGAGAGCGTCGCCACGAGGTGCGACTCCCCCACGTTGGGGCGCTTCTGCATCGCCTGCAGCTCGGTGAGCAGCGTGCCGAAGAGCTCGAGCTGGTTCGGGTCGCGGAGGGAGCCGTCGGGGAGCAACGCCTCCATTTCCGCGAGCAGCATGTCGATCGAATCAGGCTCGGCGGCCACCTCGCCGAGGCGGGCGAGCCAGGGCGCGAGTTCGGGGTCGTCGTCCGGGAGCCGGAAGAGGGACTTCTTCAGCTCGATGTACCGCCAGAGCGCGAGCTCGTCGAAGTGCTCCTCCGGCTGAGTCCGTTCGAGGTGGTGCAGGGAGGCCTCGGACTCGCCGCGGTCGTAGAGGAGGTTGGCGAGGTAGATCCGCGCCTCGGCGTACGTCGGGTCGATCTCGAGGGCCCGGCGCAGCCAGTAGAGCGCGCCGCTCTCGTTGCCGAGCCGGTGCGAGGCGTAGCCCACGCAGGCCGCGGCCTCGGGGGAGTCGGGGTGGGCGGACACCGCGAACTCGAAGAAGCGGTGCGCCTGCGCGAGCAGCCCCTCGCGGAAGAGGGCGCGGCCGAGCTGGAGCATGAGCTCGTGATCTTCGCGGAAGCCGAGCGCCACGACCCGCTCGAAGGCGGCCAGCGCGCCGCCGCGGTCGCCGATCTTGAGGAGGGTCTCGCCGAGCCCGGCGAGGGCGTCTTCGTGGTCGGGGTCCCGCGCGATGGCGCGATCGAAACTGCGGCGCGCCCAGGCGTACTCCTCGCGGGCGAGGTAGGCGTATGCCATGCCGACATGGAGTTCCACCGCGTGCGGATAGAGCGTCACCCCGACGCGGAGCAGGTCCAGCGCTTCGTCGTACCGGCCTTCGTTGTAGAGGGAATGGGCGTTCTCGTCGTATTCGTCGGAGCTGAGAAAGCTTTCCGACATCGGCGGAGCCTCCAGAGGCAGGTTGCACCAAATTAGGACGGGATGGGGGTCCCACGCAAGAGAAGCGATGACAGCGAGTTGCGCGGCGGCCCGGGCCCGGGCGGCGGGGGTTGACTCCGAAGCCGGAACAAATATGTTACTGACCGGTCAGTTACTAATTTGAGGGCCACCATCCATGCCGCAGACCCGACGCCGCGCTCCGCGCCCCAGGTGGAAACGCCGCCCCGAGGCGCGCCACGAAGAGATCATCACGGCGGCCGCGGAAGTCTTCGCGACCACCGGCTTCGCGCGCACCAAGCTCGATGACGTCGCGCGCCGCGCCAAGGTCAGCAAGGGAACGCTGTACCGGTACTTCGACTCCAAGGATGCGCTCTTCCGCGAAATGGTGCGCGCCAACGTGGTGCCGCTCCTGGCCGCGGGAGAGGAGTTCATCCGGACTCACGAGGGCTCCTCGCGCGACCTGCTGGCCCAGCTCATCCGCCGCATGTGGGACACCATGCGCGAGCCGCGGATGGCGGGCATCGCGCGGCTCGTGCACTCCGAGCTGCACGAGTTCCCCGAACTGGCCCGGTTCTACTTCGCCGAGGTGATCCTGCGTGCGCGGCGCATGATCACGTCGGTGCTCGACCGGGGAGTCGCCAGCGGGGAATTGCGGCGGGACCTGCACCCGTTCGCGGCGCGGGGGCTGCCGCACCTGATGGTGTTCTCGGCCCAGGCCCAGTGCTTCTTCGCCACCATGGATCCCGAGCGCCTGGCCGACGACCAGGTCCTCGACGGGATCCTCGACCTCTTCCTTCACGGCGTCGAGGCCCGGCCATCGGCCGGCCCGGCGGTCTGACCATGCACAACGCCGTACGCCTCGCCGTTCTCGCCGTCCTGGCCGCGGCGCCGCTCGCCGCGCAGGCCCCCGCGCAAGCGCCGTCCGAACTCTCCCTGCTTGGCGCCGTGCGGCTCGGGCGACAGCAGGCGGTGTCGGCCACGCTGGCCAACCTGAACACCCAGGTGGCGGAAAACCGGGTCGGTCTCAGGCGCGCCGACCTCCTTCCGCAAGTTTCGGCGGCGGGGACCGTCGCCCCACAGACCGTGAACCTCGAGCAGTTCGGCTTCCCCGGCGCCGTCGGCGTCACCCCGCCGTTCACGCTCTACGCCCTGCAGGCCCACGCCAGCCAGGTGATCTTCGACGCCAGCATGATCGAGCGATTGAAGGCGGCGTCCGATTCCGCGAAGGTGGCGGGGCTCGACGCCCGGCACATCGGCAGCCTCGCCGGCGCGGCCGCCGGGCTGGCGTACCTTCGGGTCCTCGCCGCGGCCGAAGTCGTGGGGGCGCGCGAGGCGGACAGCGCCATTGCCGCAACGCTCCTGGCCCAGGCCCGGCAATTCCAGGCCGCCGGCGTCACGCCGGCCATCGACCTGACCCGCAACGAAGTGAATGCGCACGCCGTGCAGGCCGAGCTGCTCTCCGCGCGCAACGAGCTCGGCCGTGCCCGCCTCGACCTGCTCCGCGTCCTGAACCTCCCGCTCGACGCCCCCCTCCGCCTGACCGACAGCCTCGGCACCGGCCCGGTGGACGTCCCGCTCTCGCCCGACTCCGCCGTGGCCTTCGCGATGGCGCACCGGCCGGACGTGACCGCGGAGGCGGGGCGGACCGAGGTGGCCCGACGGAGCCTGCGGGCGATCACGAACGAGTACTACCCGACCGTCGGTTTCCAGGGGCAGTGGACCCATTCCGGCCAGGAAGTGGACCGGATGCTCGGCAGCTACACGCTGATGTTCGGCGTCCAGCTCCCGGTGTTCGACGGCTTCCGCCGCCAGCGCCGCAGTTCGGAGCAGGAACTCCGGCTCGCCGCGCAGGAACTCCGCCAGCGCGACCTGTCGCGCCAGGCGGAGCAGGAGGTGCGCCGCTCGCTCCTCGACCTGGGCACCGCCGAGAGCGCCGTCACCCTCGCGACCGACCGGCTCGCGCTCGCCGCGCTGGAGCTCAAGCAGGCCACCGAGCGTTTCGACGCCGGCGTCGCGGGCAGCGTGGAGACCACGCAGGCGCAGACGGTGGTGGTGGCCGCGCG
>CAYUOK010000083.1:0-5856 GCA_964446395.1 uncultured Gemmatimonadaceae bacterium | reverse complement strand
CACGCCTCCGAAAGCGCCATCGCGAATCCCATCGTGGCCTTCGCCTCGAGCCCGAGCTCGTGGCTGAGCATCCGCGCGGCCCGCTCCTGGATCCGTCCGACCACCTGGTGCACGTCCTCCGACGCGCCGACCGGCGTGATGTCGAGCAGGTGGTCCGAATCCTCGCTGGCCGGGGTGCGCGGCACCTTCCCGTGGATCTCGAAGAGGTCGGCGGCGTGGCGGAAGAATCCTGTCTTGGCCCAGTAGCGCCGGACCTCGTCGCTGGCGGGGACGGTGAAGAGCGGCTTTTCCCGGTGGGCCTCCCGGAGCGCCTGCGCGGCGGTCAGGAGCCCGACGAGTCCGTAGGGGGACGCCCAGGTGGCGGCGCGCGCGTCCACGAGCACGCGCTCTTCGGGCGGCCAGGCGCCGAAGCCCTGCGCGAACTGGTCGAACGACCGGTCGTCGAAGTAGGCCGGCACCTCCACGATCCGCGTCACGGCGCCACGAGCTCGCCACGGAGGTGGCGCACCAGGCCGCTCGCGCCGCGGAAGGCGGCGTTGCGGGCGGCCAGGGCGTTGGCCTCGCCGATGGCCTGCGGCACCGGCGCGCCGGCCAGCAGGCGGGCGCAGCAGGCGGCCCCGAAGACATCCCCGCACCCGGTCGGGTCGAGGGTGTCCACCGGCGGTGCTGCGACCAGCGCGGTGCGGACCGGCTGCGCGGCGGCGGACGCGCCGTCACGGCCCCAGCCGTCGAACCCTGGTGCGGCCACGTAGGCGGTGCCCCGCGGGCCGAGCGTCACGAGCAGCAGCGACACGCCCGCCCCGAGCGCCGCGGCGGAGAGCCCCATCGGGTCGGCGGAGAGCTGGTGCATCTCGTCCTCGTTGACCTGGATGGCGTCGAAGCACCCGAACCAGGAGGGGGCGTCCGGCAGCGGTTGGAGGGTCCGCACGCCGTCGCGCTGCATGCCGAGAAAGAGGCTGTGCAGGTCCGCATAGATGGGGCCTCGGAACCCGCGGCGCAATGCCTGGGCGGTGCCGAGGCACATCTCGAAACCGGAAATGAAGTTGATGTACAGGGCGTCGAGGTCGGCCACGAGGGGCCCGAGCTCCGGCCAGGTCCATCCCGGCACGCCGCCCTGCATCCGTTCGCATCGCCGCTCCGCCGACTGGTAGCGCAGCACCACCCGGTTGTTCGGGGCCGGAACCTCGATGCACCTCGCCCCGGGCGCCAGACGGGTGAGGCCGCGCAGGAATTCGCCGGCCTGGGGCGCCAGGTCCCGTCCGACCCGGATCAGGGGCACGATCTCCCACCCGTCGTCGAGGGCGGCGTCCATCCCGGCCAGCGCGTAGGCGATGCCGCCCCACTCCTCGGTCGGCGGCCCGACCGGGTCGCGCCCGTGGATGACATCCCACACCATGGTGCCGACCACGCCGACCCGACGCACGGTTCAGCCGCCCCGGCTGTCGAGGAAGGAGCGCGCGGCGCCGTACACGCCGGCGGAACCGGTGAGGGCGCCGGGAACGATGCGGCACACCTCCACCGCGGGGCGGAAGGCGCGGCGCGTCACCTCGCGCCGGAGCGGCGCGAAGAGGCTCTCGCCGGCGAGCGTGACGCCGCCGCACACGACCACCACCTCGGGATTGAACACGTTCACCAGGTTGGCGATCGCCGCGCCGAGGATGCGGGCGGTGTCCTGCACCACCTCCCGCGCCAGGGCGTCTCCCGCCGTGGCGGCCTCGTACACCACCTGCGCCGTGATGGACGCGGGATCCGCGTCCATCAGGGCCCGGAGCGAGCTCTCGGCGCCCCGCTCCACCGCCTCCACCGCGCGCCGCGCGATGGCGGGCCCGGAGGCGTAGGCCTCGAGGCAGCCGTAGTTGCCGCAGGCACAGCGTCGTCCGTTCATCTCGATCGTGGTGTGGCCGATCTCGCCCGCGCAGTCCGACGCGCCGTGGTAGAGCTGGCCGTCGAGGATGATGCCGCCGCCGATGCCGGTCCCGATGGTGATGCCGATCGCCTGGCGGGTGCCCCGCGCCGCGCCGCGCCAGTGCTCGCCGAGCACCGCGCAGTTGGCGTCGTTGTCGAGCGAGGCGGGCAGGCCGAGTCCGTCCGACACCCGGCCGCGGAGCGGGAAGTCCACCCAGCCGAGGTTCGGCGTCAGCAGCACGATCCCCTGCCGGGTGTCGAGCGGACCGGGGGAGCCGACGCCGACTCCCGCCACCCTCGCGCCCGGCACCGCGGTCGCGAGGGCGGCCATGGAGCGGCGTGCCAGGGCGAGCAGGCGGCCCACGACGCCGTCCGCGCCTTCCTCGGCGCGGGTCGGCTCGGTCAGCAGCCCTTCGAGCCGCGAGCCGTCCTCGGCGACGCACCCGGCGACGAGATTCGTCCCGCCGACATCGATGCCGAGGACGTATTCCACGTCAGTGCGCCGCGTGGGTCGTCGGGAGGGACGTCACCGCGGCCAGCACCCGGTCCACGCCGATGGACTGCATGCAGGCGTGATGGCCGAGCGGGCAGGCGGCCGGGCCGTGCGGCGAACAGGGGCGACACCAGAGTCCCGCTTCCTGGACCACGCGGCTCGCCCCGCCGAGCGGGCCGAATCCCTGCGACGGTGTGGTCGGGCCGAACACCGCCACGACCGGCGTGCCGACGCCGGTCGCGAGGTGGAGCGGAGCGGAGTCGTTGGTCACCAGCAGGCTGGCGCGCTCGATGATGGCGGCCGACTCGCGGAGCGAGAGCGCGCCGGCGGCCGAATGCGCCCGCCCGGGCGCAGCGCCCGCCACCTGGGCGGCCAGGTCGCCGTCGGCGTCGCTGCCGAGGACGACCACCGGCTTGTCCAGGCGGGACACGAGTTCGGCGTAGCCGGGCCACCGCTTGGTGCCCCAGATGGAGCCGGGCGCCACCGCCACGAACGGCGTGGCGACGCGCCGCTCGGCGAGCCACGCGCTCGCGGCCGCGCGGTCGGCGTCGGTGAGCACCAGCGACACCTTCGGCGGCTGACCCGCCGTCCGGCGATCGTCGGCCAGCGCCAGCAGCCGGGCGCTCTCGTGGCCGCCCCGGGCGCGCGACACGCGCCGGGTGTAGAGCATGGCGGCGGGGCTGTCGGCGAAGCCGGTGCGGTCGGGGATGTGGGCGGCGAAGGCCAGCGCCGCCGAGCGCCACGAGCGGTGCGGCAGGAAGGCGGCGGAGTACCGGGTGTCGGCCAGCCGCTCGGCCAGGCGGCGGAAGCCGCCGATGCCCCGGTCCGCCCCGCGCTTGTCGTAGCGGATGACCTGGTGCACCGCCGGGTGGGTCTCGATCAGCTCGGCGGCGGCGGGCGTGGTGACGACGTCCACCGGCCCGAACCGCGCCGCGAGCCGCGCGAGCAGCGGGGTGGTGAGGACGACATCGCCGAGAAACGCGGTCTGGATGACGAGGACGGGTCCGGGGCGCATGGGCATCTGGGGGTGAGGGGGCTAGTCGACCTTCAGCACGGCCAGGAACGCCTCCTGGGGAATCTCCACCGCGCCGATCTGCTTCATCCGCTTCTTTCCTTCCTTCTGCTTCTCCAGGAGCTTCCGCTTGCGGGTGATGTCGCCGCCGTAGCACTTGGCGAGCACGTCCTTGCGGAAGGCGCTGATCGACTCGCGGGCGATGATCTTCTGCCCGATGGCCGCCTGGATGGCGACCGCGTACAGCTGGCGCGGGATGAGTTCCTTCAGCTTCTCCGCCACCTTCCGGCCGTACTCGTACGCCTTGTCGCGGTGGATGATGACGCTGAAGGCGTCGATCTGGTCGCCGTTGAGCAGCATGTCGAGCTTCACGAGGTCCGACTCGCGGAAGTCCGACATCTCGTAGTCGAGCGAGGCGTACCCGCGGCTCACCGACTTCAGCCGGTCGTAGAAGTCGAGCACGATCTCCCCGAGCGGGAACTCGAAGTCGAACTCCACGCGGGAGGTGTCGATGTAGTGCATCCCGTTGTAGATGCCGCGCCGGTCCTGCCCGAGCTTCATGATGGCGCCGATGTA
This sequence comes from uncultured Gemmatimonadaceae bacterium, assembly GCA_964446395.1. Classification (GTDB taxonomy): domain Bacteria; phylum Gemmatimonadota; class Gemmatimonadetes; order Gemmatimonadales; family GWC2-71-9; genus SPDF01. The sequence goes on along the minus strand of CAYUOK010000083.1, from coordinate 1,870 downwards.
GTCGGCCGGCGCCATGATCCGCGCCTTCACGTACGGCTCCTCGATCCGCGCGATGGACGCCGGGTCGGGGAGGTTGGTCGGGTTCGACAGGACCATCATCTCGCCGTCGGTGCGGAAAACGTGGTACTCCACGGTCGGCACGGTGGTGATGAGGTCGAGGTTGAACTCCCGCTGGAGCCGCTCCTGCACGATCTCCAGGTGGAGCAGGCCGAGGAACCCGCACCGGAACCCGAAGCCGAGCGCTGTGGAGGCCTCCGGCTCGTAGTTCAGCGACGCGTCGTTGAGCCGCAGCTTCTCGAGCGCGTCGCGGAGGTTCTCGTACTGGTCGGAGTCGGTCGGGTATACGCCGGCAAAGACCATCGACTTGACGATCCGGTACCCCGGCAGGAGCTCGGTGGCCGGGTCCTCGGCGTCCAGGATGGTGTCGCCCACGCGCGCGTCCCGGACGTCCCGCAGGCTGGCCACGAGGTAGCCCACCTCGCCCGCCTCGAGCGCCGGCGCCTCGCGCTGGCCGAGCTGGAGGTAGCCGACCTCCTCCACCCGGTACTCGTCCGCCGGGTGCGAGCCGAAGGCGATCTTCATCCCGGCCCGGACCGTCCCGTCCACCACCCGGATGCTCGGGACCGCGCCCCGGTACCGGTCGTAGTACGAGTCGAAGATCAGCGCGCGGAACGGGGCGTCCTCGCGGCCGCGGGGCGGGGGCACCCGCGCCACGATTTCCTCGAGGAGCTCCGGTATGCCGGTGCCTTCCTTGGCGGAGACGCTGAGGATCTCCTCCCGCTTGGCGCCGATGAGGTCGATGATCTCCTGCGCACGGCGCTCCGGCTCCGCTCCGGGCAGGTCGATCTTGTTGAGGACCGGGATGATCTCGAGCCCGGCGTCGAGCGCCAGGAAGAGGTTGCTGAGCGTCTGCGCCTGGATGCCCTGCGAGGCGTCCACCACCAGGATGGCACCCTCGCATGCGGCCAGCGACCGGGACACTTCGTAGGTGAAGTCCACGTGCCCGGGGGTGTCGATCAGGTTGAGCTCGTACTCGACGCCGTCCCGGCCGGTGTAGGACATCCGGACCGCGTTCAGCTTGATCGTGATGCCCCGCTCGCGCTCGAGATCCATCGTGTCGAGGAGCTGGGAGCGCATCTGGCGCTTCTGGACTGCACCCGTCGTTTCGATGAGGCGGTCGGCCAGGGTGGACTTCCCGTGGTCGATGTGCGCCACGATGCAGAAATTCCGGATGCGGGATTGGGACATGGGCGCAAATATAACGGAGCCCGGGTCACGCCGAGCCGGCGAGTTCCTCCAGTCGCGCCATGGCCCGGCGCAGGTGCGGGATCACGATGCTGCCGCCGACGATCAGCGCCACGCTGAAGATCTCGAGGAACTCCTGCTGCGTGACGCCCTCCTCCCGGCAGCGGACGATGTGGTAAGTGATGCAGTCGTCGCAGCGGAGGACCATGCTCGACACCAGCCCCAGCATCTCCTTCGTCTTGACCCCGAGCGCCCCCGCCTCGTAGGCCCGCCCGTCGAGCGCGAAGAACCGGTTGATGGTCAGGTTGCCGGCGGCCAGGATCGAGGCGTTCATCTGCTCGCGGAAGGCGCGGAACTCGGCGAGGGAGCCGGGGGCGGCGTCGGACATGGGCGCATCCAGGGTTGGGAGGGAGCGAAGGCGGCTGGGCCGCGGGCGGCCGGGCAGGCTGGCAGAAACGATTCAGGAGGCCTGCCGGGCCTCCTGAATGGTAATAACTCTCCCCTCGATGACCGGCCTAGCGAGCCTGCCGCACCTGCTCCAGGGCACCCGGGTTCCAGGTGGGTCTGGCTGCGGCGTTCCCGACCGCCTGCCCGGTCCAGAACACCAGCTGCAGCAGCCGGGATT
>CAYUOK010000082.1:0-5906 GCA_964446395.1 uncultured Gemmatimonadaceae bacterium | reverse complement strand
GCGATGCTGCCCGTCTCCAGGTCCCGGATTTCGCCGATCATGATGATGTTGGGGTCCTGGCGCAGGAACGCCTTCAGCGCCGCCGCGAACGTGAGCCCGATCTCGTTCCGCACGAGGACCTGGTTGATCCCCATCAGGTTGTACTCGACCGGGTCCTCGGCCGTCATGATGTTGGACTCGATCGTGTTGATGCGCGAGAGCGCCGAGTAGAGCGTGGTCGTCTTGCCCGAGCCGGTCGGTCCCGTCACCAGCACCATCCCGTACGGGTTGAGGATGGCGGCCATCAGGTCGTCTTCCGCCTTCTTCTCGAACCCGAACTTGGAGAGGTCGAGCGTCAGGTTGCCCTTGTCGAGAATACGGAGCACGATCTTCTCGCCGAAGAGCACCGGCAGCACCGACACGCGGAAGTCGATGACCCGGTTGCCCATCTTGAGCTTGAGGCGGCCGTCCTGCGGCACCCGGCGCTCGGCGATGTTGAGCTGCGAGAGGATCTTGATGCGCGACGTGAGCGCGGCCTTCATCTTGAGCGGCGGCTTCATGACCTCGAGCAGGGCGCCGTCGATCCGGTAGCGGACGCGCAGCTCGAACTCGAAGGGCTCGATGTGGATGTCGCTGGCGCCGCGGCGGACCGCGTCGGTCAGGAGGCCGTTGATCAGCTTGACCACCGGCGCGTCGTCGATCTGCGCCTGGGTGGCCGCCTCGTCCTCCAGCTCCGCGACGATCTCGACGTCCTCGCCCTGCCCCTCCATGTCCTTGATGATGTCCTGGAGCTGCTGGTCGTTCGACTGCTGGTAGTGCCGCTCGATGATCGAGCGCAGCGTGTATTCCCCCGCGAGCACCGGGAAGACGTCGTAGCGCGTGATGAACTTGAGGTCCTCGACCACCCCCATGTTGGTGGGGTCGGCCATGGCCACCGTCAGCGTGCGACCCTCGCGCTTGAGCGGCAGCACCACCTGCTTGTTGGCCAGGTCGGGGGGGATCAGCTTGAGGACCTTGGGATCCACCTCGAAGCGCGACAGGTCCACGGCCGGCATGCGGTGCTGCCGCGCCAGGATCTTGGTGATTTCCACCTCGGGCACGAGGCCGAGCTTGACGAGGACGTAGCCGAGCCGATGACCGCTGGAGCGCTGCTCCGCGAGGGCCTGATCGCACTTGGCGCGCGTCAGCAGCCCCTCCCGGATCAACACGTCTCCAAGCCGCTCGGTGCCGGCGGCCATCGTGGTCGTCATGCTCGCGAAGCCCCTCGGTGGTGGAAGTCCGGGAAATGGACGGGAGTAGCCGGAGAGGCGAGTAGCCATTCCCGTGCCATGTATTGCATCCACGCCTCACCCTACCACACAACCACTTGCGGATTCACGACTTAACGCACTGTCAGGTGGGGCCTCAGGCGCTCCGCCAGCGCGGGGCCGATGCCGGGTACTGCATCGAGCCCCCCGATGTCCGCAAAGCGACCGTGCGATTCGCGGTATGACACGATGCGACCGGCCAGGGCAGGCCCCACCCCCGGGAGCGCCTCGAGTTCGGCCGCCGTGGCGATATTGAGGTCCACCGGCCCTCCGCCGGCCGGGCTGGGCTCGAGAGGCCGGCGACCGCCGCTGAAGGCGAGGTAGGGCTCCAGGACCGCCAGCAGCTTCGGGCCGATGCCCGGGACTCGATCCAGCCCCGCCAGGCTCAGGAAGGGGCCCCTGGCCTCACGATCGGCCACGATGGCCCGGGCCAGCGCCGGCCCCACGCGGGGGAGGCGGAGGAGGTCCGACACGGTGGCCTCGTCGGGGTCGAGGGTCTCTCCGGGGGCTAGGGGGCGCGCCGCGGCCTGTGCGCTGTCCCGGTGGGCGGTGGGCGATCCCCGGCGCTCCACCGGCATGAGCACCACCTGGCCGGGGGGCTCGCCCGGCCGGCCGGCCACCCACCGGACACCCTGCCCCGCCACCCCCAGCAGGAGCAGGCACAGGATGGCGCGGCGTTCAGCGGGCTCCATCCGGGGAGGATGCCGGGAATGCCGCGGCGCTGCGAAACCAGACCGCCGCGGACGGGGTCGAGCTTACGCGCTCAGCGCTCCGTATTCGCAACCAGGGCCAGCGCGACCTCGCCCACTGCCTGCAGGCTCTTGGCGCTCACCTTGTCGGGGGTGTCCTCGGGGGTGTGCCAGTGCGGGTAATCGAAATCCACCACGTCGATGGCGCGGATCCCGCGCGCCTGCAGCGACAGGTGATCGTCAGTGATGGTCCATCGCAGGGTCGGGATGAACACGTCGCCGTGGCCCGCCTTCCGGGCCACCGTCCAAACGAGGTCGACCACCTCCGGGGCGCCGGTCAGGGAGTTGCCCTCCTGGTAGATCTGGAGGTCGCTGTCGCCCACCATGTCGAAGAGGACGGCGTAGAGCGGCGCCGCGCCGGGCGCCGGGTGATCCGCGTAGTACTTCGAGCCGAGAAGGACGTCCACCTTGTCGTCGAAGACGCCGTAGTCCTCGCCGTCCACGAACAGGAGGTCCACGCCGACGGTCGGTGGCGCCTGGCGGAGCGCGGCCGCCACCCCGAGCAGGACCGCGGTACCGGAGGCGCCGTCGTTGGCGCCCGGCACGGCCACGGAGCTGTCACGGCTGTTGGGCCCGTCGGCGCGGGGGCGCGTGTCCCAGTGCGCCAGGAAGAGGAGGCGCTCGCCGGCCGAGGGGTTGAACCGCGCCACGAAGTTTTGAAGCGGCACCGAGTCGCCCCGCGCCGTCACGTGGGTCCAGCGCTGGACGATCAGGGTGTCGGCCAGGGGGCGGAGCAGGCTGTCGAGCCAGGCCGCCTGTGCCGCGTGCCCGGGCGTGCCGGGGATGCGCGGGCCGAAGGCCACCTGGGCTTCCACGGCGCGATAGGCGGCCTGGCCGTCGAACGGCCGGGCGGGCCGCGACGTGGCGCAGGCGAGGACGAGGGCCGCCGCAAGGGCGGGCCCGCGGGAGAAGCGCATCAGTAGTCTCCGGAGAACAGGGAGAGCTGGAACGTCAGGCTGAGGGTCAGCTGTTCCGTCTTGCGGTTCAGCTGGCGGACGTCGTTGAGTACGTAGGCGGCCTGGAGGCCGCCGGTCAGGATGGTGAGGATGTCGGTGTCCACCCCGGCCCGCAGGGTCTTGCGGCGCACGTCGGAGATCCCGATGCAATCGGTGGCGCCGGGGAGCTCGAGGCACGAGGCCGCCTTGCTCGAGAGCGCGTTGACCGACACGCGCACCTGCTTGCGGGCGGAGCTGACGTTGCCGGGCAGGCGGAAGAGATAGATCAGGTTGGCGGTGATGTCCGTTCCGTCGCCGATGGTCGTGGTGCCGTTGCTCAGGCGCTCGTTGTTCGACGTGCCGTAGCCGAGGGTGAGGCTGATGCCCTTCCGGAACGTCAACTGGAGGTCGTTGGTCCAGGTGGACGTCTCGTTCAGGGAGACGGCGTTCACCGCGGCCGACGGCAGGACGGTGCGGCCGGAGCGCTGCCGCAGGTTGGTCGAGAGGCTGACCACCGAGAGGAGCCCGCTCTTGATCGTCTGGGTCCACCGGGCCTGCAGGATGGGCCACTCCTTTTGCGTGATCTCGGAGAGCAGGTAGCCGTTGCTGGCGCGCGAGTAGCGATCCACGTCGGAGGACGAGTACTGCAGGCTGGCGGTGATCCCGAAGGGGAGGTCCGCGCCGCCGCCGACGGTTATGGTGGACGTCTCGGCCGCGCTCAGGGCGGAGTCCCCCTCCTGCGTCAGGAAGTCGGACATGCTGCCGCGCGCCAGCATGTACCCGAGGTCGGGATCGAAGGTGGCGAGGTCGTAGGTCGAGAGGCGGGTGGTGCGATACACGAAGTCCACGACCCGCAGCCCGCGGAGCGCCTTCCCGGCGGTGCCGGAGTCCTTCACCAGCTGCCGGAACCCGCGCGACGGGTCGATGGTGATCCCGATTTCCCGCGACCGGAGGTTGTTCAGCGTCTGCGGCAGGATGTAGGCGCCGCTGTCCCCGAACTCCTGGATCGGGGCCCGGCTGGTGAGGCTCCGCGACAGCACGAAGCTGCTCGTCGTGTTGAACCGCCCGCGGAGCCAGGAGGTGAGGCGTGGCGTGATGTTGATGGCGGTGGCGAGGTTCCGGTCCCGCTCGACGCCCACGTCCATCCCGAGGAACTCCTTGCGGGAGGCGTCGGTCAGCCGGCCGATGGAGGTGGTGTCGTCGTAGTCCCGGAGGTCCCGCGTGCTGCTCAGGTCGGTGCTGAAGGTGAGCAGCCCGACCGGCTGCCAGGTGACCCCGGCATTGTTGCGCCACAGGTTGGTCAACGACACCGCCGGCCGCAGCGCCGCGTCGCCCGGCCGCGTGACCGGCACCAGGTAGCCGGTGAAGTCGCTCTCGGTCCTGGTCAGCTGGCTCCCGAAGCGGATGTTGCCCGGCACCACGCCGAACTGCGTCGTCCGGACGCCGGCGAACCCCTCGCTCCGCGCGATCCAGGGCGGGAGCTGGTCGACCACGCCGCCGAGGGACACGCTCGGCCCCATGCGGGGGAGCACCAGGTTGTACGACAGGGTGAAGAGCGTGGCCGAGGTGGTGCCCGAGGAGAGCTCCGTCTGGCTCTGCCCCGTGGTGACGGAGCCGCTGAAGGACAGGGGGTCGAGGAGGCCGCGTTCCACCGCGGAGGTGCCGCGCACGGTGCGGCGCACCCCGAAGTTGTATTGCGTCAGGTTGCTGGACGGCTGGCGGAGGTTGTCGATGTCCGAGGCGAGGATGTCGGTCCCGCCGATCAGGATCGGGTCGGCCGACGTGAAGGTGTGGCTCACCGAAAACGGAACGGCGATCCCGAGCGACGCGGGGAGGAAGCGATCGATCCGCAGGTTGGTGCCGAGGACCAGCGCCCCGGTGGTCCGGTAGGTCGGGTCGCGGCCGATCTGCTGGAAGAGCCCGTCCTGCCGCACGTAGTTCACCGAGAAGTCCGCCACGTCCGCCGCCGCGAGGCGGGCGTCGAAGGCCATCGAGGCGCCCGTCTCCGTCAGCGGCGCGTCGAGGCGGATGTCGTCCACCCAGAGTTCGACGTTCGTGAGCGTCTCGGTGTTCGCCACGCGGTAGATGCCGGCGGACATTTCCTGCGCGGCGGCGAGATTCGGCGGATTGACGCCGGGATCCGCCACCTGGACCACGTACGGCCCGTCGCACGCGACGTACGCCGCCGGATCCCCGATGCCGCAGGCGGCCGCGCCGGCCGGCGGGAGCCCCTGCAGCCAGCGCTGCTCGATGTCGGCCCGCAGCTGCCGCCAGATCGGGATGCTGATCCGGGCCTCGGGGAGCCAGTCGGTGCTGCTGGCGGGCACCTGGTACATGTACCAGTTCTGGTCGTCGCTCCCGATCTTGAAGAAGGCCGAGAGGTCCCCGCTGGTCCATCCGTCGCCCTTGCCGCGGAACCAGACCCGGACCTGCTCGTACTTGAGCAGGTTCTGCGCGCCGGAAGGGAATCGCTGGTAGGCCTCGGCGCGCTGGCCGACCGCGAGCTCGGTGGCCACGACGCGCAGCGACTTCTCGTTGATCTGCACGCCGTTGCCCTGCTGCGGGTCGTCGTTGCGGACCGGCTCGTTCGCCACGCCCGGCGGGGATTCGTAACCGAGCGCCACGTCCTCCGTCGAGATGACCGCGGCGAACATCGTGCCGGTGGGGCTCGCCACCGACCCGCCGATGCCGATGAGCGGCGTGTCGGCCCGCCGCACCCAGGGCGCGCCGATGAACCGCATCCGCGCGAGCGCGAACCGGGCGACCACGTCCGGCTCCCCGAGGTCGGGCGCCGCGAAGGTGACGCGCATGTTCTGCACCAGCCGAAGGTTCGGCGTGCCGATGGTCGCGTCGGGCACCCGCATGGGGATCCGGTACAGCGTCCAGGTGCTGGTGAGCCCCTCGCCGTTCGTGAAGGTGGCCCCGGTCCGCACGTA
>CAYUOK010000081.1:0-6068 GCA_964446395.1 uncultured Gemmatimonadaceae bacterium | reverse complement strand
CGCGCACGCTCGCGCCGCGCACCGGCTCGGGCAGGATCGGGTCGTGCACCGCGGAGCCGGGCCGCCGCGCCGCCTCGAAGCCGAGCCCGATCTCGACCCCCTTCACGGCGGGAATCGACATCAGGAGCGCGGCGAGCCGGCCGTCGAGCTTCCGGTCCCAGCTGACGTGGCTGCCGAGGCCGGGGACCAGCCCCTCGGCGACGACCTCCACTTCCCCGCCGAGGGTGTCGCCCGCCGCCTTCGCCTCGTCGATCCGGCGGAGCATCGCCTGCTCGGCGTCGGCGTCGAGGACGCGGAGGGGGGAGCGGTCGGCGGCGTCGTTGAGCGGTGACGGAAGGGCCCCGGGCCGCTCCGCCCGGATCCCGCCGAGGGACACCACGTGGCTCCCGATCCCGACCCCGAACTCCTCGAGGAGCCGGCGGGCGAGGGCGCCGGCCGCGACGCGCGCCGCCGTCTCTCGCGCGCTGGCGCGCTCGAGGATGTCCCGGGCGTCGTCACGGTCGTACTTGAGGACGCCGACGAGGTCGGCGTGCCCGGGCCTCGGGCGCGTCACCTGGCGCCGGCGGTGCTCCCCCGGGGTGCCCTCGGGGTCCATGACGTCCTTCCAGTTCGCCCAGTCGCGGTTGGCGAGCCGCATGGCCACCGGCGAGCCGAGCGTCTCGCCGCTGCGCACGCCGCCCAGCCATTCGATGCGATCCTGCTCGATCTGCATCCGCGCCCCGCGCCCGTACCCCTGCATCCGGCGGGCGAGCTGGGCGTCCACGAACGCCGCGGCGACCGGCAACCCAGCGGGCAGCCCCTCGACGATGGCGACGAGGGCCGGGCCGTGTGATTCACCCGCGGTCGTAAAACGAAAGTGCACGAGGAGCCTCGGGGTCCGGCCGGTTCACGCGCGACCGGGAGAAACGCATGAGCCCGACACGGGTCGGGCTCACGGGTGGTGGATGGAGGCGCGGCGGCGCCGCGCGGCGGTCCGCCTAGAAGTTGTCGTCCAGGATGCGCGGAGTCACCAGGATGATCAGGTCCTTCCGCGTCTCGCGGTTGCTCGAGAAGGAGAAGAGCGGGCCGAGGAGCGGCAGGCGCGAGAGCATCGGGATGCCCGAGCGGGTCTTGAGCACTTCGGTGACCGTCAGCCCGCCGATGACGGCGGTCTGGCCGTCCGCCACGAGGAGCTGGTTGTCGGCCTGCTGCGTCTCCACGATGAAACCGAGCTCGCGGTCGGCCACGGGCCGGACGGCGGAGCGTTCGGTGTGGAGCTTCATCGCGATGTGCCGGTCGTCGGTCACGTGCGGCGTCACCACGAGCTTGATGCCGGTCTGCTTGAACTGCACCGTGGACTGCGCCGCCACCGTGCCCGAGCCGTAGTCGATGACGCGCACCGGCGTCTCTTCGCCGACCAGGATGTTGGCCTCGCGGTTGTCCATCGTGTTGATGGTCGGCTCCGCCTGGATGTCGGCCAGTTCCGTCTGCTCGAGCGCGCTCAGGAAGACGGTGAAGTCGAAGTTGCCGATGGCGGTGGACCAGACGAGGTCCAGGGCCGGCTGCGAGATGCTCGCCTCGGGGTTGCCGACCGCGGCCAGCGAGTTGCCGCCGAGCCCGACGACCGTGGTGCCGGGGTCGTAGCTGTCGCCCGGGTTGGCCGGGTCTGGCCGCTGCACGACGCTGTTATAGAAGGTCGACTGGCTGCCCAGGTCGTACTTCAGGCCCAGCTCTTCGAGGCTGGTGCGGTTGACGAAGATGATCTTGGCCTGGATCGCCACCTGGGGCGTCCGGATGTCGAGCCCGCGGGTGAACGCGGCGATGTTCTGGATCCGGCTCCGCGTGTCGGTGATGATGAGCGAGTTGGACGCGGTGTCCGGGAAGACCTTGCCGCGGCCCTTGGTCAGGATGCCGTCGAGGTTCTTGGACATCTCCTTGGCGCGGGCGTAGTTCATCCGCACCACGACGGTCTCGAGCGGCTCGAGCGAGTCGAGGGCCGAGAGGGCCGACGGAGAATCCACCCGGATGATGCCGCCGGGGAGCTCGGTGGCGGAGAGGCCCTGCGTGGCCAGCACGGCGTAGAACGCCTGGGTCCACGGCTGGTTCTTGACCTCGGCCGACACCTCGCCCTTGATGTCGCGGCCGAGGATGATGGAGCGCCCGCTGAAGGCGGCGAAACCGGCCACGACGTCGGCGATCGACGCGCGGTCCCAGGTCACCGTGATCCGGGGCTCGTCGCCCTGGGCGGACGGGGCATAGGCCACGGCCGAGACCTCGGGCGACCCGGCGGGGCGCGCGGAGGCCGGGCGGGCGGCGGGCGCCGAGAACTCGCCCGGCGCGGCGCTGGACCACGCGAGGAACGGCCGCTCGGCGCCGAAGGAGATGCGGATCTCGCCGGCGCTCTGGTCGATGGTGTAGTCCTTGACCGCGTCGAGCTCGACGACCACCCGCACCACCTGCGCGGAATACTGGCCGGTCCGGACGTTCAGGACGCCGCCCCGGTTCACGCCGTCGTACAGCCCGAGCGCGCGGCTGTCGAGCGTGGTGCCGGTGAGGTCGAGGACCAGGCGGGCCGGATCCTTGAGGATGAAGTCCTTGAGCTGGACCGCCCCGGAGATGGCGATGACCACCTCGGCGCGACCTGGCGCGGAGACGACACTGACGCCGGTGACAGACCCGGGGTCGGAGACGTCGGCTCGGGCGGGCGCAGCCAGCCCCATGAGCGCGACGGCAAGGGCACAGGTGAGTACTCGGGTCATGGCGTCTCTTCCTCCCGCTTGGTCAGCGACAGTGTTTCCTGCCGCTCGAAGCCGAAATCCTCGACAATGAAGACCACATCCTTCTGGCGGATCTGCGCCACCTTCAGGCGCCCGAGCTGATCGCCGACCCGCAACTTGAACCGGCGGTCGTTGGTACGGTCGCGCAGGAGCGCGACGCTGTTGCTGTTGTAGGCCAGGTCCTGGTAGATGCCGACCAGCTGCAGGTCGGGCAGCTCCGGCCCGGCGGAGGCCATGTCGAGCAGCGACTCGAACGGGTCCCGGCTTCCGCCGGTGTAGGCGAAGGTCTCGCGCCTGGCGGTCGGGCCGGTCACCGACGCGCTGTCAGTGCGCGCCGCCGCGATGCGGGCGGCCTCGGCCGAGTCGGCCGCGGCGGCCTGGGCGTCGACCGCCGGAGCGGGGGCGGCCTCGGGGGCGGCGGGGGGAGGCGCCTCCGCGTCGCCGCCGCAGGCGGCCAGCGCGAGCGCCAGGCAGAGCGTGAGCCCGATACGATCAGGTGCCACTGTTCGCTCCTTCCGGCTCGGCGGACTTCACGAAGGTCCGGATCTGGAACTTGGCCTCGAGGAGCGCGCCCGTCGTGTCGCCCATCACCTTCGCGGAGTTCATCGGCGCCGGCGCCATGCTGACGCCCTGCGGGACGATGATCCGCGGCAGGGAGGCGATGTCCGCGAGGAACTCGCCGATTTCGTCGTAGTGCCCGAGGACGGACATGTTGTAGGTGTAGGTGTTGAACGGGGCCGGGCCCGCCACCTCGGGGAGCGGCACCACCTGGGCCAGGTTCACGCCGCGGATCTTGGCGCGGGTGGAGATGGCGTCGAGGAGGTTCGGCACCTCGTTCATCTCGGGCACCATCTGCCGGAGCAGCGCCAGGCTGGCGCGATGGCTGTCGAGCTCCTTGCGGAGGTCCTCGGCGGTGCCCTTGGCGAGTTCGCGCTTGGCGCTGTCCGTCTGGGCCTGGATGGCGGTGAGGGTGTCCTGCAGCGCCACCACGTGGGCCTTGCGGGCCTGCACCCCCTCGAGGCCGAGGAGGTCGATGCCCGAGCCGGAGTAGAGCATGTACCCGATCAGGCCGGTCATGACGATGGCCAGCACGGGCACCCTGTTCGCGTCGTTGATGAGAGCCATGGCGCGGTTACCTCACGGACTGGCTGAGGGGCACGGTCCGGATGTAGGCGGAGTCCGCCTTGCTGAACGCGGCGCGGATCGTGAACGCCGTCACGGGGCGCTCGTCCTGCACGACCGTCTGCGCCGAGATCGGCTGGACGTCCGAGATCCAGGGGGACGCCTCCAGCTGGCGGAGGAACCGGGTGAAGGCCTGCACGTCCACCGTCCGGCCGTTGATCTGGAGCCGCATGACGGGGGCCACGGTGTCCGCCGGCATGGTGTCGCCGGGCGAGCCGGGCGGGGCCGGCGCCGGAGCGGGAGCCGAGGCGCCGAGGTCCACCAGCCAGGTGTAGGGCGGCAGCGCGCGGGTGACCTCGTCCATGACGTGGGGCCACACGTAGCGCTCGCCGTCCACCGCCTGGAGCACCTGGATCTGCGCCACGAGCGAGTCGCGGATCAGCTCGACCTTGCGCTTCTGGGCCACGAAATTCCGGAAGCGCTGGTTCTCCTGGCGCGCCTCTTCCAGCTGCGGTTCGAGGGCGCGGAGCGCGCTGCCGGTGCTGAGCCACGACCAGCCGAGCCATGCCACGGCGAGCAGCACGACGGCGGCCGCGACCAGCGGCAGGGGATCCCGCATCCGTTCGCGGAGCCCCGACAGTTGCGCCTGCAGCCCGGCGAACGGAGATCCGCCGCGCGCGCGCTTCTGGCCGGGACGAAGGTTGATTTCAATCATGAGGCGTCGGTCCGGGTCTCGGGGCTCACGCCGCGGTCCTGAGGGCCAGGCCCACGGGCAGCATCAGCAACGGGGCGACCTCGTCCAGCGACATCGTGTCAAACACGCCGTCGGCCACCTGCAGGCGCTCGAGCGGGTTCGCGGTCTGCACCGGCAGGCGGAGGCGGTCGGCCAGGATCCGGTTGAGGCCGGGGATGCGCGACCCGCCGCCGGAGGTGAAGATCCGGGCCAGCCCGCTCGCCGAGCGGCTGGACGACTGGAGGAACGCCGCGGCGCGCTCGATGCCCACGGCCAGCTCCTCGCCGCGCGAGGCCAGCAGCGGTTCGAGCGCCTCGTTGCGCTCGAAGCCGCGGAGCAGCTGGTCGGCCTCGTCGGCGGACATGTTCCGCTCCCGCTGGAGGTCCTCGCGGAACCGGCGGGTGCCGATCATGATGTCGCGCGTGAGGACCGGGACGCCGTCGTCGAGGATGTTCACGTTGGTCATTTCGTGCCCGATGTTCACCAGGCCGACCACGCCGCGCATCGCGTCCGGGTAGTTCAGTTCGAAGGCGTTGTGCAACGCGAAGGCGTCCACGTCGATGACGGTGGCTTCCAGCCCGACGTCCGAGAGGAGGGTCTGCTTCGTTTCGACCAGCTCGCGCTTGGCCGCCACCAGGAGCACGGCCATCTGGAGGCCTTCGCCCTCGGGATCCAGGATCTGGAAATCGAGCTCGACGTTGTCCATGTCGAAGGGGACGTGCTGCTCGGCCTCCCAGCGGATCTGCTCGCGGGCCTCGCCCTCCTTCATCCGGTCCATCGAAATCTTCTTGATGATGACGTCGCGCCCGCCCACGGCGGTCACGACCTTCTTGGCCTTGATGCCGGCACTGGACAGCAGCCCCCGCACGGCGTCGGCCACGATGCCGGGGTCCATGACCTCACCCTCGACGATGGCCCCGTCCACCACGGACGTGAAGGCCACCTTCGTGAGCACCGGCTCGCCCGAGCCATGATCAATGACGACGAGCTTGATGAGCCCGCTGCCGATGTCCAGGGCGACCGTGGTCCGTTTCCGACCAAAAAGAGCCATAGGTGCCTGATGAGGTAAAAGGGGAGTAAGGTAGGCTACGCTACCATTCGACCCGAAATTTGTCAAGCTAGTAACTTGCTTGAGGTCATACAGAACAAGCTGTTGTTCGATGCGAAGTTATGCGATCAGGCATCGACCCAACGCCGCCTGTTTTGCCTCCCTTTCCGACCGCCCCGGCCTCGGCGATGACCCCCAAATACCGTTCCGGAAAGGAGTTGCCCACGCCCCTCTCGGGCAACCGATGTGCCAAAACCTTCACCGCCACTGCAAGATGTTATATATCAACTAGTTATCTGTTAGCACCTCGACCGCTATACCCCCCGCTCCGGGCATGCTGCAATCGCTTTCGCAAGGAATGTGGTGGGATGCGGGAGCCGCGGGCGGCGCGGCGGGGCAGCGGGGCAGC
>CAYUOK010000080.1:3017-6198 GCA_964446395.1 uncultured Gemmatimonadaceae bacterium | reverse complement strand
CCCGCTTCCCCGCTTCCCCGCTTCCCCGCTTCCCCGCCTAAACCATCTCCAACTGCCACCCCAGGTGCTTCGCGATCAGGGCGAGTCGGAAGGTCACGTCCACCTGCCGCGACTCGTGGCTCTTCGATTCGGTGGCCAGGGGGAACGAGTGGTACGTGATCTTGTTGATCCCCTTCGGGAGGCTGCGCAGCCCCTTGGGATGCCACACGCCGTTCTCGTCGCTGTCTTTCAGCAACCGGGTCAGGACCTTCGTGGCCACAGGTGCGGTGTGCAGCGCCCCGATCTTCGCGAGGAGCTCGATGTAATGCAACGCGAGCGGCACGTCCTTGGCGTTCCCCTTGCCGTCCGCCTCGATGGGGTCGCCAAGGAGAAGGTGCTGCGGCTTGACGGTCTTCTTGCCCACGTGGAGCGCGTAGGCCTTCTTCGGCGCCGGCTGGGCCAGGTAGTGCCCCAGCCGCTCCGTGAAGCCCGCCCGTTCCCGCTGCAACGAGGGCATCGAAGCCACCATCGCCACCGAGTACCAGCTCGGGGGATAGGCCTCCGGGTGCAGAATCGTCTTGCCTGCCACCTTCACGAACGGCTTTTCGGACAGCGGGCTGCGGAGAAACTGCGAAACGGCGCTCGCCACCTTGTGCGCCGAGCCCCGGAGCCGGGGATCCTCGATATGCCCGGCCTCCGCCAGCGCCGCACACGAGGCCTCACGGATGACCCAGCGGGCCCACGATTCCGCGTGCGTGTCCCCGGCGGCCATCTTCCGGAACTCGAAGAGCAGCGCCGGGTCGTCGTCCCGCGAGAGCAGGCGGAAGAGGAGCCGGTCGGCGAGCTTGAATGGCCGGCCGGTGAGCGGGAAGCCCATTTGCAGGAGTCGGCGGTACTGCGGAATCGTGCCGACGTCCTTGACGCCGGTGGCCTTGGAGGCGGCCAGGCCGAGCAGGTTGCCTGCCCAGACGCCGGTGTCCTTCTGCTTCTTGACCACCGCCGCCACCGGCTTGGCCGCGACGACCGCCTGGCGTGCGGCGTCGATGGCCGCGGGATCCACGGTGCCGGCGGGAGCGAGCTCGGTCAGGCAGCGAAGGGCGATGATCTCCCCGCCGTGCTGCGACAGCCAGGACAGTGGGACGCGATGCTGCGATGGGAGTTCCAGAAGTGGCTCCTGGTCGGCGGAATTCCGTTGCGGAACGCCCGCGAAACTACACTGCGGAGCACTTCTGGTCTAGTGGAGCGAGGCAGGGCAGGCGCGGGGTGGCATCAGGTCCGCCGAGCTAACTTAATCTATGGCAGCATCTTAATGCTGTCACGATCACCTGAGACTCAATCTTGATGGCGATCGATATTACCTTCGTTGTCGTGACAGTGATGACTTGATGTCTTCATGCTACTTTGATCCACCCGGTTTCAGGCGCTCCTCGCCCGCCGCGCGAAACTCCGAGTCCACATCCCAGGTCGGCTGGCCCGAGGCGTCGGCCGCGTAGATGGCGGTCCGGAGCCCGACGCGTGTTTCTGGGACCGCGCCCTCCAGCGAAAACCAGGGCCCGAACTCGTCCTGCGGGCGGTGGTACCGCTTGCTGGTCCACTCCGCCATCGTCTTCTTCGCGTAGTCCTTCGGTTTCCCCACGTAATTGCTGCCCGGTTCAAAGGAGAGCGACGGGATGCCGGCCCGCGCGAAGGGGAAATTGTCGGATCGGAAGAAGGTCCCGCGGTACATCCCCGCCGAGTCGTCGGTGACCTGCAGTCCCTCGAGCCGGGCCGCGGCCTGGAGCGCGCCGAGGAGCGACGACTGGTCGGAGCCGTTGGCGGCGATGTCGCGGGTCCGGCCGAAGAGATTCACGCCGTCGAAGTTGAGCATCGCGGCCACTTTCTGGAGCGGCATGAACGGCCGGTCGATCATCGCCTGCGACCCGAGGAGGCCCGCCTCCTCCCCGCCGAACGCCGCGAAGACGATCGAGCGCTTGCCCTTGAGCTCGGCGCGGTTCAGCGCCTCCGCGATGGCCAGCATCTCGCCGACGCCGGCGGCGTTGTCACGCGCCCCGTTGTAGATCGAGTCGCCGTCCACCGGCTTGGCGATGCCCAGGTGGTCGTAATGCGCCCCGAGCACGATCGCCTCCTGGGCGAGCGGGCCCCCGTTTCCCGGCAGGCGGCCGAGCACGTTGAAGATCTCGGTGCGGGCCATCGCGCTCCGCACGGTGGCCGCGACCCGGATCGGCAACTCGGAGCCGACGAAGCCGCGCTTGCCGGCGTCGGTCATCGCCTGGTCGAGGTCGGCGCCCGCCGCCTTGAAGGCACGCGCCATCAGGTCGTGCTGGACCCACCCGGTCACCTTGAGCGACGTCGGCGCGCTCTCCAGCCGGACCTGCCGGCCGGTGGCGCTCCCCTCGACCGTCCCCCACGGATAGGTAGCGCTCTCCTCCGTGTGGATGAGCAGCACACCCGCGGCTCCCTGGCGCGCCGCCTCTTCGAACTTGTAGGTCCAGCGTGCGTAGTAGGTGAGCACCTTCCCCTTGAACGTCGTGGAGTCGTGCAGCCCGGGGTCGTTGACCATGACCGCGACGATCTTCCCCTTCACGTCGAGCCTGGCGTAGTCGTTCCATTCGTACTCGGGGGCCACGATGCCGTAGCCGACGAAGACCAGCGGTGCATCCACCGTCACCAACGAGTCCCATCGCATCGGGTTCAGCACGAAGTCCTTCGGGTACTCCGCCGCCGTCACGCCGAGGGAAAGCGTCGGGTTCGGCGTGAACGAGATGAGCGGCACCTTGAAGAAGTAGGTGCTGTCGTCTCCGGCCGGCTCGAGTCCGAGCCGGATGTACTGGGCCGCGATGTACCGGGCGGCGAGGTCCCCGCCCCGGGTGCCGCTGCCTCGCCCCTCGAGGGCGTCGCTGGCCAGGAAGTCGATGTGGGCGCGGATGACGTCGGCGGAGACGGCCTTCGCAGCCTTGTCCACGCCCGTCTGCGCGTGCGCCGGCGAGGTGGTGAGGAGGAGGGCCGAGGTCAGCAGGACGGCGGTTCGTCGCATGAAGGTCACTGAGGTTGGGGACTGCGGCCGCTAGTCCTGGCCGCACTCGAGCAGGTAGAGGGTGCCGCGGCTCGTCGAGCTGGCTTCGCTGGTCAGGAGGAGCCGGCGGTTGTCGAGCCAGGTGATGCCTTCGCCCTGGGGCTCCAGCAACCCGAAGAAGCACTCGCG
>CAYUOK010000080.1:0-2917 GCA_964446395.1 uncultured Gemmatimonadaceae bacterium | reverse complement strand
GCGAGCAGGAGGATGGTCAGGAGGCGCATGGCCTGAATTCTACCCCGCCCCCTCGCCGCCGCAAACAATCCTTGCTCCCGCGTTCCCGCGCGGGCATTTTGAGGCAACCAGGAGACCGCCGCGCCATGCTCGAGAGCCTCAAGTCCCGCCCGATCACCATGCTCCCCGACGCGATCACCTTCGAGGGGCGCATCCTCTACCTCACCGTGGACCCGGCGCTCGTCCGAAGCCAGCTCCATGGCCAGGACTTGGCCTGGACACCGGACATTCCGCTTCGCGACGACATCTCCACCGACGAGATCACCCCCGCGTACATCTGCTACTACTACGACCAGACGCTGGGGGACTTTCCCTACCTGGGCCTCAAGTGCGGCGAGGAGTTCCCGATCACCCGCGGCTCCGTCCGGGCCGGCGGGTTCGTGGCCTCGGTCAGCGGCAAGCGGCGGGGCAAGGGGTCCAGCCGCGAGCAGTCGCCATACGCGGAGCTGATGGCGGGCGTCAAGCTGGTCGTGGCCGAGAACATCGAGCGGATCTACCGGGAGAACTGCCAGAACCTCGGCGTGTTCACGAGCACCGACTTCTCCGTGCTCGAGCGGGTGCGCCGCGGCGAGCCGATCCCGCTCTCGGTCTTCACGGCCGGGGAAGGCGGGATCACGCGAGGCATCATCGAGCACGGCGGCCTCTTCCAGTACAACGTGGCCCGGATGCAGGGGAAGGTGCGGGTGCCCGAGGTCACGACGCCGAAGCGGCCGATGACGCTGGCCGAGAAGGTGCTGGCCCGCCGGTGGGTGACCGACCTCTCCGGCGACCGCGTCGGCGTGCCGTACGTGAAGCCGGGCGACGAGGGGTTCGTCCGGACCGACATCCGCTTCAGCCACGAGTACGTGACGCCGATGGCCGCCATCTTCTGGCGCGACTTCGTCGGCGCCGCGGAGAAGGTCGTGGACCCGGGCTCCATCTTCTTCTTCCGCGACCACCTGACCTTCCTCGAACTGGCCATGACCGACGCCCGCAAGGCGGAGGGGCTGCTCGACGTGGCGCTCGAACTGAAGAAGAAGCAGGAGGAGTTCGCCGAGGAGCAGGGGATCAAGCTCTACGGCGAGCTCCCGCGCACGGCGCGGAACAGCATCGTGCAGGGCTCGGAGGCCATCTGCCACTCCAAGATGCTGGAGCGGCACGTCCTTCCGGGGCAGGTGGTCATCGGCAGCGACAGCCACACGCCGCACAGCGGGGCGGTGGGGTGCGTGGCGTTCGGCGTCGGGACGACCGCGATCTTCAACTCGTGGCTCACCAAGGACGTGCGCCTCAAGGTGCCGCCGTCGGTGCTGATCCGGGTCAACGGCCGGAAGCCCGCCAACGTGACGGCCAAGGACTTCATGCTGCAGATCCTGCGGCATCCGTACGTGAAGAGCGGGCGGGCCATCGGCAAGATCGTGGAGTACGCCGGCGACGCGGTGCGCGCGCTCTCGATCGACGAGCGCGCCACGATGACCAACATGGCGGCGGAGGTCGGGGCCTTCACCGGCATCATCGCGCCCGACGCGGTCACCGTGGACTACCTCGTCCGCGAGCGCGGCCTGCCGCGCCCCGAGGTCGAGGCAATGCTCGAGGGGCTCTTCTCCGATACCGACGCGGACTACGAGGAGGTCATCGACATCGATGCGTCCGCCCTCGAGCCGATGATCGCCCTCCCCGGCGACCCCGGGAACGGGCAGTTCATCCGCGAACTCGGCGAGCAGGTGAAGCTCGACATCGCGTACGCCGGCAGCTGCACCGCGGGCAAGAAGGAGGACATGGACATGTACGCGGCGGTGCTCCGGGAGGCGGCCGAGGCCGGCGAGCGGATCCACCCCGACGTGCGGTTCTACATCCAGTTCGGCAGCCAGGACGTGAAGCGGTATGCGGTGGAGCGGGGGTACGTGGACATCTTCGAGGCAGTGGGGGCGGAGATCATCGAACCGTCGTGCGGCGCCTGCATCAACGCGGGGCCCGGGGTCAGCTACGACCGGAAGACCGTCACGGTCAGCGCCATCAACCGCAACTTCCCCGGCCGCTCCGGCCCGGGGCAGCTCTACCTGGCCAGCCCCTACACCACGGCGGCCAGCGCGCTGGCCGGTTACATCACCGGCTGGGAGCCGAGGGCCAGCTTGGCGGGCACCAGCCCCGCCTCGCGGTAGTCGCTGCGCGGGTTCCACAGCACCCAGCTCTCGATCCCGACGTCGGCGGCCGCGCGGATCTGCTCGCGGACGTGCTCGCCGGTGTACCGCGGCGCGCCGAGCGTGAACGCCTGCAGGTAGGGCCGGATGCTGGCGGGGCGGTCGAGCAGCGCGCTCCGCCTGAGCCCGTCTTCGAGCGCCCGCCGCACCACCAGGTACGGCTCCGCGTTCGGCGTCTGGGTGCCGTACATCCCGGGCGCGTAATGGCTCGGATAGACCATCGGCAGCACCACGTCGGACGCTCCCACCAGGTCTTCCCACACCTGCCCGATGCCCATGTCCCCGGTCATGACGGTCGTCATCCCGAAGACGTCGAGCGTCACCGGGACGCCGTAGGGGCGCATGCGGCCCCGGAGCATCGTCAGGTTGCGGTGCACCCCCTGCCGGGTGGTCTCGCCGGGGCGCCGCGCGGGGAAGACCGCCGTCGCCATCCGGGCACGGGGCTCGTCCGGGAAGCGCACGTAGTCGAACTGCACCTCCGCAAACCCCATCTCGATCGCCTCGGCCGCGAGCTGGGCGGCGTACACCCACACCGAATCGTTGAAGGCGTCCACCCACGCGGTGCCGCGACGGTCGCGCCAAAGACCACCCGCGCTGCTCTGGATGGCCCAGTCGGGCTTCCGCTCCGCGAGCAGCGGGTCCTTGGCCACCACGATCCGCGCGATCGGGTAGATGCCGTGCGCCAGCATCTCGCGGACCCG
>CAYUOK010000079.1:3634-6208 GCA_964446395.1 uncultured Gemmatimonadaceae bacterium | reverse complement strand
CCTGATCCACGCACAGGGACGCTCCGGCCGGGCAGGCCATTGCAGGACGCCAGTTGTCGTGCAGGGGGTCAGGGCGGGCGGGGGCTAGGAGCCGATGATCCTGATGTCGGTCCGGCGGTTCTGGCTGGGCGGATCGTCGGGGTCCGCACCGGTCGAACCGGCGCCGCGGGCCTGCAACTGCAGAGGGCTTACGCCCTTGCCGAGCAGGTAATTCCTGACGGCATCGGCGCGTGCGGCAGAGAGCTGGATGTTCGCCGTCTGGGAGGAGGCGTCGTCCGCGTGGCCGACGATTTCGACGACGAGTCGCTGGTCGGCCTTGAGGACCGTGGCCACCGAATCGAGCACGGACAACTCCGCTGCACCGCTGATGGTGCTGCCCGAAAGGGCAAACGCCGTGCCGGGCACCACCCAGGGGCCGGGCCTCGGGGCGGTGGTCGCGGCGACAGCGGCTGCAGCGCCGGCGGGTGCCAGACCCGCAGGTGGCGCGGCGGAGGGCGGGCAGCCGAAGCTGTTGACGGTCGCCCCGGCGGGGGAGTTCGGGCACTGGTCGATCCCGTCGGGCACCTTGTCGTTGTCGGAATCCCCGGGGCACCCGAGCGCGTCAACGGTGGCCCCCAGCGGCGTCGCGGGGCAGCGGTCGAGTCCGTCCGCCACGCCGTCCGCGTCGGCGTCGGTCGGGCATCCCGTCGCGTCCACCTGCGCGCCAGCGGGGGTTTGCTCGCACCGGTCCACGCCGTCCACCACGGCGTCCTTGTCGGCGTCGGAGGGACAGCCGGCGGCGTTCACCGTCGCGCCCGCGGGGGTGTTGGGGCACCGATCGAGGCCGTCCGGCACGCTGTCGCCGTCGGTGTCGGAGGGGCAGCCCTGCTTGTTCACGATGGCGCCCACCGGCGTGGCCGGGCACTTGTCCTTCCGGTCGAAGACGCCGTCCTGGTCGGTGTCGATGAGCGGCCGGCTCCCCACCATGAACGCCAGGCCGACGCTGCCGACGAGGTTGCTGAACGACTCGACGTCGCTGTTGTTCTGGTAGTCGGCCTCGGCGCGAACCATGATCGTGGGGGAGAGCGCCGCCCGGATGCCTCCGCCGAACACGAACTCGGAGGCGGAGCCGCAGGGGCCCGATCCGGGCACCGACACCGTCGGGCAGCTGTCGCCGTACTTGGTCGTCCCGAGGCCGGTCTTGAGAAAGAGGGAGCTCGACTCGCCGAGCCGGATGTTGTAGAGCAGGGAGGCGGTGCCCGACAGGACGTCGGTGGTGGAGCCGGCGGCGGTCTTGGCGCTGGCGGTCAGTCCTTCCACCTCGATGCCCAGGTTCAGGGGAAGCCAGTAGCCGATGCGGAGCGCGCCGCCGAACCCGGGGTCGAGGTCGGTCACCGATGCGAATGACGTGACGGCGGCGGCGGCGCCCAGTTCCAGGCGGTATTCCCGGCGCTGCGCGTGGATCGGGGTGGCGAGCGGGAGGACGAGGGCGACGAGCGCCAGGGCGCGCGGACGGAGAGTGGACATTGCCTTCATAGATACGGGCGCGGGGTGGGCGTGGCAAGCAGCGGTGCCTTGGAAAGCACCCACCCCCGCGCTACGATTGACGGAGACCCCCGCTCGCCCCGCCGGCCCCAACCCGGGAGGATGCGATGAAATTCACGATCCAGTTCTGCGTCGTTTGAAACTACCGTCCCCGGGCCGCCGGTCTGGCGGCCGAGCTGAAGCAGTCGTACCCCGAGGCCGAGGTGCAGCTCATCGAATCCTCGGGCGGAGTGTTTGAGGTGACCATGGACGGGCGGCCCATCTTCTCGAAGCAGGCGCTCAAGCGCCACGCCGAACCGGGCGAGGTGCTCCGCCTGGTGCGCGAGGCGCGGGCCTGACCGCCGTGCGGATCGCAATTTCCACGGGCGGCGGCGACGCCCCGGGGCTCAACGCCGTCATCCGGGCCGTCGTGCTGGCCGCGCACCAGCGCGGCTGGCAGTGCTACGGGATCCGTCGCGGGTTCGGCGGGCTGCTGGGCAACGACGGCATCATGACCCTCAACACCGCCGCCGTCCGCGGCATCACCCACCTCGGCGGCACCATCCTCGGGACCACCAACCGCGGCAATCCCTTCCGCTGGGCCACCCCGCAGCCGGACGGCTCGGTGGCCGAGGTGGACCGCTCCGATGACCTCATCGCCGCCTTCCGCGCGAGCGGCTTCGACGCGCTCGTGTCCATCGGCGGCGACGGCAGCCTCCGGATCGCCCACGATCTCTGGACCAAGGGCCTGCCGGTGGTCGGCGTGCCGAAGACCATCGACAACGACGTGGCCGGCACGCTGGTCACCTTCGGCTTCGACAGCGCGGTCACCACCGCCACCGAGGCGATCGACAAGCTGCATACCACCGCTGAGAGCCACGACCGGGTGATGGTGGTGGAGCTGATGGGGCGCGACGCAGGGTGGATCGCGCTGCACAGCGCGGTGTCCTCCTCTGCCGATATCGTCCTGCTGCCGGAAATTCCCTTCGACATTGAGCGCGTCTGCGACGCCATCCGGCAGCGGGAGGCCAGCGGCCGGCACTACAGCATCGTCGTGGTGGCGGAAGGGGC
>CAYUOK010000079.1:0-3534 GCA_964446395.1 uncultured Gemmatimonadaceae bacterium | reverse complement strand
ATCGGCCGGACCAAGCTCGTGCCCCTCGACTCTGACACCCTCCAGACCGCCCGCGACATCGGCATCAGTTTCGGCGACTGACGCGCCGCCCCGCCTACCAGCCTCCCGACAGGAATCGCCCCAGGATCGCGTGACCGCCCTCGGTCAGCACCGACTCGGGGTGGAATTGCGTGCCGACCACCGGGTGTGCCCGATGGCGCACCGCCATGATTTCCCCGTCCTCCGCCGTCGCCGTCACGAGCAGGTCCGCCGGGAGTGAACCGCGTTCGAGGACGAGCGAATGGTACCGCGTCGCCTTGAAGGGGGAGGGCAGCCCGGTGAAGAGCCCGGTGCCGTCGTGCGCGATGTCGGACGTCTTGCCGTGCATCGGCCGCGCGGCGCGCACCACCCGCCCGCCGTACGCCGCGCCGATGGCCTGGTGCCCCAGGCACACGCCGAGGGTCGGGATCGAGGCGCCGAAGCGGCGGATGACGTCGAGCGACACACCCGCCTCGTCCGGGGTGCAGGGGCCGGGCGAGATGATGATGTGGCTGGGGGCGAGGCCGGCCACCTCGTCGGGCGTGATCGCGTCGTTGCGCAGCACCAGCGGCTCGCCGCCCAGCTCGCGGACGTACCTCGCCAGGTTCCAGACGAACGAGTCGTAGTTGTCGAGGAGGAGGATCACGGCGCCGCCTCGAACGCTCGGCGGATGCCCGCGGCCTTGTCGAGCGTTTCCTGGTATTCGAGGGCCGGGACGGAGTCGGCCACGATCCCGCCACCGGCATGGAAGGACGCCCGGCCGTCCTGGAGGGTGACGGTGCGGATCGCGATGCTGGTGTCCATGGCGCCGGTCGCGCTCAGCCAGCCGATGGCGCCGCAGTAGACGCCGCGGGCCACCGGCTCGAGCTCCGCGAGTATCTCCATGGCGCGGACCTTCGGGGCGCCGGTGATGGAGCCGCCGGGGAACGCGGCACGGAGCAGGTCGGCGGCGGTGCGGCCGTCCTCGAGCCGCCCCGTGACGATGGACTCGAGGTGGTGGACCGTCGGGTGGCTTTCCAGCGCGCAGAGCGCGGGGACCTCCACCGAGCCCGGTCGGCACACCTTGGAGAGATCATTCCGGAGGAGGTCCACGATCATCACGTTTTCGGCGCGGTCCTTCTCGCTCGCCAGCAGTTCCTCGGCGAGCCGGCGATCCTCCGCCGGAGTCGCTCCCCGGCGCCGGGTGCCCTTGATGGGTCGCGTCTCGACCCGGCCGTCGGGGGCCACGCTCAGGAACCGTTCCGGGGAGGCGCTCGCCACCGCGAAGCCGTTTCCCTGGAAGTAGGCGGCAAAGGGCGCCGGGTTCACGGCGCTGAGCCGCCGGTAGAACTCGAACGGCTCCCCCGGCCACGGCACCTCGAACCGCTGCGACAGGTTGGCCTGGAAGATGTCGCCCGCCAGGATGTACTGTCGTACCCGCTCGACGGCGCGCAGGTACGCATCGCGCGTGAATCCCGATTGAAACTGCGGCGACGCGACTCCCACGACTCCCGGAACCACACTCGCGCGCGCCGATCCATGCAGCCGCCCGGCGATATCCCGAATCCTGTTCTCGGCCGACTGCCCCGCTGCCCCGCCGCCCCGATGCCCTGCCTGCGAAGCAATCACCCACGCCTTCCCCAGCTCGTGATCCCACGCCACCACCCAGTCGTACGCGCCGAGCCACGCATCGGGGAGATGCAGGTCGTCGGATCTCGGCGCTGGGAGCCGTTCGAGCCGCCGCCCGAACTCGTAGCCGAGGAAGCCGGCCACGCCTCCCTGGAACGGGGGGAGGCCCGGCACCGGTTCGGTGAGATGTGCGGCGAGAAACGCCGCCGCCTGGCCGAGCGCGTCCGACGAATCGCCGGGGTGAGTGGACCAGACTTGTGAGGGATCGGCCGTCAGGTAGGAGTAGCGGCCCATCGAGCCGCCGCGGGCCGCGCTTTCGAGGAGGAGCGGGAAGGGCAGGTCGAGCAATTGCGCACAGGCGTCGGCCGGGGAGGGCGCGTCGTGCAGTTCCTCGATCAGTACCGGCAGGGAGATCTCACCCCTCCCGGACGAACTTCCGCGGGGTGCCACGGAGCGCCGAGCCCTTTCCCGGGCGCCAGAGCACCAGCCGGTCGATTTCCCGCGCGAGCTCGAGGTCCTTGTCGGTCACGCCGCCGGCCGTGTGGGTGTTGAGCCGGACGGACAGCTTTCCCCAGCTGATGGTCAGGTCGGGGTGGTGGTCCGCGGCCTCGCAGAGGAAGCCGATGGCGTTCACGGCCATGAGCGTCGTCGGCCACCCGTCGGTTTCATAGAAGCGGATGATCGCGTCCTGCTGGAACTCCCATCCGGGAGGCAGGCGGTCGCCGATGTTCTCGAGGTCCCACGTCCGTTCCCGGGTGGTCATCCCTCACTCCTTGCCGTCGAAGCGCACGCTGAACCCGGCCGACTGGCCCGGGCTCTCCTCCACCTCGATGTCGAGCCGGGTCAGGTGGGTGTGCCCGGCGGCCTGCAGCGCGTTCCGCACCTCGACGGCGAAGTACTCGGCCAGCATCTCGACGGTCGTGTTCTTCACCGGCACCAGCGCCACGTCGGACTTTGGGAAGACGAACCGCCCCTTCCCGAAGTAGTCCACGATCACGGAGTCGTGTTCCTCGCGGAGCCCGATCTTCTCGTTTTGCGTGGGCAGGAGGACCTTGTGGTCCACCGCCTCGACCATCGGCTTGATGACCTGCTTCAGCACCGCGAAGTCCAGGACGAAGAGGCATTCGGCGTCCACGCCCCCCTCGACAACCACCGCCACGCGGTAGTTGTGGCCGTGGAGGGACTCGCACTTGTGGCCGCGGAAGGTGATGAAGTGCGCCGAGGAGAAGGAGAGATAGTCCTTGGCGACGGAAACCCGGTAGGAACGCACGTGCTGTTGTCCTGGTCGAGGGAAGCAGTCGGCCCAAAGGTAGGGCGCTGACGTGCTCGAGTCGAGGGGAGTGTGCCGCGGGTCACATCGATTCCAGCCAAGAGACTGCTATCGTCCTCAAGGGCGGACACCCTCGAATCCTCCGCGCCAGCGTAACTCGTTCTCCGGTAGCCAGTTGCGCATTTGGCACGCACCTCGCTTTTCCCGCGGGCGTCTCCAACAGGGAATCACGGAGGTTCCATGCTCGCCAACATTCGTCGGCCCCTGGCCGCGTCGTTCTTCGGTACAGCGCTTCTGCTCGTCGCATTCTCCAGTTTCGCAACTCCCGCGTCCGCCCAGGTCTCCGGCGCCGTCATCGTCAACGGCGGTCCCGTCCAGGGCCGGATTGCCGTGGGTGAGCCGGTCTTCGCGCCGCGCCCCATCGTCGTGTACCAGCCGGTTTACGGTCGGCGCATCGAGGTGGCGCGATACGCCCAGCAGGTGGTGTTCATCGAGCGTGGCCACGGCCGCCACGGCAAGTCTGCAAAGTGGTACCAGCGGCACGGGTACCGGCCGGTGACGCTCTACTACTCCCAGGGCCGGTACTTCAACCTGGTGTCCGCGGACCGCCGGTATCGCCGGGGCGGGTACTTCCTCCC
>CAYUOK010000078.1:3678-6220 GCA_964446395.1 uncultured Gemmatimonadaceae bacterium | reverse complement strand
CACCGCCTCGCTCCACGCGCAGGCCACGTGGGAAATCACTCCCACGGCCGGTTACCGCTATGGCGGCACCGTGAACGGCCAGGAGGGGAAGTTCATCGCCAACGACGGCTTCGCCTGGGGCGCAACCGTCGGGTATCGGGTCAAGCCGGACGGGCTCGTGGAGTTCGTCTACAGCCGCCAGTCCACGAACATCCTTTTCGACTCGGACACCGCCGCCGAGCGGACCATCGGCAACGCCGCCGTCGAATACTTCCAGCTCGGCGGCGCGCTCGAGTTCGGGCACGACGAGAAGACCAAGCCCTTCTTCGCCCTGACGGTCGGCGCCACACACCTCGCACCGGAGTCGTCGGACTTCGGCGACGACTGGCTCTTCTCGTTCGGCGGCGCCCTCGGCGTGAAGACCTACCTGACCCGCAACGTGGGGCTCCGAGCCCAGGCCCGGCTCTGGATGAGCACCCTCTCCAGCGACACCGACTTCTGGTGCACTCTTCCCGGGGGGTGCGTCATCACCGCCTCGAACAGCACCTTCTTCACCCAAGGGGAGTTCAGCGGCGGTGTGATGT
This sequence comes from uncultured Gemmatimonadaceae bacterium, assembly GCA_964446395.1. Lineage (GTDB taxonomy): Bacteria > Gemmatimonadota > Gemmatimonadetes > Gemmatimonadales > GWC2-71-9 > SPDF01. The sequence continues at coordinate 5,657 of CAYUOK010000078.1, read as the reverse complement.
TCGTGTTTTGACGGGGTGGCCTCACGGCCACCCCTGTCGGTGGGCGACGCAATCTCGGAGCGCGGAATCCGCCTTCGCCACTGTCCTACCGATCACGAAGTTGCGTGTCCTCAGGCGAGGGGTGGGCGTGAGCCCACCCCTCAATGAAGCGGAAGCGGAGGCGCCGCGCCGGAGGCCTTCACCCAGTCCATCCCCACCGCCGCCGCCACCGTGGCTGCCACCTGTGCCTGGGTCACGAACGACACGTTGCGCCGCTCGCCGAGCGCAGGAATGCCCGGCCCCATCACGGCGATCCAGATGTTCTCCGCCCCCTCGACGTCCTTCCCGTGATCGGTCCAATCCTCGAGCCCGCTCCCGCGCCCATGGTCGGTGGTGACGATGAAGGTCGTCCGGCCGGCGTACTCCGGCATGCCCTGCATGGTCTGCCACAGGTCACGGATGAAGCCGTCCACGTGGTGCGCCGTGGCCAGGTACTGGTCGTAGCGCCTGGAGTGGGCCCACTCGTCGGTCTCGCCGAAGCCGAGGTAGAGCGCCCGCGGCCGCTCCGTGCGGAGGTACTCCATGACGACCGACTGCAGGAAGGCGTCGTACGGCATGCCGGCCCAGACGCGGGTCGTGGTGGCATAGAGGCTGTCGAGGAGGACGCGGGCCGGGTCGGTGGAGCCGGGAAAGGGAGGCTCCCAGCCGGCGCGGAGCGTCATCGGTGACAGGCGACGGTTGAAGATGTCCGCGAAGACGTCCCAGGTCCCGAACGCCGCCACTTGGTTGAAGAAGCCGGGCTGGCCGGCCAGCCATCCGAAGACGGTCGGGTTCGGGTTCGGGCCGTAATCGTTGCGGTCGATGCGCGGATCGGGCCGCCCGGTCAGCATCTCGTTGTAGCCGGGGTAGGAGAACTTCAGGCCGTTCGTGACCACGGCATCGCTGCCGACCCGCCGGTTGCCGAAGATCTGCCCGTCGCGCGCGATCACCCCCCACATGAACGGCATGAGCGCCCGCCGGTTCGCCTCGGCGCCGCCAACCAGGTAGCCGCGCCGGAGGGCGGCGGTGTCCTCCACGCCTCCGAACTCCTTGTTGTTGAGCGCGGCGTCCGCGCCGCCGAAGAGATCCTGCCAGCGGAAGCCGTCGGTGACGATCAGCACGACGGCGCGCCCGGTGTCGGGCGCGGTCTGCGCCGCCACCGGCGCGGCGGCGGCCGCGATCCCGAGGAACAGGACCGAGGCCGCCGCGACGCGCTTCAGCGAGAACACTCTCACCCCTTCTTGCCGCCCAAGAGTTGCCCGACGACTCCACCGATGGCCCCCGCCACGACGGAACTGCCGGTGCCGATGGCGATCGTGTCCATGCCGGTCTGGCCCGTGGCCATCGACACCAGCGTGCCGATGAGCGCGCTGACGCCTGCCGCGACGGCGCCGCCGCCGGCCGCGCCGCCCATCCCCGCCGGTTTCCCCATCATCGAGGCGAGCACGCCGGTGATGGCGGCGATGCTGGTGCCGCCGATCGCGAAGTTCTGGCCGACCATCGGGCTCACCTTGCCGAGCAGGATCATGCCGACCTGGAGCACGGTGCCGATCATCGTCGGCTTGGACAGGCCCTTCAGCATGCCGTCACTCATGAGCAGCCTCCTCGGGTGGTGTGGGGGTTCAGACGAGACAGATGTCGTAGGCCTGTCGCAGCGATTCGATCGGCGGGCGCGTCGGCTCGAACTCGTGCGCCACGTAGCCCTGGAATCCCGTGCCCTTGATGGCCTCGCAGATGGCGCGATAGTTGAGCTCCTGGGTCCCGTCGATCTCGTGGCGACCGGGGACGCCGCCGGTATGGAAGTGCCCGAGCCAGGCGGCGTTCGCCTGGATGGTCCGGATGATGTCGCCTTCCATGATCTGCATGTGGTAGATGTCGTAGAGCAGCTTGACCCGCGGCGAGTTGACCGCCGAGACGACCGACACGCCGTACCCCGACCGGTCGCCCATGTAGTCGGCGTG
>CAYUOK010000078.1:1532-3578 GCA_964446395.1 uncultured Gemmatimonadaceae bacterium | reverse complement strand
CCTTGATGCGGTTCAGCCCCGCGATGCAGGCGTCGCGGCCGGACGCGTCGTCGCGCCCCTTCCGGTTGCCGAACATCGCGATGACGTTCGGCACGCCGGCCGCCGCCGCGAGCGGCAGCGTCGCCTCGAGCTCGCCGAGCAGCATGGCGTGGTTGGCCGGGTCGTTGAAGCCGGTGGTGAGGAAGTCCCGCCGGGCGCTGGGGTAGCCCATCGAGCAGACCAGCCCGGCATCCGCCACCACTGGCCATTGCTCCGGCTGCAGCAGGTCCACCGCGCTGAACCCGATGCCCTTGAGTTTCCGCGCGAACTGCGGGAGGGGAATGGACTCGAACGGCCAGTACGACACCGACTGCTTGAGCGGGGCCCCGGAGGCGCTTCCCGGCGCCGCTCGCGGCTCTTCGGCGGCCACCGTTCCTGTCGTGGGCACCGAACCCAGGACGAGGGCGCCGGCGGAGGCGGCCAGCATCTCCCTCCGCGTCAACCCGCGCTCACCCATTGGGGAACCGCAGCGCCCTGAGGTAGTCGTAGCTCGCCGTGATGGAGGCGAACGGGTCGCCGGGCTCGTCGTGCTCCACGAACTCGTGCTTCATCCCGGCCTGTTTCCGGTGCGCGAAGATCGCGCCCCAGTCGATCGTCCCCTGGCCGACGTCCACCATCTGGCCGGTGGCGGTACGGTCCTTCACGTGCACCAGCGGGAAGCGGCCCGGGTACTTCGCGAAGTAGGCCAGCGGGTCCTTCCCGCCGTCGGTGGTCCAGTAGAGGTCCATCTCGAAGCAGACCAGGTCCGGGTCGGTGTGCTGGAGGAGCACGTCGTACGGGACCTGCCCCTCCAGGGGGGCCATCTCGTAGGCGTGGTTGTGATAGCCGAACCGGAGGCCGGCGGCATTGGCCTGGCGCCCGAGCTGGTTGAAGATGCCGGCGATGCGCTTGTAGTCCTCGATGGAGCTGCGCCTCGCGGCGTCGATCCATGCCACGACCAGGTACTCGTGCCCGACGGTGTGCGCCGCCTCGACGGTCGCGCCCCACTCCTGCTCGAGCACCTCGAGGTCGATGTGTTCCGCGGGGGCGCTGAGGCCCGCCTGCTTCAGGGAGGCCTTCACCTGGGCGGGGGTCCGCCCCATGTACCCCGCGAACTCGACTTCCTTGTATCCGATGGCGGCGACCTTCCGGAGCGTCCCGTCGAAGTCGGCCTTGAGCGCGTTCCGGACGGTGTAGAGCTGGACGCCGATCCGCTTCAGCCGGCCCGCGTGGCCCGTGACCGCCCAGGCGGGAATCGCGGCCGCCAGGGCAGCCGAGGAGAGGGCGCGGACGGCATCCCGGCGTGAGCCCATCAGAGTTCTCCCCGGTTCATGCTGGCCACGGCAAAGTCCGCGGCACGCGCAGTGAGCGCCATGTAGGTGATGGACGGGTTCTGGTTGGCGGACGACGCCATGCAGGCGCCGTCGGTCACGAAGAGGTTCTTCACGTCATGCGCCTGGTTGTGGCCGTTCAGCACGGAGGTGGCCGGGTCCCGCCCCATTCGAGCCGTGCCCATTTCGTGGATGGTGAGCCCGGGGGGGTTGTCTTCGACATATGACCGGATGTCCGTGGCGCCGGCCGCCTCCAGCATCTCTGCCGCAGTCACCGACATGTCCTGGAGCATCGCCCGCTCGTTCTCCCGCCACTTGCAGTGGATGCGGAGCGCCGGGATCCCCCACTTGTCCTTCACGACGGGATCGAGCTCGATGAAGTTTTCGGGGTTGGGCAGGCACTCCCCGAAGCCGTAGAAGCCGAACCGCCACGGCCCGGGCTGCTTGAGCGACTCCTTGAACGCCTTGCCGATGCCGGGCGTCGATCCGCCCCGCCCCCAGTCGCTCCGGCTCCCGCCACCCTGGAAGGCGTAGCCGCGCACGAATCCCTTGTGGGCCGCCGAGACGTTCCGGAACCGGGGAAGGTAGATGCCGTTGGGCCGGTTGCCGTAGATCCATTCCGATTCGTAGCCGGGGATGGTCCCGCTCGCCCCGCCGCCCATGGTGTGGTCCATGAGGTTGCGCCCGAGCTGGCCGC
>CAYUOK010000078.1:0-1432 GCA_964446395.1 uncultured Gemmatimonadaceae bacterium | reverse complement strand
GCGCAGAGGAACACCACGCGGGCCTGGAACTCCATCATCTCCATCGTCTGGGCGTCGATGACCCGGACTCCGGTGGCCCGGCCCTGCTTCGGGTCGTAGATGACGCTGTGCACCACGCTGTGCGGCCGGAGCGTGAGGCGGCCCGTGGCGCGGGCGGCAGGCAGGGTCGAGCCGATGCTGTTGAAATAGGAATGGGTGATGCAACCCCGCTCACAGGGGCCGCAGTAGTGGCACGCCTTCCGGCCGTTGTGGTCCTGGGTCAGGATGGCCGCCCGGCCGATGGTGAGGTGCCGCTCGCCGCCGAACGCCGTCTTCAACTTTTCCCGGACATGCCGCTCGGCGCAGTTGAGCGGCATCGGCGGCAGGAACTCGCCGTCCGGGAGCTGGGAAAGGCCGAGCCGCTCGCCGCTCACCCCGATGAAGCGCTCGACGTAGCTGTACCAGGGGGCGATGTCGGCGTACCGGATCGGCCAGTCGGTGCCGTGGCCGTCGCGGAGGTTGGCGGTGAAGTCGAGGTCGCTCCAGCGGTACACCTGCCGGCCCCACATGATCGAGCGCCCGCCCACCTGGCGCCCGCGAATCCAGCGGAACGGCTCCGACGGATCGGTGGTGTAGGGGTTGTCGAGGTCGTTCACGAAGAACTTGCTGCCCCACTCGTCGCAGGCGTAGCAGTCCTTCTGCACCGGCTGCTCGCGCGCCAGCTTCTGCCGGTCGCCGTAGCCCCGGAAATGGAGCTGCCAGGGCGGTACGTGCTCCACGTAGTCCTTTGCGGGGTCGATCGGCCCGCCCGCCTCGAGCACCAGCGTGTTGAGTCCGCGTTCGGTCAGCTCCTTGGCGGCCCAGCCACCGCTGATGCCGGAGCCAACCACGATCGCGTCATAGGGCTTCGGCATCAGAGCCCTCCGGGGCGGGCGGCGGGGAGGTGTTCGCAGCCGTCGAAGCGCCCCGGGATGGCGGGCCGGTCGAGTTCCTGGAGGGAGCCCACCGCCGAGTTGTAGTACCCGTACACGGTGAGCGACTTGAGCCGGAGCCAGAACGGCGTCGGGGCCTTGGGGTCGGCCTTCCGGGCCGCGAACGCCTCGGCCTCCACCGTTTCGAGGAGCGCCACCTGCTGGCTGTTGTCCAAATCGAGAAACCGGCCCGGTCTGACGGCGTCGCTCCGCTGGTCAAGTTCGGCGAGTCCCGCCAGGAATTGCGTCCGTTCGTCCGGCTGGTACCACTCGCCGACGATGACGTCGATGAACTCGGGCACCCCCGCCGCCGCGGCGCCGGGAGTCTCGGTGGCGGGGATGATGCAGTCGACCAGCACCGCCACGGTCGCCGCCTGGTGCGGGTCGAGCGCCTTGAACTGGTAGGGGGGTCCGCCCTGGGCGAGTTGCAGCGAGGGGTCGCCCGGCCCCTTGTCGGGTCGGCAGGCGAAGCCCGCGAGCCC
>CAYUOK010000077.1:0-6290 GCA_964446395.1 uncultured Gemmatimonadaceae bacterium | reverse complement strand
CAGATATCGCAGCCGAACGCCCAGCCGCCGAATTGGCCGGCCAGTTCGGCTGGAATCTCTGATTTGTACTCAATGGTGAGGTAGGAGATGCACCTGGTGGCGTCCAGGACATAGGGCTCGACGAAGGCCGCGGTGGGGCATGCGTCGAGGCACTTGGTGCAGCTGCCGCAGTGGTCGGTCGCGGTGGGCGGGTCGATGTCGAGCGGAAGGTCGGTGAAGATGCTCCCGATGACGAGCCAGGAGCCGAGGCCGGGGCGAATGAGCATGGTGTTCTTGCCGATCCAGCCCAGTCCGGCCCGTTCGGCGAGCTCGCGCTCAGGCACCGGGCCGGTGTCGACGTAAGGGCGGGCAGTCCTGGCGCCGTGCGCCACGAGGAATCCTGCTAACTGATTGATCCTATTGAGTGTGGCAATGTGGTAGTCTGTGCTACGACTATACCTCGCGGTTCTCGGAACGCCAGCCTCGGCATCCGTTTCAGGATAGTAGTAGTTATCGAGAATAATAACCGCTCGCACCGCGTGACGGTCGATGATCCGCGGGTCCTTCCGCTTCTTCGCCTGCCGGTTGATGTACCGCATGTTCCCGCCATAGCCCTGCTCGAGCCAGCGGGTGAAGGCGGCGGCCCGGATGGATGGAGCCAGGTCGGTGATCCCGCACGCCACGAACCCGAGCGCTGCGGCGCGCGCCTTCACGGCGGCGGCGGTGAGCGTCACTGGATGGGACCGGGTTCTGTCCGTGGGTGTCCCGTGATGACGCGGGCGCCCCGCGCGTAGGTCACGTAGGAGATGGCCCAGTCGATCAGCACCACGAGGCGATTGCGGAAGCCGATGAGGAAGAAGATGTGGACGAAGATCCAGGCCAGCCACGCGACGAAGCCGTGAAAATGCAGCGGCCCGAAGTCGGCGACGCCTCGACCGCGGCCGATGACGGCCAGCTGACCCTTGTCCAGGTAGGAGAACGGGCGGCGCGGCTTCCCCGCAAGGTCGGCGCGGATGGTGGCGGCGGCGAATTTCCCCTGCTGGATGGCCACGGGGCAGAGTCCGGGGAGGGTCGTACCGTCCTTCGCCGGGAAAGCAGCGGCGTCGCCGAGCACGAACACCTCCTGGTGCCCTGGCACCGAGCAGTCGGGCTCGACCAGGGCGCGGCCGAACTTGTCGAGTGGCACGCCAAGTGTGGCGAGGAGAGGGCTGGCGCGGTTGCCCGCCGCCCACACCACGGTGTGGGTCGGGATCCTGAGCCGGCCGGCACTCACGTGATCCGCCTGCACATCGGTCACGAAGGTCTCGGTGCGGACATCCACCCCCAGCCGACGGAGCGACTCCCGGGCGCGATCCCCGAGCTCGGCCGGGTAGCTCGGCAGGAGCTGCCGCCCACCCTCGAGGAGCATGACGGTGGCGGCCCGGGGATCAATCCGCCGGAAGTCCCGCTTGAGCGCGTACTGTCGGATCTCGGCCAGCGCCCCCGCCACCTCGACGCCGGTCGGACCGCCACCGATCACCACGAAGGTCAGCAGGGCGCGGCGCTTCTCCACGTCCGACTCCCGTTCCGCCGCCTCGAAGGCCAGGAGAACGCGGCGCCGGATGTCCTCGGCGTCATCGGCCGTCTTGAGCCCCGGCGCGGAGGCCTCCCAGTGGTCATGACCGAAATAGGAATGCCGGACCCCCGGCGCGAGCAGGAGGTAGTCGTAGGGAAGTTTCGTACCATCGGCCAGGCTCAACCGCCGCGCGGCGGTGTCCACGGCCGTGACCTCCGCCATCAGCACCTCGGTGTTTCGCTGGTGCCGAAGGATGGAGCGGATCGGCGAGGCGATGTCGCTGGTGTCCAGCGCGGCGGTCGCCACCTGGTAGAGCATCGGCTGGAAGAGGTGGTAATTCGTGCGGTCCACGACGGTGATGCTCACCGGCGCCGTGCGCAGCGCCTTGGCCGCATACAGTCCCGCAAAGCCCCCCCCCACGATGACCACCCGTGGTGGGGTGGAGGAAGTCGGCGCGGAAGCCATCGAGCTCAGAGTCCCATCGTCTCGCGGCGCCACCGGACGAAGCGCAGCATGTCCTCGAGCGGCGGCACGGCGTCCTCGGAGCCGTAGGCGGTGTACATCCGCCAGCGGAGATAAGTCGCGTCGGGGGTCGGCAGGAACGGAGCCGTGGACCACCAGCGGCGCCGGCGGAAGGCCCAGCCGGTCCGGAGCAGGTCGAGCGCGAGCCGGGGGTTCACGGCCGCTCGCATGGCGGCCCCCAGGAGGAGTCCGACCCACGAGCCGTTGAACCGGGTCGCATCGGGGTGCTCGGGGTGGCCGGGGCTCGAGGACATGGGGGGAATATATATGGGGACCGAGCGCCGAGGACTCAGGCTTCGGGGAGGGGTGCAGAGGGTGTCATGCGACAAGAACGGCGGTAATATTCCCTCCAGTCGCACGTGACTTCACCAAGCGGGAGCCCGCATGTTTGTCGGAACCGCCCTCCTGGGCACTACGCTTCTCTTCGGTTCGACGGCAGCCGCCGGCCCGAAGGAGGACGTGCTCTACATGAAGAACGGCGACCGGATGACCTGCGAGATCAAGACGATGGACGCCGGGGCGGTCTACGTGAGTCTCGACTACGTGGACGGCACCATCTCCGTGAACTGGATTCGCATCGCGCGTCTCGAGAGCCCGCAGCTCTTCCTGGTGGAACTCGACGACGGCACCATCCTCTCGGGGCACATCTCGGCGCGTCCGGTCGAGGGGACAGACTCGGTGCTGGTCGAGGTCGACCGGCCCGATGGTGCGAAGCTGGTGGTCGACAAGTCGAGGATTGCAGGCTTGAGCCGGACGTCGGACACCTTCTTCGGCCGCCTCAACGGCAACCTGACGTCGGGCCTCAGCTATGCCAAGGGCAACAATACCGCCACCTACAACATCGCGTCCAACGTGAGCTACCCGCGTCCTCGGTGGAGCGTGGCGCTGGGGTTCAATTCGAACTTCTCGAGCAGCACCGGGGCGGCTGCCTCGACCCGCAACCAGCTGACCGCGGTGGGCGCCCACATGATGCGCTGGAACAACTGGTATTACACCGGCTTCGCCAGCGGGCTGCAGAGCGCCGAACAGCAGATCAGCCTCCAGGCCAACTTTGGCGGGGGTGTCGGCCGATACCTCAAGAAGACGAGCACCGTAAGGGCGAGCGTTGTCGGCGGCATGGTCTACCAAAACACCAACTACGAGTCCTCCGTGACCACGGCCGATTCCGAGGACCTGCTCGGCCTCATGCTGCTCGGCACCCTCAACTACGTGCGGTTCAAGCAGACCTCGCTCAACCTGACGATCAACGCGATTCCCTCGCTCACCGACCCGGGCCGGTTCTTCTTCAATACGAACGCCTCCTACTTCCTGAAGCTCTTCGGCACCATCAACTGGAACCTCTCCTTCTACGGCAACTGGGACACGCAGCCCCCCGCAGGCACCTCGGGCAACGACTACGGCATCAATTCCGGGCTGAGCTGGACCTTTGGGAACCAGTAGCGGCATGCCTGTACCCGCCACGGCGCGCCACCGCGCCGAGTTCCCGATTTTCGAGCGCGGCATCTACCTCAACAGCTGCTCCCTCGGCGCGCTCAGCCGCCGCTCGCGCGCCCGGGTCAACGCCTACCTCGACCTCTGGGACACTCGCGGCGCCTCGGCGTGGTACGACACCTGGTGGGCGGCGCTCGAGGAACTCCGCGCGCGGTACGGCCGGCTACTGGGCGGCGCTCCGGGGTCCGTCGCTCTCCACCCGAACGTGTCGAGCGCCCTCGGCGTGGTGGCGTCGGCGCTCGACTACACCACCCGCCCGAGGGTGGTGGTGACCAGCCTCGACTTTCCCACGATCGGCTACCAGTGGATGGCCAAGGCGCGTGAGGGCGTCGACGTGGTGGTGCTCGAGAGCCCGGACGGCATCGGCGTGCCGCTCGAGATGTACGAACGCGCGGTGGACCGGCGGACCGCGCTGGTGGCCACCAGCCACGTCTTCTTCACGAGCGGGGCCATCCAGGACGCGGCCGCCATCTCCGCCGTCGCCCACCGGGCGGGCGCGCTCTGCCTCGTGGACGGCTACCAGGCCGCGGGCCAGCTCCCGGTGGACGTCCGCGCGCTGGACGTGGACTTTTACCTCGGCGGCGGGCTCAAGTGGCTCCTCGGCGGCACCGGAGTGGCGTTCCTGTACGCGCGGCCCGACCTCCTGGCCGCGCTCCGCCCGTCGGTGACGGGCTGGTTTGCGCACCGCGAGCAGTTCAAGTTTGACCCGCGCGCGTTCGAGTTCCACGACGACGCGCGGCGGCTCGAGGCGGGGACCCCGCCGCTCATGCCTGTGTACGCCCAGCTGGGCGGGCTCGACGTCATCGAGGAGCTCGGCGTGCCTGCCATCCGGGCCGCCACCGCCGCGCTCACCGAGGACCTGATCGCCGGCGCGCTGGCCCAGGGCCTCCGGCCGAAGGTGGCGCGGCGGCCCGAGGAGCGCAGCGCCATCGTGATGCTGCCCTCGGACGACCCGCACGCCGATGTCCGCCGGCTGGCCGACGCAGGGTTCATCGTGGACGCGCGGCCGGGGCACGTGCGGGTGTCCCCCTACTTCTACAACCTGCCCGACGACCACCGGGCCCTGCTGGAGTGCCTGACCCATGGCCGCTGACGCCCCCGTCCCCTCCGAGCGACCGATCGACCGGAGCCTGACCGAAGACGAACTCCTCTTCGAGCGATTCGCGACCGTCGAGGAACGCCAGCGCGCCGCGGCGCTGCGGATCAGCGATTCGTGGCGGGTGCTCCGCATCATGGGGGAGTTCGTCTGGGGCTTCGACAACCTGGCCTCGATCGAGAACGGGGTGTCGATCTTCGGGTCGGCGCGCACCAAGCCGAACGACCGCTACTACCGCGACGCCGTGGAGGTGTCGCGGCTGCTCGCCGGGCATCGCATCCCGGTCATCACCGGGGGCGGTCCCGGCATCATGGAGGCGGGCAACCGCGGCGCGAAGGAGGCCGGGGGCGAATCGGTGGGGTGCAACATCGAGCTCCCCTTCGAGCAGGGCAACAACCCCTACCTCACGAAGAACCTGCTCTTCAAGTTCTTCTTCGTGCGCAAGACGATGTTCGTGAAGTACGCCACCGCGTTCATCGTCTTCCCGGGCGGCTACGGCACGATGGACGAACTCTTCGAGGCGCTCACGCTGATCCAGACCGGCAAGGTGAAGTCGTTCCCGGTGATCCTCTTCGGGCGGGCCTACTGGGAGGGGATGGTGGAGTGGCTTTCGCGGACCGTGGCGGCCGCGGGCAATATCGACGCCGCGGACCTGACGCTGTTCCATGTGACCGACGATCCGGAAGAGGCCGTCCGGATCGTCCTCGACGCCCGCGCCAGGCGGGCCTGACCATCAGCTGCGACCGGAGTCCGGGATGACCCGACCCTCGAGTGCCTACCTCCGCGGCAAGCGGATCGACCCGACGGCCATCAACGGCCAGGAGCTGGTGGCCGACCTGGTGGACAACGCCTTCCTGGCCTACAACGCCGGACGGCTCCGCGAGGCCTGCCACCTCTTCACCCGGCGGATGCTCCAGGCCGACACCACCGTCGGCATGAGCCTCACCGGGGCGATGACGCCCGCGGGCATCGGCATGAGCTGCCTGATCCCGCTGATGGAGGCGGGGTTCGTGGACTGGATCATCTCCACCGGCGCCAACCTCTACCACGACGCGCACTTCGCGCTGGGGCTGGCCCTCCACCAGGGCCGCCACGACGCCGACGACGTCGAGCTCCGTGAAAAGGGCGTGGTGCGGATCTACGACATCTTCTTCGACTACGACGTACTCCTCTCCACCGACGCCTTCGTCCGGGAGGTCTCGGCGCGGCCGGAGTTCCAGCGCGCCATGAGCTCGGCGGAGTATCACTACCTCCTCGGCGGCTACCTCCGGGGCCGCGAGGCGGCGCTCGGGCTGTCCAAGCGCTCTGTCCTGTCGCGGGCGCACGAACTCGGGGTGCCGATCTACACCAGCTCGCCGGGCGACAGCTCCATCGGCATGAACGTGGCCGAGCAGGCCCTGGCGGGAAGCCTGCTGCGGTTCGACGTCAGCGCCGACGTCAACGAGACGGCCGCCATCGTGCTGGAGGCCAAGCGCACCGGCGGCAAGAGCGGCGTGCTGATCGCCGGCGGCGGGAGCCCGAAGAACTTCATGCTCCAGACCGAGCCCCAGATCCAGGAGGTGCTCGGCATCGACGAGCGCGGGCACGACTACTTCCTGCAGATGACCGACGCGCGCCCCGACGTGGGCGGCCTCTCGGGCGCCACGC
>CAYUOK010000076.1:2736-6297 GCA_964446395.1 uncultured Gemmatimonadaceae bacterium | reverse complement strand
CTCAGGCCGGAGCGCGTGCGGTGGGAGGTCGAGCTCGGCGTAAACCAGGACTGGTCGCTCTTCGGCGCTCCGGGCAGCGCCTCGCTCCGCGGCTATTATGGCCTCGTGGACGACATGATCCTCTGGGCACCCGGTGTCGGGTTCATCTGGAGCCCCCGCAATTTCGACGTGATTCGCCGAGGGGTGGAGGGGTCAGCGAGCATCCGGCCGGTGCCCACAGTCTCCCTGGCGGTACAGGGGGCGTGGACACCGATCACCTATGATGTCCCGGACGGCGCCCAGGTGCAGTATCGCCCGATCGGCACGTGGGGCGCATCGGCTGGTTGGGCGGATGGGGGCTGGGGCGCGGACGTCCGCTGGCGATGGGTCGGCGAGCGGTACCCGAACCCCGGTGGCGTGAACCCGAGGCCCGCGTTCGGCCTCCTGGACGTTGGTGCCGAGCGGGCGCTGGGTGCCGCCATCGCCCGGGCCGACGTCCGTGATCTGTTGGACACGCGTGCTGAATTCCTTGCCGGCTACCCCACTCCGGGGCGCACGGTGACAGTGTCTATTTCTCTGGAGTGGCAATGATGGCGTCCTCTCGCATCCGCAGCGCCCTCGCCGGGTGCCTTGCTGTCGTGTTCTCCGCGTGCGCCGATCCCGAGGCGCCGTTGCCGGCGCCGTCCGAGGTGGTGCTCGTGGTCAACTCGCTCGAGTCGTCGCTCAGCGTCGTGCCTGTGGACGCTCCCGGCTCCGCGTACGAGGTCGAGCTGGGTGGCACCACACCAACGCCGGTTGGGGTCTCCGCACTCGGGGCGTTTGCCGTGGTGCCGATGGGTGTCGACCACGCTGCAACGGTCATCGACCTGTCCGCCGGCTCGGTCAGCCGCGTCGTGCCGCTGGCCGCCGGTTCGTTCGCCACCGGTTCGGCCATCGTGGATGACTCGATCGCCTATGTGGCGAACCCCGGGCTCAACACCGTGACCCGGATCAACTACCTCACCGGGGACACGGCGAGCGTGGCCGTCGGCGTGTACCCGCAGGGAGTGGTCGCCACTCGGGGGAAGGTCTTCGTCCTGAACGGGAACCTGGTCAATTACTCGCCTGCAGGCCCCGGCTGGATCACGGTGATCGACCCGGTCACGAACGCCAAGGCCGTCGGGATCGACTCCATCCCCCTGCCGCTTCCCGGCAATCCGCAGTTCGCCGTGGTCGGCGGGGATGGACGAATCTACGTGATGAACGTCGGCGACTACGTGGACGACGGGCGCCTCTCCATCGTGGACCCCGTGGCGCGCGTGGAACTTGCCAACTTTGGGGGCTTCGGGCCCGGGCCTGGCAACCTTGCCACCGACGGCGGCGACCGCCTCTTCATCAGCTCGTTCACCGAGGGGCTCATGGAGTTCGACATCGCGACCCGGACCGTGATTCTCGGCGCCGGTGACGGACTGCCCATCCCAGACAACTCCGGCGTCGCGGTGGACTCCGAGGGGCGCATCTATGCGATTTCCGCCGGCTGCGGGGGCGGCGCCGGAGGCGCAGCGCACGTGCTGCGGCCCGACCTCACCGAGCGGACCGTCGTGGCCCTCGGCATCTGTGCCATCGGGACGGCCGTCACCAGGATTCCCGCCGAGTAGATTGCGGGGATGGCCGCCATCACCACGCCGTCCATCATCCTGGGCGCGCTCCGCTACGGTGACACCTCCAAGATCGTGCGTCTCGCCACCCGGGACCTCGGCATCCGCAGCGCGCTCGCCAAGGGCGCGCTGCGGCCGCGGAGCCGGTTCGGGGCCTCGCTCCAGCTGCTGAGCGAGGGCGTGGCCCACCTGTACCTCAAGGACACACGGGATCTCCAAACACTCGCCGCGTTCGACCTCGCGAACCTCCGGGCCGGGCTGGCGACGGACCTGCCGCGGTTCGCCGCCGCGTCCGCCCTGGGGGAGGTCGCGTGGCGGTTCTCGCCGACGGAACCACACCCGGACAGCTTCGACCTGCTGAGCGGCGCGCTCAATGTCCTCGAGACGGCACCTGCGGAAGCGGTCGAGGTCCTCGGCCTCCGGATGCTCTGGCGCCTGGTGAGCGTCCTCGGGTTTGCGCCTGCGCTCGACCGCTGCGCCCGCGACGGCGCGCCCCTGCCTCCTGGCGAACCGCTCCGCTTCAGTCCCGCCGAGGGAGGGGGACTCTGCCGGCGGTGCGGGGAGGGGCAGGGAGCCACGACGCTCTCGCCCGCCGACCGGAGCGACCTCGAGGCCCTCGTGCGCGCCGACGCGGACCTCCCGACCCTCGACGAGCGCCACGCCGCTTCCCATCGTCGCTTGTTCGCGCGATTCCTCCGACACCACCTGGCGGAGGGCGCGGACCTCCCGGCCATCGCCTTCTGGGAAGACCGGCCCTGGGTTGCTGCGTGATCATCGGGACCGCGGGGCACATCGACCACGGCAAGTCAGCACTCGTCGAGGCGCTCACTGGCAGGCGGGTCGATCGGCTGGCCGAGGAGCGCGCCAGGGGCATCACGATTGACCTGAACTTCGCCCCGCTCCGGCTGGCGGACGGGAGGATTGCCGGCGTGGTGGACGTTCCCGGCCATGAGGATTTCGTGCGCACCATGGTGGCGGGCGCGGCCGGCGTGGACCTCGTGCTGCTGGTCATCGCCGCGGACGAGGGCGTCAAGCCGCAGACCCGCGAGCATCTCGCCATCGTGGAAGCGCTCGGCGTCCCGCGCGGCATCCCCGTGCTCACCAAGTGCGACCTGGTGGACGCCGACTGGCTCGCGCTGGTACAAGGGGAGGTGGGCGACTGGCTGAGGAACTCCTCCGTTGCGTTCGTTGCTGCGCTTCCCGTGTCGGCGCGTACCGGAGCGGGGCTTGGAGCGCTCTTGGACGCGGTGAACACCGAGGCGGCCGCCCTGCGGCCACGGGACGAATCGGCCCCCTTCCGAATGCCGATTGACCGTGCCTTTTCCCTTCCGGGGGCTGGCACCGTCGTGACGGGGAGCGTCTGGACGGGATCGGCGGGGCTCGGGGACCACCTCAGCATCCTGCCTGCGGGTCGGTCGGTCCGAGTGCGCACGATCGAGGTACACGGCGCGCGCAGCGAGCGCGCCCTGCCCGGGAACCGGGCGGCGTTCGGACTGGCCAGCGTCGACCGCCAGGAGGTTCGCCGTGGCGACGTCCTCGTGGACGCGACGCTCCCGTGGGAGCACACCACCGTGCTCGATGTCAGGCTCCAGCTGCTTCCGGATGCCCCGCGCCCGCTGACGGCTCGCACTCCCGTCCATCTGCACCTCGGTACGGCGGAGGTGGTCGCGCGGGTCGTCCCACGGGAGCTGATCCCGCCCGGCGGAACAGACCTCGCGCGGCTGACCTGTGAGGCGCCGCTCGTCGCGCGCGGCGGCGACCGGTTCGTCATCCGGAGCTTTAGTCCGGTGGCCACCATCGGAGGCGGGGTTGTGCTGGATCCGATCCCCCCGCGCCGTCGGGCGCCTTGGCCCGATTCGCTCGACTCGGCCAGCGCGCTCGAACGACTGGGGGCGCTCCTGTTGCGGAGTCTTCCCGGCTCATCTTCCGCTTCACTCGCTTTCCG
>CAYUOK010000076.1:0-2636 GCA_964446395.1 uncultured Gemmatimonadaceae bacterium | reverse complement strand
GGCACCCTTGGTCCGGGACCTCGAACGTCAGTTCGACCGGGTGGACGTGATGGGGGCGCTCAGGATGGCGGCAGGAGCGGGGCAGGTGGAGGCTGTGACACAGGACTGGTACCTGGGACGGGAGACCCTCGAGGGATTCCGGGTGGCACTGGAGGAGGAGGGGCGTGCCGGCGCGATCACCGTCACGGGCATCCGCGGCCGGACCGGCCTGTCGAGGAAGTACCTGATCCCCCTCCTGGAATGGGCCGATCGCCGGGGAATCACGCGCAGGGAGGGCGATGCGAGGCGCCTCACTTGACATGTCACTCGAAGGGGTCGCATACTTAGGATGAAATGGCGTAAGTGCGCCACTATCAATCGCTTCGACGGAGGTGCTTCCACCCGCTTCATAACCCTTGTTCGAGTGAGGTTCCGTATGGCAGGCCGTGCCTGGACGGGGCTGTTACTCGGGCTCATGGTTGGGTTGGCGGCACCCGCGAGGGCGCAGGTTCCGGCATCCCCACCGGTTTTCGAGCTTGGAGACAACTTCCCCAACCCGTTCTTCCCGGCCACGTCCATCCCGTTCGTGCTCACACCGGAGGCTTGCTCCGACGGTCACATTCCGTTGGTGACACTGGAGATCTACAACGTGCTCGTGCAGGTCGTCGCCGTCCCCGAACTTCAGACCGGGGGGCGCGAGCGAGTCCGCGGTCTCCGCCTGCGGTGCGGATCCTATGTGGCCTACTGGAGCGGCCGCTACCTGGATGACGAGCGGGAGGTCACGCCGGGGGTGTACTACTACCGTTTGACCGTGGACGGTCAGAGTCAGGTGAAGAAGATGATCGTCCGCAAGGAGAACCAACCGACCAGATGATCGGCAGGACCGACGAGGGGCATTCTTCACGAATGTCCCTCGCCTCTTTTCAGGCTCGACGTCGTACGCTGTCAGAACGGCAGATTCCAGCGGTATACCCCTTGCTTCCGTGACACGCCATGCTGAGACCCGAACGACTGACCCTCAAGGCACAGGAAGCGTTCCGCGACGCGTCCGAAGACGCGCGCCGGCGCGGCAATCCGGTGCTCAACGACACGCACCTCTTCGCGGCGCTCCTCGCGCAGGACGAGGGCGTGGTGCAGCCGCTTCTCCAGAAGGCCGGGCTGAACATCACCGCCCTGAAGGAGGCGGTCGAGCGGGAGCTCGCCCGCCTGCCGCGGCAGGAGGGCGCCACCGGCGAACCCACCTTCAGCCGGGAGCTGCACAAGGTCTTCGACCGTGCGGAGGAGGAAGCAAAGGCGCTGAAGGATGCCTACGTCTCGACGGAGCACCTCATCCTGGGGCTCGCCGCGGAGAAGGGAACGACGGCCCGGGTGCTCCTCAATGAGAGCGAAGTCACCGCGGACGTGCTGCGCGAGGCGCTGGAAGGGGTGCGCGGTGGACACCGCGTGTCCGACCAGTCGCCGGAGGACCAGTACCAGGCGCTCCAGCGATTCACGCGCAACCTCACCGACCAGGCCCGGAAGGGAAAGCTCGATCCAGTCATCGGGCGGGACGAGGAGGTGCGCCGGGTGATGCAGGTGCTCTCGCGACGCACCAAGAACAACCCGGTGCTCATCGGTGAGCCCGGCGTCGGGAAGACCGCCATCGTCGAGGGGTTGGCCCAGCGCATCGTTCACGGTGACGTCCCCGACTCCCTCCGCAACAAGGACATCGTGGCGCTCGACATCGGCCTGCTGCTGGCCGGGGCCAAGTACCGGGGCGAGTTCGAGGAGCGGTTGAAGTCCGTCATCAAGGAGCTGACGGAGGCCGAGGGGCGGTACGTCGTCTTCATTGACGAGATGCACACGCTCGTGGGAGCAGGGGCCGCCGAGGGGGCGGTGGACGCCAGCAACCTCCTGAAACCGGCCCTGGCCCGCGGCGAGCTGCACGTGGTGGGCGCCACCACCCTGGACGAGTACCGGAAGCACGTGGAAAAGGACGCGGCTCTGGAGCGCCGGTTCCAGCCGGTGCTGGTCGGCGAACCGAACGTCACCGACACGATCGCAATTCTGCGCGGCCTCAAGGAGCGCTACGAGGTCCATCACGGCGTCCGGATCACCGACAACGCCCTGGTGGCGGCGGCCACGCTATCGGACCGCTACATCGGCGACCGCTTCCTGCCGGACAAGGCGATCGACCTGGTGGACGAGGCCGCGAGCCGGCTCCGGATCGAAATCGACAGCCTCCCGCAGGAGATCGACGAGGTCGAGAGGCGGCTGGTCCAGCTCGAGATCGAGCGGCAGGCGCTGCTGAAGGAGAAGGACAAGGCGGGCAAGGCGCGCCTGAAGGCGGTGGAGCAGGAGATGTCCGAGCTGAAAGAGAAAAGTGCGGGGATGAAGTCGCAGTGGCAGTCCGAGAAGGCGGCCATCGGTGAGCTGCAGGCGGCTCGCGCCGAGGTGGATGAGCTCCGGACCGAGGTGGACCTCGCCACCAGGCGGGGCGATCTCCAGAAGGCGGCCGAGCTCCGGTATGGCCGGATTCCGCAGCTGGAGGCCACCCTCCAGGCGCAGGAGGCCCGCCTGCAGGAGGTCCAGCGGAACGCCCGGTACCTGAAGGAAGAGGTGGACGCCGACGACATCGCCGAGATCGTGGCGAAGTGGACGGGGATCCCGGTGTCGCG
>CAYUOK010000075.1:4883-6298 GCA_964446395.1 uncultured Gemmatimonadaceae bacterium | reverse complement strand
CACCCCTGCCAGATCCTGGCCGACCTCCTGACCACCATCGAGGCGTTCGGCACGCTCCAGGGGAAGACGGTCGCCTGGATCGGTGACGGCAACAACATGTGCAACAGCTGGATCAACGCCGCCGGCAGCCTCGGCTTCGAGCTCCGGATGGCTTGCCCCGAGGGGTACGAGCCCGACCGCGACATCTTCAAGCGAAACGCCGCGCTGACCAAGGTGATGATGACCGAGGACCCCGACGAGGCGGCAGCCGGCGCGCACGTCGTGACCACCGACGTCTGGGCCTCGATGGGCCAGGAGGCCGAGGCCGCCCAGCGGGCCCAGGCCTTCCAGGGGTACCTGGTCAACGAGGCGCTCATGAAGCGCGCCGACCCGTCCGCGATCTTCCTCCACTGTCTCCCCGCGCACCGCGGCGAGGAGGTCACGGAGGGGGTCCTCGAAGGGCCGCAGTCGCGGGTCTGGGACGAGGCGGAGAATCGACTCCACGTGCAGAAGGCCCTGATGGCCACCTTGATGGGATAGGAAAGCTCAATGACCGCACCGCTCAAGCGCACTCCGCTCTACGACATCCACGTCGCCCTCGGCGCCAAGATGGTGCCCTTCGCCGGCTGGGAAATGCCGGTGCAGTACCCCACCGGCATCCAGGCCGAGCACAAGGCGACGCGCACCGGCGCCGGGATCTTCGACGTCTCCCACATGGGGGAGTTCGAGGTGACGGGCCCCGACCGGAACGCCTTCGTCAACCGGATCTGCTGCAACGACGTCGGCGCGCTCGGGCCCGGCGACGTGCAGTACTCCGCGCTGCTGACCCCCGAAGGCACCTTCGTGGACGACTGCACCGTGTACCGGTTCGAGGACAAGGTGATGCTCGTGGTCAACGCCGCGAACATCGACAAGGACTGGGAGTGCGTGGTGGGGCAGAAGGGGGGCGCCAACGTCCGCCTGAAGAACATCTCGGACGCCGTGGGCCTCCTGGCGCTGCAGGGGCCGGCCGCCGAGGCGGTGCTGGCACCGGTCACCGACATCCCGCTCAAGGACCTCGGCTACTACAAGTTCACCACCGGCAAGGTGGCGGGGGCGGACTGCTTCGTGAGCCGCACCGGCTACACCGGCGAGGACGGCTTCGAGATCTACTGCCGTTCCCGTGACACCGAGGCGATCTGGCGGGCGCTCGAGGGCCCGGGCCGCGCCCAGCCCATCGGGCTCGGCGCGCGCGATTCGCTCCGGCTCGAGGTGGCCTACCCGCTCTACGGCAACGACATCGACGACACCACCACCCCGCTCGAGGCCGGCCTGGCCTGGATCGTCAAGCTCGACAAGGGGTGTCCCTTCACCGGGAGCGACGCGCTTCGCGCCCAGAAGGGGCGCGGCGTCACCCGCCGCTTCGTCGGGTTCAAGCTGCTCGACCGCGGCATCCC
>CAYUOK010000075.1:0-4783 GCA_964446395.1 uncultured Gemmatimonadaceae bacterium | reverse complement strand
TCCGGCGACGCCATCGTCGCCTGGGCGGCGGCGCGCGGGCATGACGTGACGCGCCGGGCGCTGGTGCCCGACGAGACGGGGCCGATCGCGCGCGCGATTGCGGAGTGGGCCGACGGCGACGCCGCCGACTGCATCCTGACGACTGGCGGCACCGGGCTCACCGCGCGGGACGTGACCCCCGAGGCGACCCGCGCCGTCCTCGAACGCGAGGCGCCAGGCGTCGCCGAGGCGATCCGGGGGAGCGCGCTCCCGCACTTCCCCCGCGCGGCGCTCTCGCGCGGCCTGGCCGGCGTGCGGGGCCGGTCGCTCATCGTGAACCTGCCCGGGAGCCCGGGCGGCGTGCGCGACGGGCTCGCCCTGCTCGACGGCATCGTGGCGCACGCCGTGGACCTCGTGCGGGGCACCGACACATCCCATCCTGTCGTGGAAGGCTGACGTAATGGCGGCGCAGATCCTCCTCACCATGGCCGACCTCGAGACGGCGGTGCCGCTCAACGCCGCACTCGAAACCGCCGGCTTCGCCACCACCATGGTCTCGGCCATGGACGACGTGCGCGCGGTGTTCCGGCGCGAGGGTCCCGAGCTCCTCATCCTGACCGGTGCGGTGCACGAGGCGCCGGCGGTGGCGCTGGTGGCGATGGCGCGCGAGGCCGAGGTGTCCACGCTCGCCCTGATCGAGCCGACGGACTCCGAGCGCGCGGAACGGGTGGGCCGCCTCGGCGCGACCGCCGTGATGACCAAGCCGATCGTCACCGACGACGTGGTGAGCGTGGCCGGCCGGCTGGTGCAGCGCCGGCGCCTCCAGCAGCGCACCGGCATCAGCGGGGAAAGCGCCGCGGTGCAGGAGGTGCTCGTCAAGATCGAGCAGATGGCGCCGGTGTCGAGCACGGTGCTGGTGCAGGGGGAGTCGGGCACGGGCAAGGAGCTCGTGGCCCGCGCCATCCACGACCTCTCGCCCAGGATGGGGAAGCCGTTCATCGCGGTGGACTGCGCCGCCATTCCCGACACGCTGCTGGAATCGGAACTCTTCGGCCACGAGAAGGGGGCGTTCACCGGCGCCGCCGAGCGCCGGCTCGGGCGCTTCGAGCTCGCCGACACGGGGACGATCTTCCTCGACGAGATCGGCGACATCCCGGCGTCCACCCAGGTCAAGCTGCTGCGCGTGCTCGAGAACCGCGCCTTCTTCCGCGTCGGCGGCACGCAGCCGATCAAGGTGGACGTGCGCGTCGTGGCGGCCACCAACCGCAACCTCCGCGATGCCGTCCAGCTCGGCGAGTTCCGTG
The DNA here is from genome assembly GCA_964446395.1 of uncultured Gemmatimonadaceae bacterium. Taxonomy (GTDB): domain Bacteria; phylum Gemmatimonadota; class Gemmatimonadetes; order Gemmatimonadales; family GWC2-71-9; genus SPDF01. Next base: position 3,500 of record CAYUOK010000075.1, on the reverse strand, counting down.
ACGACCTGTATTACCGGCTCAGCGTGCTGAACATCTACCTGCCGCCGCTCCGGGAGCGGCGGGAGGACATTCCCCTGCTGGTCCGGCGCTTCATCCGGGAGTTCGCCAAGGCCCATGACCGCCCGTTCCGGGGGATCGCCCCTGACGCACTGGAGCGGCTTGTTGCGGCACCATGGCCCGGGAACGTCCGGCAGCTCCGGAACCTGGTCGAGTCCATGGTGGTCCTCGCCCCTGGCATCGAAATCAGGGCCAGCGACATCCCCCACGACGTCCTCGAGGGGGCCGGCTCCCTCCTCCCCGCCCGCCTGCCCCAGCCGGGGCGGGATGTTTCGGGGCAGGAATTGGAGTTCATCTTGAGGAATATCATGGACTTACGGCTCCAGGTCGAGGAGCTCCGGCGGCGCATGGATTCGGGCCCCCAGCGGGTCCAGATCATCGACCTCGGCGACCGCCAGCCGGTGGCCGACCTGATGGCCGAAACGGGCGGGGAGGACGCCGGGGCCGTCCTGTACCGGTCTGGCATGACTATGGCTGAGGTGGAGAAGCGGGCAATCGAGGCGGCCCTCGAGGAGTACCGGGGGAACCGCCGGAAGGCCGCGGAGGTCCTGGGGATCGGGGAGCGGACACTGTACCGGAAAATCAAGGCGTTTGGACTCGGCTAAGTGGTTGTTTTCTTGATATTTGCGGGGTGTCACCTCTTGACAGTTCTCAGGTCCGCGCCAATATTGACGGTGACGCGTGCTCCCCGAGGGTGGGCGGGCGCGTGATCTTCTCGATCGATCCAGAAGCCTGCGTGGCGTGTCTGGCCTGCGTTCGCGTCTGCCCCACCGAGGCAGTCGCGGTGGATGGCAGCCAGGTCCAGATCGTGGATGAGGCGTGCATCTCGTGCGGGGAGTGCCTGCCCGCCTGCCCGCACCAGGCCATCCACGCGAGCGGGGAGATCGGCAGGGCGCTGACGGTCGCGGCGCGGGGGGATGGCATTCTCATCCTGAGCCCGGAAGCGACGGCGCATTTTTATCCGGCCACGCCGGAGCAGGTGGTCAACGCCTGCTACGCGGCCGGGTTCCGCACGGTGCATCGCGGCGTCATCGGCGACGAACTGGTGGCGGCGGAGTACCTGAGTCTCTGGCGTGACAAGGGCTGGGGCACCCTGATCCGCTCCACCGACCCGGTGGTGGTCGAGACGGTGCGGATCGATTATCCCGAGCTGGTGCCGTACATGGCGCCTGTCACGATTCCGGCGGTGGCGGAGGCGCGGTACCTGCGCGCGCAGCAGGGGCAGGAGCTTCGCATCGTGTACGCGGGCGTCGCGGCTCCGCGGAACACGCCGGAGCTCGACGCCGCCGTCACCTTCGAGGACCTGGAGCGGATCTTCCAGCTCCGCGGCGTGTCGGTGCTCGCGCAGCCCGATTTCTTCGCGCGGATTCCGGAGGAACGGCGCCGCCACCTGAGCGCCGCGGGCGGCCTGCCGCTCACGATGCTGGAGGAGGCGCGGCACGCGAGCCGCCGCTTCCGCACCATCCGCGGGCTCCGGCACCTGCCGGCGCTCGCGCAGGCGGTGGCGGTAGACCGGCTGGACCTGGGGTTCGTGGACTTGCTCTCCTTCGAGGGGAGCCTCGACCACCCGCTCCTCGGTCCGCGGGACCAGCTCTACTGGCGGCGCGCGCTCCTGGCGAGCGCGGAGCCGCCGCGGAGCCCCGAGCCGGTGGTGGACGGTCGGCTGGTGGCCAGCAGCGTCGGCGCCACCTTCGACATCCGGCCCCGGCGGCTGGCGTCGGACCCGACGGCGGTGGCGGCGCTGCTCGATGCGATCGGTCCGGGCCCCAACGGGCGGCCCTGGGACTGCGGCGCCTGCGGCTTCACCACCTGCGCGCGGTTCGCCTCGGCGGCGGTGCTCGGCCGGGCCACGCTGCGGCAGTGCCCGCCGTACCAGGAGCGCCGGGCGGAGGAGGCCTCGCGCGAGGCGGCGGTGGACCTGCTGACCGGGCTCGCCACCTTCCGGGTGCTGCGCGACCGGCTGGGCCACGAAGTCGAACGGAGCAAGCGCAGCGCGGAAGGGTTCGCGGTCATGTTCATCGACCTCGACCGCTTCAAGCAGCTGAACGACCGGTTCGGGCACGAGGCCGGCAACGAGGTGTTGAAGGCGGTGGCGGCGGAAATCCGGAGCGCGGTGCGCGCCTCGGACCTGGCCGCCCGCTACGGCGGCGACGAGTTCGTCGTCATCCTGACCCGGACCGACCTGCACGGCGCCCGCCGGGTGGCCGAGGCGCTCCGGGCGGGGATCGAAGGGGTCGGGCGCCGGCTGGGGTACGACGTCGGCGTGGTGACGGTCAGCATCGGGTTGGCGGAGTTCGACCCGAACAACCCGGTCGAGGGCGACCTGCTGGTCACCGCCGACCGCGCGCTGTACCAGGCAAAGTCCACGGGCCGGAACGCCGTGGCCAACGAAGGGGCCGCCTGAGGGCGGCCAGGCCCCCACAGGCACTCAGCGACAGGACACCGAGATGGCGTTCAATTCCGCGAAGCAGTCCGATGCCGGCTTCCAGTCGGGGCGCACCACGCCGAGTGGCGGCCCCGGCGGGGAAGCCCCCGATCCCTGGGGCGTGCGCCGGGCGGAAAATCTCCTGACCACGCTGGAGGGGATCCTCTCCGCGCGGGTCGTCACCACGCCGCTCGGCGAGGTGAGCGAGGTGCACATCCTGGCGCAGTCCGGGCTGGCGCCGAAGCAGCTGGTGCGTAATATCGAATCGGCGCTCCTGGCGCAGCTCGGCCTCCGGGTGGACCACCGCAAGATCAGCATCGCGCAGACGGCGGACGTCAAGCCGATCGAGGCGCTCGAGAAGGAGGCGGTGCGGAGCCAGGCGCTCCACCGGGCCATCCTGTTCGAGGACCTCTCGGTGGCGCCGGGCAAGCGCTCGCATCGCATCACCCTGAGCGTCAGCCTGAGCTTCCTGGGGCGGACGGAGACGGCGGAGGAGGAGAGCAGTGACACGCCGCGGAGCCGCGTGGAGGCGGCGGCCCGGGCCACGGTCACGGTGCTCGACCGGTTGCTGGACGACTCGTCGGTGGCGCTGGAGGGGGCCAAGATCGTGCCCGCCTTCGACCGGGAGTTCGTGTTCGTGGCGGTGCAGGGGTTGGGCGGGCGCGAGTCGCTCGTGCTGACCGGCAGCGCGCAGATCAAGGAGAGCGCCGAGCGCGCCGCGGTGTTCGCGGTGCTCGACGCGACCAACCGATGGACGGAATTGCGCCGGCCGCGCTAGCCGCGGTGGCGATTCGTACCAACCCGAGCGGAGGGAGCAAAGCGAGGCAGGGGGACCGGGTCTTCAAGAAGGACAGCGGAGACTAGCGGACAAGAGAGCGGAGCGTCTGGGAGGCCATAGCGAGGCCGACCACTTCCCGAGTTCTGAGATACTCGAAGGGAGGTGACGCTCATGTTGCAGATTACTTGGCTTGCCGCCGCTGTGAAGTTCGTGGCGAATCTGTTCTTGGCCGAAGGCCAG
>CAYUOK010000074.1:2917-6320 GCA_964446395.1 uncultured Gemmatimonadaceae bacterium | reverse complement strand
TCACCAAGGAATTCCAGGCCCAGAAAGCGGTGACCGGCAGTGGCCATCTCCACGGGTAGTGGCAGGGGAAAGGTGAATGCGGACATCAACGTCACGCCGATGATCGACGTGATGCTGGTGCTCCTCATCATCTTCATGATCGTCACGCCGCTCATCGCGGCCGGCTTCCAGGCCACCCTGCCCAAGGGCAAGAACCTGGACCCGAGCCCCGAGGAGGAGACGGACGTCATCCTCGGCATCGACAAGAACGGCAAGTTCTTCCTCGACACGAAGCCGATCGACGAGGCCGTGCTGGAGGACTACCTCCGCACGGTCTACGCGGCCCGGACCGAGGACAAGATCCTGTACTTCAAGGCCGACAACAACCTGAAGTACGGCCGGGTGCAGGACGCCGTCGAACTGGCCCGACGGGCGGGCGTGCGCGTCCTCGCCGCCATCACGGAGCCCCAGAACACCGGGCTCCTGAAGCACGAAGAGGAGAAATAGCCCATGTCCATGTCCGCGGGTGGAAGCAACCCCGGGGAAGTCTCCTCGGAAATCAACGTCACGCCGATGATCGACGTGCTGCTGGTGCTGCTGATCATCTTCATGATCACGCAGCCGCTGTCCCGGATGGCCATGGACGTCCAGGTCCCGCCGCCCGACACGCCCCAGACCAACCAGCAGCCGTCGTTCCAGATCGTGCTCGAACTGCGGGACGACGGCACGTACGCCATCAACTCGCAGCCGTACCCGAAGGACCAGCTCGACGCGCAGCTGCACGCCATCTACGATGCGCGCCCGGCCAAGCTGATGTTCGTCAAGGCGGGCCCGAACCGGATCTACCAGGACGTCATCGAGGCCATGGACATCGCGCGCGGTGCCGGGGTCCAGGTCATCGGGTTCACCCCGAAGGACGTACAGTAGGACGTACCCGTGCGGCCGGCCGGCTCCCCGACGTCTCCCGGGTGCCGGCCGAACGCATCGTTCATGGCCTTTTCCGACGGGCGCCGGCCCCCGCTTCTGGCGGTGGTGCCGGCGCCCGCCGATGTATCATGGAGCCGTGACCCAGACCTCACCGTCCCCCGGACCGCACCCGCTCTTCGAAGCGCGGCGCGACCCGCGCCGCTTCCTCGGGGCGGCCGTGTCGCTGCTGTTCCACGCCGTGCTCCTGGTGCTCATCATCCGGGGCGCGGTGGACACGTTCATCCAGACGCCGGCGGCCGGAAGCCTCTCACTCCCGCCCGGTGGTGGCGGCGGCGGGGGTGGCGGGGGCCAGAGGCTCCGGTATATTTCGCTCCCGCCGCTGGCACGAGCCGCGGCACCGGCACAGCAGCCGGCCGTCCCACCGCCCGAAGTCGCGCCACCCGCAGTCGTACCACCGACCCCAGCGCCAGCCATCCAGCAGCCGACTCCAGCGGCGGTCGTGCAGGTGGCGGACAGCGTGCCGGTGAGCGGCGCAGGCGCCGGAGCCGCGGGCGTCGGGCCCGGCAGCGGCGGAGGGAGCGGCGGAGGCTCGGGCGGCGGCGTGGGCCCGGGCACCGGGCCCGGGAGCGGCCCCGGTACCGGGGGTGGCGGGGGAGGCGGCACGGGCCGCGAGCCGGAGTGGAGCTACGGCAATTTCCCCATGGACCGGCCGCCCAAGGAACTGAGGGGCGTCACGCTCCAGGTGATCTTCCACGTCCAGGCCGACGGCCGGGTGTCGCGGGTGGACACCGACCCCGAGATCAAGGACCGCGAGTATGCGCGCCGGTTCACCGAGCGCGCCATGACCTACCGCTTCAAGCCCGCGCGCAACGCCGAGAATGTGCCGGTGCCGGGCCTGTACCGGATGACATTTACCCTGCCTTCGAAATAGGACGCGATGAGCCAGCTCTTCCGCCTCAAGTCGGTCCAGGACTGCGAGGACGATCTCGCCTCGCGCGGCGGGCTCCGCCGGACCCTCGGCAAATGGCATCTCACGGCCCTCGGCGTCGGGGCGACCATCGGGGCGGGCATCTTCGCCACCACCGGCACCGCCATCGTCGGCGACGCCGCCCGGCCCGGCGCCGGCCCCGCCATCATCCTCTCCTTCATCCTCACCGCGGTGGCCTGCGGGTTCGCGGCGCTCTGCTACGCCGAGTTCGCGGCCATGGTGCCGATCGCCGGCTCCGCCTACACCTACGCCTACGCCTCCCTCGGCGAGTTCGTGGCGTGGATCATCGGGTGGGACCTGATCATCGAGTACGCGGTGGGCAATATCGGCGTGGCCATCGGCTGGTCGGGGCACTTCCGGGAGCTGATCAGTCACTTCGGGCTGTCGTTGCCCGCATGGCTGGCCACCGATTACCGGACCGCCTACGACGCGGTCAAGGCGCTCGCGGCCGGGGCCACCGACCCGAACACCGCCTACCTGGCCTCGGCGGTCACGGGGGCGCCGGTCCTCTTCGGCCTGCCGGTCATCGCCAACATCCCGGCGTTCCTGTCGGTCATGGTGATCACCGTCCTGCTGGTGTACGGCATCAAGGAGTCCGCCAACTCGAACAACGCGATGGTGCTCCTCAAGATCGGCATCATCCTCTTCTTCATCGCGGTCGGCTTCACCCTCCTCAAGCCCGACAACTGGACCAACCCCGCCACCGGCGGATTCGCCCCGAACGGGCTGTCGGGCATCGGCGCGGGCGCGGCCATCATCTTCTTCAGCTACATCGGGTTCGATGCCGTCTCCACCGCCGCCGAGGAGGCGAAGGACCCCGGCAAGGACATGCCGTTCGGCATCATCATGAGCCTGGCCATCTGTACGGTGCTCTACATCGCGCTCTCGGCCGTCATGACCGGCATCGCCCCGTGGCAGACCCTCGGCACCGCGGAGCCGATGATCACCGCGCTCACCTTCGCCGACGGACCGCCCCGCCTCCTCAGCGCGTCGCGCTTCATCATCTCGCTGGGCGCCGTCATCGCCATGTTCAGCGTGCTGCTCGTCTTCCAGCTCGGCCAGCCCCGCATCTTCATGTCGATGTCCCGCGACGGGCTCCTGCCGCCCTTCCTGGCCAAGGTGCACCCGAAGTTCAAGACGCCCTACGTCGGCACCATCCTGACCGGCATCTTCGTCGGGGTCTTCGCCGCCTTCGCCAACATCGCGGAGGTGGTGGACCTGACCAACATCGGCACCCTCTTCGCGTTCGTGCTGGTGTCGCTCGGCGTCATCGTCCTGCGCTACAAGGAGCCCGAACGGGTGCGCCCGTTCCGGGTGCCCTTCGTGCCGTGGACGCCGATGATCTCGATCGTCGCCTGCCTCTACCTGATGTTCAAGCTGCCCAAGGTGACCTGGGAACGGTTCGGCATCTGGCTGCTGGTGGGATTGGCGATCTACTTCATGTACGGCGTGCGGCACAGCAGGCTGCGGATCAAGGACAACGCGGCGGAAAAGGCGGGGCAGGGGGGC
>CAYUOK010000074.1:0-2817 GCA_964446395.1 uncultured Gemmatimonadaceae bacterium | reverse complement strand
AGCGTCGCGTCCACCACGGTGGCGAGCGGCCGGAGCGCCGGCTCCGTGCCGAGCTTCTCGAGGACCGCGCTCCGGAGCGAGCGCTCCTCGGCGAGCATCCCGCCCATCAGCGCCACCCCCACCCGCTCGCCGGTCGGGAACTCGTCAGCCAGCCGCAGCACGAGCGCGCTCAACTCGCGCGCGGCGTAGTCCGCGATCCCCTGCGCCACCAGGTCGCCCCGTTCCGCCGTGTGCAGCACGTGCGGCGCCAGTGCGGCCACCTCGGCCGGCCCCGCCGACGCCGCCCACCGGACCAGCGCGCTGAAGTCGAGGCTCCTGGTCACCTCCATCAGCACGGGCGTGAGCGCCGTTTCCGGGCTGCGCCCGTCCTGTGCGCGGCTCACCGCGCCGAGCGCCGCCCGGCCGATCGCGTAGCCGCTGCCTTCGTCTCCCATCTGCCACCCATACCCGCCGCGGCGAAGCATCCGCCCTTCCGGGTCCCGGCCCAGCACCACGCTCCCCGTGCCTGCCACCACCACGATGCCGGGACCCTCGCCGAAGGCGGCGGTCAGCGCGATCTCGATGTCGGTGGTGACGCGTACGCGCTCGGCCAGCGCCTCGGTGCGGAGCGCCTGCTCCAGCTCGAGCCGTTCCGATTCCCGCCCCGCACCTGCCGCGCCGACCACGAGGACAGACCCACGGGCGCTTCCCGCGGCCGCAAGCGCCTTCCGGACCGTCTCGGCGATGGTGGCCGCGGAGGCGATGGCGCGTCCGGGGCGCACCGCCCCGCCCGGGCCGAGCGCGCGGCCCCGGACGTTGGCGGCGTCGCCTACCGACACGGCGGTCTTGGAGCCGCCGACGTCGGCGCCGATCAGCGGAAGGGTCACGGGGTGGGCTCCCTGCGGGGGAACGCGGCGAACAGCATTCCGGCCAAGATAGTCAGGCCGGTGCCGACCGGCACGTACCACGGCCAGGCCAGGCGGCCCACCGGAGCGAGCCACCCGAGCGACGGCTGGGCGGCGAGCTTCGCGGAAAAGACGACGACCAGCATGACCGTCACCGAGACAAGCACCGCGCCCACGACGTCGCGACCGCGGGCCCGCGCCACCCGCGCGGCGAGGACATAGGTGCCCAGCAGCGCGCCGTAGGTGATAGATGCGATGGAGAGCGCGAGCACCACCACCGGCGTGTCGCCGCCGCGCGAGATCTGGTGGAAGAGCAGCGCCGCGCCGATCAGCGCCATGCCCCAGAGCGCAGAGAAGAGCCGCCCGAGCTTGAGGAGGCGGACCGGGTCCGTCACGCCGGTCCACGAGGCGTAAAGGTCGTGGGTCACCGAACTCGCCAGCGCGTTGATGGAAGAGCTGATGGTGCTCATCGCCGCCGCCAGGATTCCCGCCACCATGAGCCCTGCGAGCCCGGTGGGGAGTTGCTCGAGGATGAAGCGCGAGAAGATCTCGTCGGCCGGCATCCCCTCGGGCGCGAGGCCCGCCGCCCAGATGGCGGAGCCGATCATCAGGAAGAGACAGAACTGGAGGATGACGGCGACGCCGGACCCGACGACCGCCACCTGCGCGTCGCGGAGCGACCGGGTGGCGAGGAGCCGCTGGACGATGAGCTGGTCGGTGCCATGCGACGCCGCCGACAGCAGCGCGCCGCCCACCAGCCCGCCCAGCAGCGTGTAGGTCTGGGTGAAGCTGATGACAGGATTGAGGATCCGGAGCTTGCCCGCCTCCGCGGCCATCGCCAGCGCCTCTCCGGCCCCGCCCGCGAGCTGCCAGGCGATGAAGAGCGCCGCAACGCCGCCGGACACGTACACCGCCAGCTGGATCACGTCGGCCCAGACGACCGCCTTGAGCCCGCCGAGCAGGGTGTAGAGCAGCGTGATCCCGCCCATCGCCACGATGGCCGTGGGTACCGGCCATCCGGTGAGGAGCGCCAGGGGGATCGAGCCGGCGAAGATCCGCACGCCGTCGCCCAGCAGGCGGGTGACGAGGAAGACCACCGATACCAGGCGACGGCTCGTCGGCCCGAAGCGGGTCTCGATCCGCTGGTAGGCCGTCTCCTGGTCGCCCCGGAAATAGCCGGGGAGGAGCCAAAGCGCCACGGCGAACCGGCCGACGAGATACCCGAGGGTGAGCTGGAGAAATGTGAGGTCGCCCCGCGCGCCGAGGCCCGGAATGGAGATGACGGTGATGGCGGAGGTTTCCGTCGCGACGATCGAGAAGAGCACCGCCCAGGCGGGCAGGTTGCGGGCACCGAGGAAGTAGTCGCCCGCCGTGGCCTGGGAGCGGGACACCCAGAGCCCCACGCCGATGGTGAGCGCGAAGTAGAGGAGGATGACGGCGAGGTCGAGGGGTGCCATGTCGCCTCAGGATGGAGATGGACCGGGAGGGGCAACGAAAGAGGGGGGAACGCTCCCCCCTCGGTCCCGCGTCCCCGCTTCCCCGCTTCCCCGCCTAGGCGGTGAAGCTGCTCCCGCAGCCGCAGCCGCCCGTCGCGTTCGGGTTCGTGAAGGTGAACCCGCTCCCCTGCATGGAGGAGACGTAGTCCACCGTGACGCCGGACAGGTACTGGAGGCTGAAGCCGTCGACGAAGACGCGCACGGCGTTCAGGTCGAGGACCACATCGTCCTCCAGCGCCTTTTCTTCGACGTTGAGGCTGTACTTGAACCCGCTGCAGCCGCCCGGCATCACGGAAATCCGGAGCCCGGCGGTCTCGGCCGGAACGTCCTCGGCGGCAATGAACTTCCGCACTTCGGCCGCGGCCTTGTCGGTGAGCGTAAGCTGGAACTGCGTGGACTGGGCGTGCGTGGTCATGTCGGTGCTCCTTGGGTGACGC
>CAYUOK010000073.1:0-6412 GCA_964446395.1 uncultured Gemmatimonadaceae bacterium | reverse complement strand
AGCTTGATCTTGAGGATCGGGTACTCGGCGGCCTCCTGCACCTTCATCCGGATCCGCTCGGGCGTGTCGATGCCGATGGTGAAGGTGGACATCGGCGCCTTGGCGGGGTCGAGGCCCCACAGCTTGTACACCGGCACGCCGAGCCGCTTGCCGACCAGGTCGTGCATGGCGGCGGACAGCGCGGCCCGCGCCGAGGGGTTGCCACGGAGCGCCGTCTCGAGGCGGCGGTCGGTCTCCTCGAGGTCGAACGGGTCGGCCGGGAGGTGCTGCGCGTAGGTCTGCAGCACCTCCATCACCGTCTCGGGGGTCTCGCCGTAGAACTTCGTCGGCGCCGCCTCGCCCCAGCCCTCGTTGCCGTCGCCGTCGGTCAGCCGCACCCAGACGGTCTTGTAGTCGCTCTGCCCGCCCCGGGCGATGATGAAGGGGTGCCGGGTGCGGAGGAGGAGGTATTCAGCCTGGAGACGCAGCATGTGATGACCCGGGGAAAGTTGGTGGCCGTAACTTAACTGCATTCACGAAAACACGAAAAGACGGAATCACGAAAGCACGAAGAAAGAGGAAAACACGAAAGAACAGCAACTGCAAATCAAACAACTTCAACAGTGACTGCTGACCCTGAAAGCAGCCGCCAGCACACAGGGCAGTGCCTGTTTTCGTGTTTTCGTGATTCCGTGCTTTCGTGGCTGCTTTGCGGTTCATCACGCCAGCGCCGCCACGAACGCCGCCGCGCCCTTCGCGAGGCGTCCCGGCACATAGCCCCCCTCGAGGGTGCCGAGGATCGGCGCCGCCGGCATCCGCTCCCTGAGCCGCTCGGTGAGGATGCGGTAATGCCTCGGCTGCAGCGTGAACCCGCCGAGCGGATCCCCCGCCATCGCGTCGAACCCCGCCGAGACGATGATCGCGTCCGGCGTCCACTCCTTGGTGGCCGCCTCGACGGCCAGCCAGAGCTCCCGCACATACTGCTCCGGCTCCAGCCCCCCGGGCAGCGGCACGTTGAACACGTTGCCCACGCCCCGTTCCGACGCCGCCCCCGTGAACGGCCACCACGGCGACTGATGCAGCGACACGAAGCGCACCTCGGCGTCGTGCTCGACCAGCGCCTGGGTGCCGTTGCCGTGGTGGACGTCCCAGTCCACGATCAGCACCCGGCGGCGCCCCAGCGCCTGGAACCGCCGCGCCGCGAGGACCGCGTTGTTGACGAGGCAGAACCCCATGACGCGGTCGGCCAGGGCGTGATGCCCGGGGGGCCGTACCGCCGCGAAGGCGTGGCCCGCCCCGGCGTGCGCGTGGCCCGCCGCCTCGAGCACGGCGCCGGTGGCGGCGAGCATCGCCTCCCAGCTGTGGACGTTCATCACGGTGTCTGGATCGAGGCGACCGCCTCCCGCGGCGTGGGTCTCCCGCAGGCGCTCGAGATGCGCGGGGGTGTGGACCGTGAGGAGCACGTCGGGAGTGGCGGGGGCGGCGGTGTGGAATTCGACGCCGGGAAGCGCTCCCAGTGCCTCCATGACGGCCACGATCCGCGCCGGGGCCTCGGGGTGCCCGGGGCCCGCGTCGTGGAGCGCGCAACTGGGGTGGCTGTAGACGGCGACGGCCATCGTGCCCGCCGAAGGAGGAGAGGGGCCTACTTGACCGGGCGCCGGCGGACGGGAAGGACGATCAGCGCGGCGTTGTCCACCACTTCCGCCGACTCGAGCGAGGCCGCTTCGTCGCGCAGCGAGGCGCCGCGATACTTGACCTCGTAGCCGCCGGGGTCGTTCGCCACGTGCATCATGACCAGCGCCCGCAGCTTGAGCTCCGCCACCGACGCGGTCGGGGGCAGCTTCAGTTCCACCGTGTCCCAGGTGTCCTGGACCGTCACGCGCACCAGCATCCCGTCGTCGCTCATGCGGCCGCCACCGCGGGGCTGGGAAGGGTGGAGAGGAACCGGGCCAGCGCCTGGTCGAAGAAGAGCGTGGAGGCACGCACCCGGGTGTGCCCGTCCGCCGGGAAGACCGCGAGGGCGATTTCCTCGCCGCCCTGCCCCCGGAGGGTCAGGTACCCGGGCCCTTCCGACTCGGGGAACGCCGCCGACTGCGGCATCCGCTGCGCGAAGAACGCCTTGGCGCGGACCAGCACCTCGGGGCCGGCCAGCGTGGTCACCGTTTCGTGCACCATGGAAAGTCCGCTCAGCGCTTGAGGATGGTGATGCCGGTCGGTTGGGCCGGCAGCGGGGTCGTGCTCACCTTGGTGAGCGTGGTCAGGTCGATCACGTCCACCGCGCCGGGATCGGCGCCGATGGACTCCTGGGTCACGTAGGCGTACCGGCTGTCGGGGCTGAACGCGACGCCGTGGACGATCTTCTTGGTGGTCGGCACCCGCGCGAGCTCCTTCAGGGTCCGGGCATCCACCACGCTGGCGCTCTGCGCCTTCTTGTTGGTCACCACCACGAACCGCCCGTCCGGCGACGGCTCCACGTTGTAGGCGCCGGCGCCCACCGTGATCTCGGCGCGCATCGTCAGCGATTCGGCGTCCCAGACCTGCAGCGTCCCCTTGTGGTTGCACGCCACGTACAGCGTGCGGTCGTCGCGCGAGACGCTGACGAAGGTCGGGGCGCACTCGTTGTCCACGGCGGGGGCGGCGGCCGCCGGCGCCGGCGCGGTGGCCGGCGCGCCGTGGTTCATCCCGGCGTGGGCCCCGGCGGCGGGCATGGCCATCCCGGAGCCGGTCTTGGCGCGGCGCGCGATGTCGAAGGTGGCGGCGTCGATCTGGAGCAGTTCGTCGCTGTGCATGCAGGAGACCCACACCGCCGTCCCCGCGTGGTTCACCTTGACGCCGTGCGGCATGTCGCACGCCGGGATCTCGGTGATCTTCATCATGTCGGGGGTGTACACCGCCGAAACGGAGTTGACGCGCGGGTGGTCGCCGTGGAAGTCGGAGTTGGCCACGAAGGCGAACTCGCCGTCGGGGGAGACGGCAATGGTGGTCGGGAAGAATTCGAGCTGGGCGCGGCCGGCCAGGGTGTCGTTGCTCGCGTCGAACCGCCAGAGCGTCCCGTACGGCGTGCCGTGGGCGATGGAGACGTAGTACCAGCGCTGGTCGGCGGAGACGGTGATGTTGTGCGGGCCGTCGATGTCGGCGGGCATCACCCCGACCGGCACCACCTTGTCCACCACCAGGGTGCCGCCCTCGGGGCGGAGCCAGGTGATGATGTCGCCCGATTCGCTCACCACCCCCACCCGGAACGGCGCGGTGGCCGTCTGGGCGGCGAGCGGCGCGGCGACGAGTGCCAATCCCAACAGGAACGTGCCCCGCATTCCATCCCTCCGGCGCATGAGTCGAGGCCCGAAAGTTAATCGCCCGCCGTCGGTTCCGCCGCCACGACGCCGGTGAACGGTCGAGGCTGGCGGAAGAGGTCGAACAGCCCGGCCCGGCGGCGAAGGACCAGCACCAGCTCCCCAGGCGGCGGGTCGCCCACCCCCTCCACCGTGAGGAAGGCGGGGAGGATCGCCCCCGCGGGGAGCGTGGCGCGATACGGCCGGCCGTGCCACCCGAATTCCAGCACCTCGGGCAGCCGCCGGACCACACGGTCGAGGAAGAAGTCGTCGTCCACCTGGTACACGCCCTCCGCCACCGCCTCGCCGCTCAGGTGAAAGAGCGGATCGAACGGCTCCCCGTCCATCCGGGCGAAGTTCTGCTCGGCCGCCTCGTCGAACGCCTCCAGCGCGCCCTCGCGGGCGCGCCACTCGAGGTGGTGGCGGAGTTCGTGGGTGAGCGTCTCCCAGGTCTCGGTGCGCCAGTCGAAGTCGGGGGCGAGCTCGGCGAGGGCGCGGAACGAGCCGTGGTACAACACGACCCGGCTCTGGATTTCGTCGGCGGCGCCGGTGTCGGTGGCGTGGAAGGGGATGCAATGACCGAGCGTGAAGATGTCGGCCCGGGTGGGATGCGGCACGGCGCGGGGCGACACGGTGATCTCCGAAATGCCGTCCAGGAACTCCTCCGGCACCTCCTTGCTCAGGCGGGCGACCAGGGCCCTGAAATCGTCTAGTCGCATCTGCGCTTGCCTCCCTGCCCCGCTGCCCCGCTGCCCCGCCTACACCGCCGCAAGCGCCTGAGCCAGGTCGGCGATGAGATCCTCGTAATGCTCCACCCCCACCGACAGCCGCACCAGCCCCGGCGTGAAGCCCATCCGGACCTGGTCCGCTGGGGGGACGTCGGCGTGGGTCATCGAGCCCGGGTGCTCGGCCAGCGACTCGGTGCCGCCCAGGCTCACCGCGAGCTTGACCATGGAGAGGGCGTTGAGGAAGCGGAACGCCGCCGCCTGGCCGCCCACGATGTCGAACGAGATCATCGAGCCCGGGGCCACGCACTGCCGCTGGTATACGTCGAACATCGGCGACTCCTCGGTCAGGTGCCCGAGGTAGTGGACCGCCTGCACCTTGGGATGTTCCGCCAGGAAGTCGGCCACGTAGCGCGCGTTCTTCATCGCGGCCGTCATCCGCATCTTGAGCGTTTCGAGGCTGCGGAGCAGCAGCCACCCGGACCAGGGGCTCATCATCGTGCCCATGAAGGTCCGGAGGGTGCGGACCGGGAGCATGGTCGCGAGGCTGCCCGACGCCGCGCCGGCGATGATGTCGCTGTGCCCGCCGATGAACTTGGTGGCCGAGTAGATGACCAGGTCGGCGCCATGCTGCAGCGGGTGCTGGAAGACGGGACCGAGGAAGGTGTTGTCCACCATCACCACGGCGGGCCGGCCCGGTGCCGACAGGCTGTGGGCCAGGTCGGCGATGCCGCGGATGTCCACCAGCGCGTTCGTCGGGTTCGCGGGCGTCTCGAGCAACACCGCGGCCACGGGGCGGCCCGCGATGCGGGCCGTCAGGTCGGCGGCGAGGTCGGCCATCGGGATCCCGGCCTGGAAGCCGACGGGAATGACGCCGAGGCGGGGAAGGAAGTGCCTGATGAAGTGGTCGGAGCCGCCGTAGAGCGGCTCACTGTGGACCAGCACGTCGCCGGGAGTGAGGAAGGCGAGAAGGGAGGTGGTGATGGCGGCCATCCCGCTGGCGAACACGGCGCACGATTCCGCCTCGTCCCAGAGCGCGAGCCGTCCCTCGAGGATTTCCAGGTCGGGGTTGTTGAGGCGGCTGTAGATCAGCCCCATCTCCTCCCCGCTCCGCTGCTCCCGGAGGCCGTACGCCAGCTCGAAGAACGCCTTGCCCGCCTCGGCGGACTCGAAGGCGAAGGTGGAGGTCTGGAAGATCGGGCACTTCACCGCCCCTTCGCTGAGCCGGGGGTCGTACCCGTAGCTCATCATGAGGCTCTCGGGCCGGAGTTTCCGCCCGCCAATTTCCCGCAGATCCCCGCTCATTGTCCCACCTCGATCCTCAGTCCCCAGTCCTCAGTCCCCAGTCCTCTCCTTGATCCACCCCGCCAGCGTGTCCGCCGCCACCCGGTCCTGGTTCATCGCGTCCCGGTGCCGCACCGTCACGGTGCCGTCCTGGAGCGTCTGGCCGTCCACGGTGATGCAGAACGGCGTGCCGGCCTCGTCCATGCGCCGGTAGCGCCGCCCCACCGCCCCGCTGTCGTCGTAGAAGGCGGGCACCTGGCGCTTGAGGTCGTGGTAGAGCCGCGTGGCGAACTCCGGCATCCCGTCCTTCTTGACCAGCGGAAAAACGCCCGCCTTGATCGGCGCGATGGAGGGATGGAAGCCGAGCACGACGCGGGTCTCCCCCTCGACCTGCTCCTCGCGATAGGCGTCCACCAGCGTCGTCAGGGTGACCCGGTCGGCGCCGGCGGAGGTCTCGACGATGTACGGCACGAAGCGCTCGTTGGCCGCCTGGTCGAAGTAGTCGAGCTTCTTGCCCGAGGCGGCCTGGTGCCGCTGCAGGTCGAAATCGGTCCGGTTGTGGATCCCCTCGATCTCGTTCCACCCGAAGGGGAACTCGTACTCGATGTCGTAGGCGGCCTTGGCGTAGTGGGCCAGCTCGCCGGGGCCGTGCTGGTGCCAGCGGAGCCTGGCCGGGTTGAGCCCGAGGGCGTGGTGCCACCCCATCCGGATCTCGCGCCATTGCTCGAACCACTCGGCGTCGGCGCCGGGCTTCACGAAGAACTGCATCTCCATCTGCTCGAACTCGCGGGTCCGGAAGATGAAGTTGCCGGGGGTGATCTCGTTGCGGAACGCCTTGCCGATCTGCGCGATGCCGAACGGCACCTTCTGCCGCGATCCCTGCAGCACGTTCAGGTAATTGACGTAGATGCCCTGCGCGGTTTCGGGGCGCAGGTAGATGACCGCCGCGGACTCCTCGACGGGACCCATGAAGGTCTTGAACATCAGGTTGAAGAGGCGGGGCTCGGTGAGCTCGCAGGTGCTGTGCTCGCCCGGGTGCTTGCTCGGCTTCTGCGGGCACTGCGCGTCCTGGATCTTGTCGGCCCGGAAGCG
>CAYUOK010000072.1:0-6425 GCA_964446395.1 uncultured Gemmatimonadaceae bacterium | reverse complement strand
GTGGTGGCCGAGGCGTTCGGCAACCGGGTGGACCGGATGGCCGACGTCGGCGTGGCGGGGATCCACCGACTTATGGCCCAGGGCGCGCGGCTTCGCGAGGCGGCCGTGGTGATCGTCGTGGCCGGGATGGAAGGGGCGCTCCCGAGCGTGGTGGGGGGGCTGGTCGGCGTCCCCGTCATCGCGGTCCCGACCAGCGTGGGGTACGGCGCCTCCTTCGGCGGCATCGCGGCGCTCCTCGGCATGCTCAACAGCTGTGCGGCGGGCGTCACGGTCGTCAACATCGACAACGGGTTCGGGGCGGCCGCCGCGGCCACCCGCATCAACCGTGGGGAGGAGGGCTGATGCTGGAAACCGTGCTGCGGCGGAGCGCCCCCGATTTCGAGTGGCTCGACGTCACCGCGCCCACCCCGGACGAACTGGCCGGGCTGGCCGAATCGTACGGGCTCCATCCGATGGCGATGCAGGACAGCCTCGACCCCGAGCACCTCCCCAAGTACGAGCGGCTGGGTGGCGCCACCTTCGTCATCGTACGGGCCTACGACGAGGAGTCGCCCGCGGACGCGGTGACCATCCAGCAGATGACGCGCAAGGTGGCGGCGTTCGCCGGCCTGACCTTCCTGGTCACGGTGCACCGGAAGGCGATGCCGTTCTACACCGCTTTCAAGGCAGACTGCGCGAGGCGCACGCCGGATCAGGTCGGCCTCGGCGAGGTGGTGGTGGACCTGATCGGTGCGGTGGTGGCCACCTACGAGAAGCCGCTCGAGGAGGCGGAGAAGGTGCTCGACGACTTCGAGGAGGCGCTCTTCGACGGCGCGCGGGCAGAGGCGGGGCTCGAGGAAATCCACCTCGTGAAGCGTCGGGTCACGCTCATCAAGCGCACGCTCTGGCAGACGCTGGGGGTGGTGCAGAAGCTCCATCCGTCGTCGGAGGGGCAGTCGCCGATCTACCAGGACCTGCGCGAGTCCATCGAGAGCCTCCACACCTGGGCCGACGAGATCCACGACAATGTGAGCAACCTGCTCACGGTCCAGCTCAACATCGCCTCTCACCGGACGAACGAGGTGATGCGGATCCTGACGGTGTTCTCCGCCTTCTTCCTCCCGCTCACCTTCATCGTGGGCATCTACGGGATGAACTTCCGGCGGATGCCGGAACTCGAGTGGGAATTCGGGTACCCGCTCACGCTCCTCCTCATGGTGGGGGTCTGCCTCGCGATCTTCCTCTGGTTCCGCCGGCGGGGATGGATGCGGTGACGTCGCCCTGGCTCCTTGCGCTCGCAGGGGCTGCGATCGGTTTCCTGTTCGGCCGGCGTGGGCGCTCCCGCCGTTCTCCGTCCACCAGTGGCCTGCCTGAGGCTGCAACACCTCACTTCCTTCCCGACCCCGCCCTGGAATGGCTGCGCCGCGCCTCGGGTGCCTTCGGCGTCTGGGCCATCGAGACGAAGGGGCCGGGCCTCGGTGCCCGCACCTACCAGAGTATCGCCCCCGCCTGGCCGGCGAGGGAAGCCGACTTCGATCTCATCGAACAGCGGCTCAACGCCGCCGCGCAGCGCGACGGCGAGGGGGCCGAGCGGCTGGACGCCGGGCTCCTCCTTACGGCCGCCGCCGGCGGCGCGGTCGCCGGGGTGCTGCTCCCCGCCGACGCCCCCGCCACCCTGCAGGCCACCGTCCGCGCCGACCTGACCGCGCTCCTCGACGGCATCGGACGCCGGCCGGTACTGCACGACCTCGCGCAAGTGCAGGAAGGCCTTGCCATCGAGACGGTGGAAAGCGTGGGGATGCGGCTGGCCTACCAGGTGGAGCGGATCGCCGGGGCGGAGGCGTATGTGGCCGCGGTTGAGCCCGCCGGGGTGCGGGTGATCGGCGTGTCGGGGTTGGCGGACCGGCGCGCGCTGGGGCAGTTGCTGCCCCCGGAGGCGACCCTCGCGAGGGTCGCCACGGGCGCCGAACGGGAGACGACCAGCGCCGATCCGCTGCGCGGTCCGGGCGCCGACCGCCGGCGCCACCCGCCTGCGCAGGTGGCCCCGTTGCTCCGGCACGACGAGGCGATCGGGGCGGTCGCGTGGCGGGTACCGATCGGCGGGACGGTGCTGCCGGACGCCATCCGGGAGGTCAACGAGGCGCTCCGGGCCGCGGCGCCGCGGCTCGAGGTGGCGCTCCGGCTGGCCGCCGAGACGGACCGCGCCATCAAGGATCCGCTGACGGGGCTGCTCAACCGGCGGGGGCTGGGGGAACGGATGGGGCTCGTGGGGCCGGAACGGGGAGCGCTCGTGTCGCTGGACTTCGACCGGTTCAAGCTCCTCAACGACACGCTCGGCCACAGCGCAGGCGACGCCGCGCTGATGCACCTCGGCAGGATCCTGCACGAGCAGGTGCGAGGCGTGGACACCGCGGCGCGGGTCGGCGGCGAGGAATTCCTGCTCTGGCTGCCGGGGACCTCGCTGGAGGAGGGGGTGCGGGTGGCGGAGCGGATCCGGGTACGCCTGGCCAAGACACCGTGGGACTGGCAGGGGCGGGTGTGGCCATTGTCGGCGTCGTTCGGCGTGGCGGCGTGGCCGGAAACCACGCGCAGCCGGGAGAACCTGGCCGCCCAGGCGGACGCGGCGCTCTATGCCGCAAAGCGTGCCGGACGCGACCGAGTGGTGATGTGGAGCACCGGACTGAAGGACGTTTCAACCTGACCTCACGGATTTCTTGCTGCGCGGGGGTGGCCGGACGTTTCGGGGGGTTTTACTGTTCGGGCCATTCGGAGGCCCCCCCGCTTCCGCGCCCGCTCCAACCCTTCTTGTCGTGAGGCCAGTCATGCGTGCCCCCAGTACTTCCCGTGCCGCCCTCGCCATCCTGCCAGCGCTCCTCCTTGCGGCCGTGGCCTGCTCCAAGGGCATGTCGGGCACGACCAGTGAATCGGTCGTCGCCGGGCCCAGCGGCGCCATTGTGACCGAGACCTTCAGCACCACCGCCACCGTCGTGGCGATCGACCAGGCCAAGATGAAGCTCACCCTCCAGACTCCGGACGGGAAGAAGACCAGCTTCAAGGCTTCCCCGAGCATGACGAACTTCTCGCAGTTGCGGGTCGGCGACCAAGTGAACGCCGTGGTCACCGAACAGGTGGCCATCGCCATCTGGAAGGGCAGCAATCCGCCGGCGGATGCCGCCGCGGCCGTCGTGGGCATCACGCCCTCCGGCAGCCAGAACCCTGCGGGATTTGCGGTGGCCACCGAAGTCATCACGGGACAAATCACCGCCATCGATGCGCAGAAGCGCAAGGTGACGCTGCTCTTCCAGGACGGCTCCTCCAAGACGTTCAAGGCGCAGAAGGGCGTGGACATTTCGCAGCTGGAAGCGGGCGACAACATCACGGTACAGGTTACCGAAGCTGCAGCGATTTCCGTCACCAAGGGAGGGTGAACGAGTATGCACAGGCTGACACGACAGTTCGTGGTGCTCACGGTTGCGGCGCTCGGCGCCGCGGGCTGCGCCAAGGAAGGCCCCGGGCCCATCGACCGGAAGGCGATCGCGGAGGAGGGTTTCATCTACGGCCTCCCGATCGTGATGAACTACGCCGTGCAGTACTCGTACATCGTGGACTCGGGCGGGTCGCAGTACAAGGCCCCCTACAACACCGTGTACAACGAGGCCCGGGTCTTCACCTGGCAGGACACCGCCATCGTCACCCCCAACAGTGACACCCCGTATTCGCTGTTGTGGCTCGACCTGCGCGCCGAGCCGATCGTCATCTCGGTGCCGGCGGTGGACCCGAAGCGGTACTACTCGGTGATGCTGGCGGACGGGAACGCCTTCAACTACGGCTACATCGGAAGCCGGGCCACCGGGAGCGAGGCGGGCAGCTACCTGGTCGTGGGCCCTGACTGGCAAGGAGAGACGCCGGCAGGCATCAAGCAGGTGTTTCGCTCCACCACGCAGTTCGGCCTGACGGCCTTCCGCACCCAGCTGTTCGGCCCCGACGACATGCCGAACGTCGTCAAGATCCAGGCCGGCTACAAGGTTCAGCCGCTCTCCGCCTTCCTGGGGCAGCCGGCTCCGGCGCCGGCGCCGGCAGTGGACTGGCCGAAGATCAACGCCGAGATGGTCAAGACCAACTTCTTCGGGTACCTGGCGTTCGCGATGCAGTTCGCGCCGGCGGGCCCGGAGGAGACCGCCATCCGGGAGCGGCTCGCCAGCATTGGCGTCCGCCCGGGCGAGCCCTTCGACTTCGAGGCGCTGCCGGCCGACCAGAAGCTCGAGATCGGCCTCGGCATGAAGGAGGGGGAGAAGAAGGTCGATGAGGCGGCGGCCAACCTCGGCACCGATATCAACGGCTGGAAGGTCGGCTCGGCCTTTGGGGACCGGGCCTTCTACAACGGGAACTGGCTGCTCCGGGCCGCCGCCGCCAAGGCGGGGATCTACGGGAACGACGCCGTCGAGGCGATGTACCCGATGACCAAGACACTGGCCGACGGGACGCCGCTCGATGGCTCGAAGCACAACTACACCCTGACCTTCCCCGCCGGGCAGTTCCCGCCGGTCAACGCCTTCTGGT
Organism: uncultured Gemmatimonadaceae bacterium; assembly: GCA_964446395.1. GTDB lineage: Bacteria > Gemmatimonadota > Gemmatimonadetes > Gemmatimonadales > GWC2-71-9 > SPDF01. The sequence goes on along the minus strand of CAYUOK010000072.1, from coordinate 1,886 downwards.
CGGTGACGATGTACGACGGCAAGACCCAGTTCCTGATCAAGAACCCGATCAACCGGTACCTCATCAACTCGCCGATGCTGCCGCAGATGAAGACCAACGCGGACGGCTCGCTCACGCTGTACATCCAGAAGGACTCGCCGGGCAAGGAGAAGGAGTCGAACTGGCTCCCCGCGCCCGACGGCCCGATCTACCTGGTCATGCGGCTCTATTGGCCGAGGACGGAGGCGCCGTCCATCCTGCCGCCCGGCAAGGGCACCTGGCAGCCGCCGGCGGTCGTGGTGGCACAGTGACGGCGCGTTCGTTCCCCGACATTCCCCATCGAAAGGTGATCCCGATGCGGAAGTTGCTCCTGGCATCGATCCTGGCGCTCTCCATCCCCGCTGCCCTGACGGCCCAGGAGGCCACCGAGGCGGAGGCCCAGGCCAAGGCGACGGAGCTGGCCAAGGCGGCCCAGAACCCGGTCGCGAACATGAATTCGATCCCGGTCCAATTCAACTGGACGACCGGTGGCGGCCTGGGCGATGAGACCCAATCGGTAATCAACGTCCAGCCGGTGCTCCCGCTCCCGATCAACGAGAAGTGGAACATCATCTCGCGCACGGTCATTCCGATCGTCAACCTCCCGGCCGGCGGCACCGAGCGGCTCACGGGCATCGCGGACATCCAGGAGCAGGTGTATTTCACTCCGACCAAGTCGGGCGGGATCACCTGGGGGTTTGGGCCGATCTTCTCTTTCCCGACGGCCACCAATCCCGCGATGGAAACGGGGCAGTTCGCCCTGGGCCCGACCTTCGTGGCGCTCAAGATCAGCAAGACCTGGGTGTACGGCGCGCTGGTGAACAACCTCTGGCGGATCGCGGGCAGCGAGGAGACCACCCCGATCAACGCGTTCTTCCTCCAGCCGTTCATCAATTACAACCTGAAGCGCGGCTGGGCCATCTCCACGGCACCCGCGATCACCGCCAACTGGAACGCCCCCAGCGGACAGGAATGGACCGTGCCGATCGGCCTCGGCGTCTCGAAGATCACGATGGTGGGCAAGCAGCCGATGAACGTGCTCCTCCAATACTACCACAACGTGGAGCGGCCCGACGGCGCGGGTGCCGACCTGGTGCGGATGCAGTTCACCCTGTTGTACCCGAAGGCCAAGTAGTCAGGAACTGAATTCACGAAGACACGAAAGCACGAAAACGCGAAATGAATCTGCGTGTTTCGTGCTTTCGTCCTTTCGTGTTTTCGTGTTTGTTGTCGGGACGGGGGAGGGGGCCGGTTGCCCGAAACGGGGCGAGTGTGTATCATTATGACACACCCGGGGGCGATCGGCTTCGACGGGTTGGAAGAAGGAATTGCTGCGTGCCCAGGTCCAAGTCCCTGGCTAAACCGCTTGGAAACAACCAAACGCCAACGATAACCTGGCGCTGGCTGCGTAAGCTGAGCTAAGCTCGCTTGTCGCACCTCCGGTTCGCTGAGCCCGCCCGGGGCGCGGTGGATCGGATCGCAAATCCGGGCTGGCTGAGCGTGGTCCTCCGACGCGCGAGGCGAGACATCAGGAGGTAGTCCCCGAAGCGGCCGGTTCCACGCCGGGTCGGGGAGACGCTGGAAGAGGGATCTACGCACGTAGATGCGGTTCTGGAACCACACTCGGACCAGGGTTCGATTCCCTGCGCCTCCACTATGAAACAGGACTGAGAGAAGAGGACTGAGGACTGGGGGACTCCCCAAGCTCCTTGGTCCTTTGTCTTGCCTCGTCCTCAGTCCTCAGTCCTCAGTCCTCAGTCCTCAGTCCCCAGTTCGTTTTGTGACGATTGCGGTGCTGGACGTTCGCGAAAGTCTCTTGTACATTCTTGCGATACTCGGGGAGCGGCGCGTCATGCTCCCCAGCGGTC
>CAYUOK010000071.1:0-6457 GCA_964446395.1 uncultured Gemmatimonadaceae bacterium | reverse complement strand
AAGGGGCTCATCAAGAGCGCCATCCGCGACGACGACCCGGTGCTGTATTTTGAGCACAAGTACCTCTATCGTCGGATCAAGGAGCACCTCCCCGAGGGGGAGGAGATCCTCACCCCGATCGGCAAGGCCCGGGTCGCGCGCGAGGGGAAGGACCTGACCATCGTCACCTGGTCCGCCATGGTGTACAAGGCGCTTGAGGCGGCGGAGCGGCTCGAGAAGGAGGACGGGCTGCAGGTCGAGGTGCTGGACCTGCGCACGCTGCTGCCGATGGACGACGAGGCGATCATGGCCTCGGTCCGGAAGACCAACCGCGTGCTGATCGCGCACGAGGACACGCGGACCGGCGGGGTGGCCGGGGAAATCACCGCGCGGATCAACGACCAGGCGTTCGAGTGGCTCGACGCGCCGGTCCGGCGCGTCACGGCGCACGACGTGCCGCTGCCCTACGCGCCGACGCTGGAAGACTTCGTGCTGCCGCAGACGGACGACCTCGTCGTCGCCGCCCGCTGGCTGGCCGCCTACTAGGAATTCGGAGAGGTTCGCATGGCCAAGGTCGACGTGATCATGCCCCAGATGGGCGAGTCCATCGCCGAGGGGACGCTCTCGCGGTGGATGAAGAAGGTGGGCGACGCCGTCAAGCGCGACGAGCCGATCTTCGAGATCTCCACCGACAAGGTGGACGCGGAAATCCCGGCGCCGCAGGCCGGCGTCCTCGTCGAGATCCTGGTCCAGGAGGGGCAGACGGTCGCGGTGCAGACGGTCGTGGCCCGGCTCGAGACCGATGCCAGTGCCGCCGCGGCCGCCCCGGCCCCGGCCGTTGCAGCACCAGCGCCGGCGGCTCCCAAGCCCGCTGCTGCGGCTGTAACCGCCCCGCTGCCCAGCAGCCCCGCGGCCCCGCCTGCCAGCCCCGCTGCCCCGCCGGCCGCCGCCCCGCCTCCGGCGGCACCTACCGGCCCCGAGACCGCAGAAGAACGCCTCCGCCGGAAGAGCACCCCGCTGGTCCGCAAGATCGCCGCGGAGCACAACCTCGACATCAGCGCCATTCCGGGGAGCGGGCTCGCCGGCCGCGTCACGAAGACAGATGTGCTTAGCTACCTCGAGGCTGCCCCGCAGCCCCGCAGCCCCGCTGCCCCGCTGGCAACTGCCCCGCTGCCCAGCAGCCCCGCCGCCCCGCCAGCTCGCGGCGCCAGCCGGCTCATCGAGGTCCCCTCGCCCGTGGTCGAGCCGTGGGAAGGCGACCGCGTCGAGCCGTGGAGCAAGATCCGGAAGCTCACCGCCGACCACATGATCATGTCGCGCCGGGTGTCGGCGCACGTAAACAGCCTCTTCGAGGTGGACTTCACCCGCGTCGCGCAGGTGCGCGCCGCCCGCAAGAAGGAGTACGCGGAGCGCGGCGTGAACCTCACCTTCCTCGCCTTCATCGTGAAGGCGGTGGCCGACACCATCCGGAAGCACCCGGTGGTCAACTCCGCCGTCATGGGCGACGCCACCGTCTACCGCCGCGACATCAACATCGGCATCGCCGTGGCGCTCGACTGGGGGCTCATCGTCCCGGTCATCAAGCGGGCCGACGAGCTCTCCCTCCTCGGTGTGGCGCGCGCCATCAACGACCTCGGCGAGCGCGCACGGGCCAAGAAGCTCACGCCGGACGAGGTCCAGCGGGGGACGTTCACCATCACGAACCCCGGCGGCTTCGGTTCGTTCGCCGGCACGCCGATCATCAACCAGCCCCAGGTCGCCATTCTCGGCGTCGGGTCCATCGAGAAGCGGCCGCACGTGGTGACGCTGCCCGACGGCACCGACACCCTGGCCATCCGGACCAAGGGGATGTTCACCATGGCCTACGACCACCGGATCGTGGACGGCGCCGACGCGGACCGCTTCCTCGCCGACCTCAAGGCCATGCTCCAGTCGTTCCCCGACACCGCGGCCTGAGCGATGCCGCGGGCCCTCGCCGTCGGCCGGGTGCAGGTGGCGCCCGCACGGGAGGCCGAGTATCTCGCCGCTGCCGGGCGGCTCGCCGCGGCGCTCCGGGTACGGGGGCAGCACCTCTGGGTCTTCCGGCACCCGGCCGAACCGGGCGCCTTCCTCGAGTTCCGGGAGTCGGCCAGCGAGGTGGCGCATGCCGCGGTGGCCCCGACGGACGCGGAGGAGCGGCTGATCCGCGCCCTTCGCGCGCTGGGCACGTACGCGCCCGGGGCGGACGACCTGTGGCTCGAAGTTTCCCTGACGGAGGGTCGCACCTTCGTCGACGGTTCAGAGTGAGGTTGGCATGCCGACGCGCTCCATCGACGTGAACGGCACGACCTGGAAGGTGACGCCCACCGGGCACGTCACCCAGTTCGTGCGCGACGAATTCACCATGCTCTTCACCAAGGGGACGGGACCCGACCGGGTCGAGCGGGTGGCCAAGTATGCCCCGCTGGGCGCGCGGAGCCGCGAGCTGTCGCTCGCCGAGCTCACCGACGCGCAGTTGCGGGAGCTCTTCGCGCGGTCGCAGCCGTCGTGGACCTCGCCCGAGACGGGATATCGCCGCTGACGCCCCCACGTTTCATCGACCTGCACATGCACTCCACCGCGTCCGACGGCTCGCTCGCTCCGTCGGCCGTGGTGGCCAGCGCCAAGGCCGCCGACCTCGTCGCCATCGCGCTGACCGACCACGATTCGGTCGCCGGCATCGCCGAGGCGGTCACGGCGGGCGAGGCGGCGGGCGTGCGTGTCATCGCCGGGTGCGAGTTTTCGGTCGCCGCGCCGTGGGGCGAGATGCACGTCCTCGGGTACTTCCTCCCCATCGGCGACGACACGGTGGAAGCCTTCCTCGACCGCTGCCGGGCCGACCGGCTCCGGCGCGCCGAGGTGATGTGCGGACGGCTGCAGGAACTGGGGCTCCCGGTGTCGTTCGAGTCGGTGCTCGAGGAAGCCGCCGGCGGGGCGGTGGGCCGCCCGCACGTGGCGCGCGCCGTGGTGCGCGTCGGCGGGGCCGCCGACGTCAACGCGGCCTTCGACCTCTACCTCGGCCGCAACAAGCCGGCCTATGCCGACAAGGTGCTGCCGAGCTTCGCCGAGGTGGCGGAGCTGGTGCACGCGGCGGGGGGCGTGGTCTCGGCGGCCCATCTTCGGGACCGTGCGACCCGACCCTACCTGGCGCGCCTCAAGCAGGAGGGGCTCGACGCGGTCGAGGTGCGGCACCCGCGGCACGCCCCCGAGACGCGGTCGAGAATCGCCGGCATTGCCAGCGCGCTCGACCTGGCGCGCACCGGCGGAAGCGACTGGCACGGCGACATCGGGCCCGGCGAGGAGCACGGTTCGCTCGGCTCGCAGACGGTGCCCGAGGACTGGCTCGAGCGCCTCGAGGCGCGGCGGCCCACGCCGAAATGACCGACATGACCGCTCAGCGGATGTTCGAGGGCAAGGTGGTGCTCGTGACCGGCGTGGCCCGGGTGGGGCAGATCGGCCACGCGGTGGCGCTGGCGTTCGGCCGCGCCGGCGCCAAGCTGGTGCTCTGCGACCGGAATGCGGTGGAGGCGGCGGCGCGCGCGCGGGAGTTCGCCGCCGAGGGGATCGACGCGCGGCCGACGGCGGGAGACCTGACGGAGCCGGATATTGCCCGGCTGGCGGTGGAGACGGCCATCCGGCACTTCGGCCGGCTGGACGTCGTCGTGAACGTGGCCGGCGGCCTCACCACCTTCGGGCCGATCGCCGGCACCGGCGTGGCGGACTTCGACCGCGAAATCGCCATCAACCTGAAGACGGCGTTCCTGGTGTCGCAGGCGGCGGTGCCGGCCTTGGCCGAGACGCGCGGCGTCATCATCAACTTCGCCTCGGTGGCCTTCTTCCGGCCGCAGGACCAGATGGCGGTCTACGCCGCGGCCAAGGCGGGCGTCGCCGCCTTCACCCAGAGCCTGGCGCTCGAGCTTCGGGATCGGGGCGTGCGGGTCAATGCGGTGGCGCCGGGGATGGTCCGCACCGGTGACAACGTCTCCGCCGCTCCCGGCGGCAAGGTGCGCTGGGTGGAAATGAGGCAAATCACCGATGGAGTCCTCTTCCTCGCGAGCGACGCGGCCGACGCCATCACCGGGCACGTCCTCCCCATCACCAACGGGGCGCTCTGAGCCGCTGGCCGTCCACGAGTTCGTCGTCGTGGGGGGCGGCTGCTACGGGTCCTTTTACGCCCGGCAACTCGAGCGTGCCCGCGCCCGCGGCGTCCTGACCTACCAGCGCGTCCTCGTCGTTGACCGGGATCCTGCCTGCCAGTTGGCGCGCGAGCTTCCACCGAGCTCCGACCGTGAGCTCGTGGTGCAGAATTGGGATCCGTTCTTCGACACCTACTTCAGTACTGCCCCACTGCCCAGCGGCCCCGCTGCCCCGCCGTCCTACATCGTCCCCTCACCCCTCATGCCGCACCTCATGTTCGACTGGCTGAGGCGCCGCGCGCGGGTGCTCTGGCCGGGCAGGGAAGTGACCCAGCTTCCGCTCACCGAGCCGGTGGGCACGCCCTACGACACCCTCGCGCCCGACGGCACGCGGTACGTTTCCTGGGCCGACTGGCTCTGCCCCACGCACTGCATCGAGCCGGCCACCTGCCCGGTCATCCGCGCGCCCCGCACCTGGGAGATGTCGGAAACGGCCGGGGCCGTGGTCGAGCGCCTCTCGAAATCAGGCGACGTCTTCGGGCCGGCGCTCTTCGTGACGCGGCACCTGACCGACGGCGTGGGGGCGTTCGCGGTGAGTGATGCGGTGGCGGCCGAGCGGATGCTGCGGGAGGCCGGGGAAAGCGGGCGGCCGTCCTCGCTGCTGATCGGGACGGTGTCGGCCTGCCACGGGGCGCTGGGGCTGCTGGCACTGGGGTAGGCAGCACCGGCCACCGCTGGCGTGGATTCCCGTGGCGGGGGGCATCGTCGAGCGATATACTTCGAACTCCCTGAACGATCGCCCTCCTCCGACGGCAGGACCCTATGGACATTCTCTGGTGGCACTGGCTGGTGCTTGGCCTCTTCCTCGTCCTGGTGGAGCTGGCGGCGGCCGGTGGATTCTACGTCATCTTCTTCGGGGTCTCCGCCGTCCTCGTCGGCCTGCTCGCGAGCGTGGGCGCAGCTGGTGGGGTCGGCGTCCAGCTGCTCCTCTTCTCGGTCCTGTCCGTCGCCTCCCTCCTGCTCTTCCGCAGCCGTCTGGTCAAGCGATTCCAGGGCGACCCTCAGGCTCCGCCGGTCGATCAACTCATCGGCGAGATCGGCGTGGTACTGGAGGACCTGGTGCCGGGGGCCGTGGGAAAGGTCGAGCTTCGGGGGAGCAGTTGGTCTGCGCGTACAGTGTCAGGGTCCAGCTTGGCGCGGGGTACGCGCTGCCGAGTCACGGGCGTGGATGGCCTCACCCTTTCCGTCGAGCCAGAAGGAGCACGGCCATGAATCCCGGTCCCCTCGTGATCATCGCGCTGTTTCTCGGCGCCGTCATCCTCGTGGCCATCGCGAAGACGGCGGTGGTCGTCCCGCAGCAGAGCGCGTTCGTCGTGGAACGGCTTGGCCGGTTCTCCGGCGTCCTGCAGGCCGGCTTCCACGTCCTCATCCCCTTCGTGGACGTGATCCGGTACCGGCACTCCCTGAAGGAGGGGGCGTTCGACATCCCGGAACAGGTCTGCATCACCAGGGACAACGTGCAGGTCGGGGTGGACGGCGTGCTGTACATGAAGGTCCTCAATCCCGAGCGGGCCTCGTACGGCATCGTCGACTACGTCTTCGCCATCACCCAGCTGGCCCAGACGACGCTCCGCAGCGAGATCGGCAAGATCGACCTCGACAAGACGTTCGAGGAGCGGATGAACATCAACGCGTCCGTGGTCGCCGAACTGGACAAGGCGTCCGAGCCGTGGGGAGTCAAGGTCCTCCGGTACGAGATCAAGAACATCACCCCGCCGCACGACATCCTCGCGGCGATGGAAAAGCAGATGCGCGCGGAGCGGGAGAAGCGCGCGGTGATCCTGACGTCCGAAGGCCAGCGGGACGCGGTCATCAACGTCGCCGAGGGCGACAAGCAGCAGGTCATCAAGGCGTCGGAGGCGAACCGCCAGCAGCAGATGAACGAGGCGGAAGGGGAGGCGGCGGCCATCCTGGCGGTGGCGACCGCGACGGCGGAGGGCATCCGGCTGGTGGCCCAGGCCGTCAGCCAGCCCGGGGGCATGGAGGCCACGCAGCTGCGGGTGGCGGAGAACTACCTGGTGCAGTTCGGCGCGCTGGCGCAGAAGACCAACACCATGATCCTGCCAGCCAACGTGTCGGACGTCGCCTCGATGGTGGCGACGGCCATGAAAGTCTTCAAGCAGTCCGGACAGGCGTAGCGCCGCGGGAGTCCCCGGCTCGCCGTCGAGCCCCGTCCTTCAGTGGAGGTGCCGGTGCTAGCCCGAGTGATGATGGTCCTTGCCGCCTGGACCTCGACCGCCGGCGCCCAGGCATCCCCGGTGCAG
>CAYUOK010000070.1:2474-6533 GCA_964446395.1 uncultured Gemmatimonadaceae bacterium | reverse complement strand
GCCCACGAGCTCAACAACCCGCTGGCCGGCATCAGCGCGCTGGCGCAGGCGCTCATCCTCGACGAGCCGCTCGACGTCGGCAGCCGCCGAGTGGTGGAGAGCATCCGCAGCGAGGCCACGCGCGCCGCGCAGATCGTGACCGACCTCCTGGCCTTCGCCCGGCAGCGCCCTCTTCGCCGCGCCGACATCGATCTCGGCGCGCTCGTCCGGGACGTCGTCGACTCCGCCGGCGACCGGCTGGGCCGCTGGACGGTGGAGTGCCAGGCGGACCTGCCCGCCGTCCACGCCGATCCGGACCAGCTGCGGCAGGTGGTGGTCAACCTGCTGGCCAACGGCGGCCACGCGATGCGGGCCACCGGCGGGGCAGGCACGGTGCGGGTGGCGGCCCGCGACGACGTCGTGGTGCTCGAGGTGCTGGACGCGGGCCCCGGTATTCCGCCCGACGTCATGGCGCGTATCTTCGAACCCTTCTTCACCACCAAGCCGGCCGGCGAGGGCACCGGGCTCGGGCTCTCCATTTCGCACGGCATCATCCGCGCCCACGGCGGCGAGATCCTCGCCGAGAACCGCCCGGGGGGCGGGGCGCGCATCTGGTTCGAACTCCCGCGGCACCCCGGCCGCGGCGCGAGGTGACACGATGATCGGCTCCGTCCTCCTGATCGATGACGACACGGACGTCCTCCGCGCCATCGGCAATTATTTCGAGCAGCTCGGCTGGGAGGTCACCCGCGAGCTGAGCGGGGAGGCGGGACTCGCCACCTATGACCGCCTCCATCCGGACGTGGTCATGCTCGACCTCCACCTGCCGGGGATGGACGGCCTGGAGGTGCTCGAGAAGCTGCGGGAGCGGGATGCCGGCGTCATCCTCCTGACGGGGAACAGCGACGTCCCCACCGCCGTACGCGCGATGCAGCTCGGCGCCGAGAACTTCCTCTCGAAGCCGGTGGACATGACGCACCTCTCCGCCGCCGCCGCGCGGGTGGCCGACAAGGCGCGCCTCCGCCGGGTCAACGAGGCGCTGGTCCACCAGGGCGCCGCCGGCCACGGACTCGACTCGCTCGGCGGGTCGCCGACCATGAAGGCCTTCGCCCACCAGATCTCGCTGCTGGCCCAGAGCGAACGGACCACCGTCCTGCTGCTCGGCGAAAGCGGAAGCGGCAAGGGGTGGGTGGCACGGATGATCCACAACCTCGGCCCGCGCGCGCGGATGCCGTTCGTCGAGGTCAACTGCGCCGGGCTCAGCCCCACCTTCCTCGACTCCGAGCTGTTCGGCCACGAGAAGGGGGCGTTCACCGACGCGAAGGACCGGAAGCAGGGGCTCTTCGAGATCGCCGACCGCGGCACCATCTTTCTCGACGAGATCGGGGATCTGGCGCTCGAGCTCCAGCCGAAGCTGCTCAAGGTGCTGGAGACGAAGACCTTCCGGCGGCTGGGCGGCACGCGCGAGATCACCGTGGACGTCCGGCTGGTGGCGGCCACCAACAAGGACCTGGCGGCCGAAGTCGAGGCGGGGCGGTTCCGGGAAGATCTCTACTACCGGCTCAGCGTCATGCCGGTGAAGGTGCCGGCGGTGCGCGAGCGGTCCCGCGACGACCGGCTGGCGCTCATCACCCGGATCTTCAACGACCTCCGCACCGAGCTGCCGGACGGCCCGCCGGAAGTCGGCGCGGAGTCGCTGGAGCGCCTGCTCGGCTACAGCTGGCCCGGCAACGTGCGCGAGATGCGCAACGTGCTCGAGCGGGCGCTGATCCTGGGGCGGGGGCAGTCGGCGGTGGGGGTCGAGCACCTGCCGGGCGAGTTCCGCGCCCGGCCGGGGCCGGGCGACCGGCGACACACGCCCCTGGCGCTCGAGGAACTCGAGCGCCAGCACATCGAGCGCACGCTGCGGCACCACGGCGGGAACCGCACCCGCTCCGCGCAGGAGCTCGGCATCTCGCGCGCCACGCTGATCAACAAGATCAAGCGCTGGAACCTGGACATCTGAGCGGAGGCCGCATGGCGGAGATCCACGAACACGACGCGATGAAGTGCCGCGCCTGCGGGCGGGAGGAGCGCGCGTCGGAGGGGTATCCCTGCGCCGACTGCGGCACCTTCATCTGCCTCATCTGCTTCTTCCGCGGCGTGGACCGCTGCGCGACGTGCCAGGCCAAGCGGCCGAAGACCGACCTCGCGTGAGCGCGGTCATCGCGCGCTCGGCGGTGGCGCCCCTCTTCGCGGCGGCCTCCCTCCGGACCGAACAGGTATCGCAGCTGGTGCTCGGGGAGACGGCCGAGGTGCTGGAGACCTCCGGCACGTGGCACCGCGTGCGGACGGCCACCGACGGGTACGAGGGGTGGATCCACGCCGGGTACCTCCTCGAGGTGGACGATGCCGCCGCCGCCCGCTGGCGGGCCGAGGCCGACGGGTGGTCCATTGGGGCGGAGGTGGAGACGGCCACCGGCCGCCGCCGGCTGCCGGTGCGCGCGCGCGCGGCGCTGGAGCACGGCCGGGTCCGGCTCCCCGACGGCCAGGCGGGCCCGCTCGTGACGGGGCACGTCCTCCCGGCCGATGAACTCATTCGGGAGGCGGGCGCCGTCCCGCCGGAACAGTGGGCCGCGCAGGTGTTCGCCGGCACGCGGTACGAGTGGGGCGGCGTGACGGAGTTCGGCGTGGACTGCTCCGGCCTGGTGCAGACGACCTTCGCCGCGCGCGGCGTCCGGCTCCCGCGGGACTCCTCGGCGCAGGCGCGCGAGGGGCTCGAAGTTCCGCTCGGGGATGTCCGACCCGGCGATCTCCTTTTCTTCAGCGAGAACGGGCGGAGCGTGAGCCACGTGGCGTTCGCCGCGGCGGATGATTGCCTCACCCACTCGACCGTGTCGTGCGGCGGAGTGCTCACCGAGCCGTGGACGCCGGGGCACCGCGCGGCGCAGCTCCGCGCCCAGTTCGTGACTGCCCGCCGCATCGCGGGAGCCCCAACGTCCCGATGACGCGTGTCCTGGTCCTCTTCGACATCGACGGCACCCTCCTCCTGACCGCGGGCGCGGGTCGCCGCGCCATCACCAGCGCGCTGGCCGACCGGATCGGGACCAGCGACGCCTGGCAGCGCATCACCTTCGACGGCAAGACCGACCCGCAGATCGTGCGCGAACTGCTCGAGGCGGCTGGGGACGCGGCCGCGGGTGATCCCGACACGATCGCAGAGATCTGCGAGCGGTACATCTCGCTCCTCGAAGAGGAGCTCGATCGGTCGCCGGGGGCCACCCGGCTCCTGCCGGGCGTGGTGCCGCTGCTCGATGACCTGTCGGCGCGGAGCGACGTGGTCCTCGGGCTCCTGACCGGCAACCTCGCGCGGGGCGCGGGGCTCAAGCTCCGCTCCGGCGGACTCGACCCGGCGCGCTTCCGGGTCGGCGCCTACGGCTCCGACTCGCCGCACCGGCCCGACCTCCCCGCCATCGCCGCCGAACGCGCCGCGCCGATCTTCGGGCGGGTGCCCGCCGGCGAGACGGTAGTCATCGTGGGCGACACTCCCTCCGACGTGACCTGCGGGCAGGGGATCGGCGCCCGCTCCGTCGCGGTGGCGACGGGGAGCTTCACAGTGTCCGTCCTGCGCGAGGCGGGGGCGCGCGCCGCGTTCGACGATCTCTCCGACACCGCCGCCGTCCTCGAGGCGATCCTCGCATGAGCGGCGTCTCCGGCGCGAACATCGAGCTCGAGCTCAAGGCGGTGGTGCCGGACGCCACGCTTCTCCGGCGGCATCTCGTCGAGTCGGGCGCCGAAGCGACGTTCCGCGGGTTGATGGAGGACCGGATCTTCGACCGGGAGGGGACGCTGAAGGAGCGAGACGAGGTGCTCCGCATCCGCACGTGGAGGCCCGATGCCGCCCCGGCCCGTGCGCAGATGGCGTGGAAGGGGCCGACACGGAGGTCTCCCGAGGGGTACAAGCTGCGCGACGAGCTCGAGTTCTCCATCGAGGGGAACGGCGCCACGGCGGCCGCCGTGCTCGGCGCCCTCGGGTACACGGTGACGAAATCGGTGGACCGCTTCGTGGAGGTGTACCGGGTGCACGGCGCCGAGGTGCGG
>CAYUOK010000070.1:0-2374 GCA_964446395.1 uncultured Gemmatimonadaceae bacterium | reverse complement strand
ACGGCGCCGAGGTGCGGCTCGAGTGGTATCCGCGGATGGACGTCCTGGTCGAGGTTGAGGGGACCTCCGCGGCGATCGAGGCGGCGCTCGGCGTCACCGGGCTGCCGCGCACGGCGTTCGAGCCCGAACCCCTCGTGGAATTCGTTCGCCGGTTCGAGGCGCGCTCCGGCGAGACGGCGGCGCTCGCGGTGGCCGACCTCAAGGGAGGGCGCCCGCAATGGGAGCGCCGGTGAGTCCGCCGCGCGGCCTGCCCGAGCTCGGCCCGGCGCTCGGACGGCTGGTGCATCCTGGCGCCGCCGGCGGAATCGACGCCCTCCTGGCGCCGGTGCGGATGGCGCTCGTCACCAAGGTGCTCGCGGCCGCGGGCCAGGCGCGTGAGGCACTGGCGGCCGGGGATGAGGCCGCGGCGCGCCACGCGCTCGGCGCACGGGTCTGGGCGGCGCTCTGGGACAAGGCCGCCGAGGAGGCCGCGGCGCTCCTGATTCGGCGGCTCGACGAGCGGATCACGGCGGCGGCGGTGGCGGCGCGGATGCCGGCGTGGCGGGCCGAGCGCCACCGGGTGACGGCGGCCGAGCATCGCGCCATTCACGCCCGGCTCGGGTCGGGCGCTGGCGCGCTGCTCCGCGCGGCGGGCGAGATCGACCACGCGGCGGGGCCGCGCTGGGCGCCTCAGGTGCTCGCCACCGCGCGGCGGGTGGAGAGCGCGTGGCTCGCGCTGGCGGCCGCCGCGGAGAAAGAGCTGTCGGAGTGGGAACCGGACATCCAGTCCGTGGCATCCTGGCGCCGCGCCCGATGGCCGCTCTGGACGTTCACCGCAGTTCTCCTCGCCGCGGCGCTGTGGGCGGGGCTGGTGCTGGGGGGCTACCTCCCGGTGCCGGCGGCGCTGGCGCCGGTGGCGGAACGGCTCTGGGGGCTCTTGTGAGCGTGGTCGGGGTGGGAATGGACGTGGTGGAGGTGGAGCGTGCGCGCTCGATCCTTGCCCGGCACGGGGAGCGCGCGATGGTGCGCTTCCTGACGGAAGACGAGCGCGAGTATGTGCTTCGGCAACCCGACCCCGCGCCGCACTTCGCGGTGCGGGTGGCCGCGAAGGAGGCGGCCTACAAGGCGCTCCAGTCGCTGGCCGGCATGCGCGCGGTCGGATGGCACGACCTCGAGGTGTCCCGCCAGGACGACGGGCGGCCTTACCTCAAGCTTCACGGTCTCGCGGCGACCGTCCCGCCTGGACTTTCGCTGCTCCTCTCGCTGACCCACACCCACGGGGTGGCGGGCGCGGTCGCCATTCTCTCCCGAACCCAGCCCTAGCCAATCCGACTGCCGCGCTCTACTTTCCATCTTCGCTGACCAAACGACCTGATAATGATTCTCATCTCTGCGGTCTCTTCATTCCTGCTGCTCGCCTCCCCCCAGCAGGGGGTGCAGTCGCCCGCGTCCTCTGGCGACATGGCGCCGGTCGTCCAGCGGATCGCGACGACGGTCCAGCTCGCGGCGCAGGAATACCGGATCGGCGTCTCGGGGGGCCGGGTCATCATGGCCGCCGAGGTGGAGGAGGCCGGCCTCTTCCTCGCAGAGGCGCGCCGCACCGCCGAGCGGCTGCCGCCGGAATCTTCCCGCGCCACCATCGGCGCGCTCGATGAGATGATCGCCGCGGTCAACCGCACCGCCGACCCCGACTCCCTCGCGGCCGCCGCGCGCACCCTCACGAGCGGCCTGGCCGAGCGCTACGGCGTGGATGTGGACCAGGTTCCCGCTTCAGCCCCGCCGCTCGCGCGTGGCGCGCAGGTGTACCAGCAGAACTGCGCCGGCTGCCACGGGCTCGCCGGCCGCGGCGACGGCCCGGACGGACTCGGCCTCACTCCACCGCCGGGCGCGCTGTCGGACGGGCTGCGGCTGGTGGATGTGTCGCCCCTCGACTTCTACCGGCGCATCACCATCGGTGTCGCCGGAACCGCGATGCCCGCCTTCGAGACGAGGCTCAGCGCGGCGGACCGCTGGGCGGCCGCGGCGTACGCGACCCTCCTCCGGTATCCGGCCCCGGCGGGCGAGGTGCCGCCCGGACTGCGCGGCTTCGGCACCACCGCCAGGATGTCCGACATCCAGGTGGCCGAGGCGCTCGGCGTCCCGATGGAGCGTGCGTCCGCCGTCATCGCCGCCGTCCGGAGCTTCCACGGCCAGGAGTCGGGCGCCGAGGCGGCGGCGGTGTTCGCCGACGTGAACCGGCGGCTCGATTCGGTGCTGACGCTCGCCGCCGCCGGGCAACGTGCCGAGGCGAGCAGCGAGGCGTTCGAGGCGTACCTCACGTTTGAGCAGGTGGAATCAGGAGTGCGCGCGGTGGATCCCGCGCTCGCCTCCGAGCTCGAGGCGGAGTTCGCCACGC
>CAYUOK010000069.1:3446-6534 GCA_964446395.1 uncultured Gemmatimonadaceae bacterium | reverse complement strand
CGCTCGTTGATTGCGGCCTCTTCGAGGGCGGAATCGAAGATATAGACCGCTTCGTACTGACGGGTCATGACACCTTCCTTTGGACAGTTGCCCCGGCCCGGTGTGGGGCCGAGGAGGAGTATTGTGAGCGGGGAAGTATAGCCGGGATGCGGACTTGAGTCAAAGGGCGCGCCCCTTATCTTCCGGCCATGATCCTCCGCTCGATCCAAGTCGGGGTGCCGCGCTCCTACGGTGCCGAAGGTGCCGAAGACCCGCTCGATCGCCCCTGGACCAGTGCCATCGCCAAGCAGCCCCTGGCGGGCGCCGTCTGGGTCGGTCGGATGGGGGTGGCCGGCGACATGCAGGCCGACCGTCGGGTGCACGGCGGGCCGGAAAAGGCGGTCCTCGCCTACGGGCACCGGCACTACGCCGCCTGGCGGGAACTCCTCGGGCGCCCGGAGGTGGGCCCGGGGTGGTTCGGCGAGAACCTGACCATCGACGGCGCGGATGAGGCGACGGTCTGCGTCGGCGACCGGATGGCCGTCGGCCAGGCGCGCTTCGAGGTGACGCAGCCCCGCCAGCCCTGCGCGACCCTGAACCGCCGGTTCCACCGGAAGGACATGGTGAAGCTGGTGCAGGCGCACCAGCGCACCGGCTGGTACCTGCGGGTGGTCACCGAGGGGTGGGTCGAGGCGGGGATGGCGGCCACGCTGGCCGACCGGCCCTATCCGCAGTGGCCGGTGCGCGTGGCGTCGGAACTGATGGTGGAGCGGGCCCGCCGGCGGGAAGAGTGCGAGCGGCTGGCCGCCTGCCCGGCGCTGAGCGAGAGCTGGCGCGGCACCCTCTTGGCCGCCGCGCCGTCCCGCTGAGGCCGCTCAGTTCCTGCGGTCGCCGAAGAGGCGGAGCAGGGAAATGAAGAGGTTGATGAAGTCGAGGTAGAGGCTGAGCGCCCCGACGATGGCGTAGGAGCCCACCTGCTCGCCCGACACCTCCAGCGCCATGGCCCTGAGCCGCTGTGTGTCGTACGCGATGAGCCCCGAGAACACCAGGACCCCAACCACGCCCATCACGAACTGCATCGCGTCGTTCTGCCAGAAGATGCCCACGACGCTCGCGATGACCAGCCCGATGAGCCCCATGAACATGAAGCGGCCCATCCCGGTCAGGTCGCGCTTGGTGACGCTGCCGTAGACCGCCAGCGCGCCGAACATCCCCGCCGTGATGAAGAAGGCGTTGGCGACGGAGGCGCCGGTGTAGGCGAGGAGGATCAGCGAGAAGGTGACGCCGGTCAGCGCCGAGTAGGCGAGGAAGAGCGTCCCCGCCGTGGCCGGCGCCAGCTTGGCCACCCGCGCCGAGAGATACACGACCAGGCCAAGCTGGGCGATGATCAGGCCGAAGAACAGCACCTTGTTGCCGACGAGCGTGCTGACCGCGGCCGGTGAGCTCGCGACCGCGAGCGCCACTGTAGCGGTGACGGCCAGGCCGCCGAACATCCACCAGTACACTCCGCGCAGGAACGTTGCGATCCGCGCGCTGTCCACATCGGAGACGAACCCGGTGCGCCCCTGTGCGGCGCCGAAGGGATTAGCCATGTATGAATTCTCCTAGACGTTGAATCGAAAGAGCATCACGTCGCCGTCCTGCACGACGTATTCCTTGCCTTCCGCCCGCGCGAGGCCCTGCTCCCGCGCCGACTTCCAACCGCCAACCCGGACGAAGTCGGCGTAGGCCACCGTTTCCGCCCGGATGAACCCGTGCTCGAAGTCCGAGTGGATGACCCCAGCGGCCTGCGGCGCCCGATCCCCCTTGTGGATGGTCCAGGCGCGGACCTCCTTCTCGCCGGCCGTGAAGTAGCTCTGCAGGCCGAGCAAGTGGTAGGCGGCGTGGGCCAGCCGGTCGAGCCCCGATTCCTTGAGGCCGAGCGACTCGAGGAACTCGGCCCGGTCCTCCGGCGCGAGTTCGGCGAGTTCCGCCTCGACCTGCGCCGAGAAGGTGACGATCTCGGCAGGTTCCTCGTCCCGCTTGAGCGCGGCCTCGAGCGCCGCGACGTGGGCGTTGCCGGTGTTGATTTCGTGCTCACCGACGTTGGCGGCGTAGAGCACCGGCTTGGCGGTGAGGAGGTTGAATCCGCGGTAGACTGCGGCCTCCTCTGGGGACGGGACCACCGACCGGGCCGGCTTCCCGGCCGCCAGGGCGCTCCGCAGCGCCTCGAGGAGGCGAGCCTCCACCTTGGCCTGCGCGTCTCCTGACTTGGCGGTCCGTGCCGCCTTGTCGAGGCGCTTCTCCACCGAGGCCAGGTCGGAGAGCCCGAGCTCGATGTTGATGATCTCCCTGTCCCGGGCGGGATCGACGCTCCCCATCACGTGCTGGATGTCGTCGTTCTCGAAGCACCGGACCACGTGGACCACGGCGTCCACCTCGCGGATGTTCGCGAGGAACTGGTTGCCGAGCCCTTCCCCCTGGCTGGCGCCCTTGACCAGCCCCGCGATGTCGAGGAATTCGACGGTGGCGGGGAGGGTCCGTTCCGGGCGGACGAACGCCGCGAGCGTGTCCAGCCGCGGGTCAGGCACCTGGACGACCCCGGTGTTGGGCTCGATGGTGGCGAAGGGGTAGTTCGCGACCAGCGCCCCGGCCGAGGTCAGGGCGTTGAACAGCGTGGACTTACCGACGTTCGGGAGACCGACAATTCCGAGTCTGAGCACGCGGAATTATCGCCAGACCGGGCTTGCAATGGAAGCGGGGCGCTGGCGCGGCGCCGCACCCCCTGGATAGAATTCGGGGGCTGTCGAATTCCCCACGCAAGGCGGTTCCTCATGTCACCATCCGCTGGCGTCCCAGGCGCGGCCAAGTCCGCCACACTTCCCGACGTCCGTGAACGAGCCGTGGTCCGGTTTGCCGGTGATTCCGGCGACGGCATGCAGATCACCGGGTCCCGCTTCACCATGGAGACGGCGCTGGCGGGCAGCGACCTCGCCACCTTCCCGGACTTTCCCGCCGAAATCCGCGCGCCGGTCGGCACGACATTCGGCGTCTCGGCGTTCCAGATTCACTTCGGCTCCGCCGAGGTGGCCACCGCGGGCGACGAGCTCGACGTGCTCGTCGCGATGAA
>CAYUOK010000069.1:0-3346 GCA_964446395.1 uncultured Gemmatimonadaceae bacterium | reverse complement strand
ATGGTCTTCGCCGGGTATCCGATCACCCCCGCCTCCCCGGTCCTGCAGGTCCTGGCAGGGCTCAGGGCCCACGGCGTCGTGACCTTCCAGGCCGAGGACGAGATCGCGGCCATCTGCGCCGCTATCGGCGCCTCCTTTGCCGGCTCGCTCGGCGTGACCTCCTCGTCGGGGCCGGGCATCGCGCTCAAGACCGAGGCGATGGGGCTCGCCATCGCGACGGAACTGCCGCTCATCATCGTGGACTCCCAGCGCGCCGGGCCGTCCACCGGCCTGCCGACCAAGACCGAGCAGTCGGACCTGTTCCAGGCGGTGCTCGGCCGCAATGGGGACGCCCCCCTCGCGGTCATCTCCGCCTCGACGCCGTCGGACTGCTTCGACGTGGCCATCGAGGCGGTGCGCCTCGCCACCAAGTACATGACGCCGGTGTTCCTCCTGACGGACGGGTACCTGGCCAACGCCGCCGAGCCGTGGAAGATCCCCGATCCGGCGTCGCTGCCGAAGTTCCCGGTGCAGTTCCGCACCGACCCGGAGGGCTTCCAGCCGTTCCTGCGGAATCCCGACACGCTGGCGCGGGTCTGGGCCCGGCCGGGCACGCCCGGCCTCGAGCACCGGATCGGCGGCATCGAGCGGAGCGCCACGTCGGGCAACATCTCCTACGACCCGGACAACCACGCCACGATGACGGAGTTGCGGGCCGCCAAGATCGCGGGCATCGCGGCGGACATCCCGGAGCAGGACGTGTCCCAGGGCGAGGACCGCGGCGAGCTGGCGGTGGTGGGCTGGGGTTCCACGTTCGGGCCGATCCACATGGCGGTGCAACGGGCCCGGGCGGAAGGGCGCCGGGTGTCGCACATCCACCTGCGGTACATCTCCCCGTTCCCGCGCAACCTCGGCGAGTTGCTGAAGCGGTTCGACCGGGTCCTCGTGCCGGAAATGAACAACGGGCAGCTCGTGATGCTGCTCAGGGCCGCCTACCTGGTGCCCGCCGAGCGGTTCAGCCAGGTCAACGGGAAGCCGTTCAAGGTGTCGACGGTGCTCGACGCCATCCGCGAACGAACCAGTGGGAACGGGAAGGGAGGTGCCGCATGACCGCCACCACGGCGCCCGTCAAGATGCAGCCCAAGGACTTCGCGTCGGACCAGGAGGTCCGGTGGTGCCCCGGCTGCGGTGACTACGCCATCCTCAAGGCCGTTCAGAAGGTGCTGGCCGATATCGGCGCCAGCCGCGAGAACACGGTCTTCGTGTCCGGAATCGGGTGCTCCTCCCGTTTTCCGTACTACGTCTCGACCTACGGTTTCCACACGGTGCATGGCCGGGCACCTGCCGTCGCCACCGGGGTCAAGCTGGCCAACCCGGCGCTCGACGTCTGGGTCATGACCGGTGACGGGGACGGCCTGTCCATCGGCGGGAACCACATGCTCCACGTCCTCCGGCGGAACGTGGACCTGCAGATCGTGCTCTTCAACAACGAGATCTACGGGCTCACGAAGGGGCAGTACTCCCCGACCTCACGGCAGGGCACGGTGAGTCCCACGTCCCCTCTTGGCTCGATCGAGCGCCCGCTCTCTGCGGCCGCGTTCGCCCTCGGGGCCGGCGGCCGGTTCGTCGCACGCGGCATCGACACCCAGCAGGGGCCGCTGGTCGAGGTCCTCAAGCGCGCCCACGCCCACCGGGGCGCGTCGTTCGTCGAGGTGTTCCAGAACTGCCTGGTGTTCAACGACGGTGTCTTCGACGAGTTTACCGAGAAGTCGGTGGCAGAGGAGCGGCAGCTGCACGTCGAGCACGGCAAGCCGCTGCTCTTCGGCAAGAACCGCCAGCAGGGGCTGCGGCTGGACCCCGCCGCGCTCGCGCTCGAGGTGGTGACGCTCGGCCAGGACGGGGTGACGATGGAGGACATCGTGGTCCACGACGAGACCAACCGCGCGCTGGCGGGGATGCTGGCGGCGCTGGAACCCCCGGGCCCCGTCGCGCTCGGCGTGCTCTACTCAGCCCCGGTGCAGGATTTCACCTCGGCGGTGTTCGACCAGCCTGCCAAGGGCTCGGGCGACATCGGCGCGTTGCTCAAGCAGGGGAAGACCTGGACCGTCTGAGGCGGGGCTGCGGGGCAGGGGGGCAGTAAGATCGGGGGGACCGGCGCAGTGGCCGATCCCCCCGACGTACATCCTGCCTCGCTGCCCTGCTGCCCCGCCTATTTCGCCAGACTAGCGAACCAGGGCGCCAGCACCAGGCTCACCACGCTCATCAGCTTGATCAGGATGTTCATGGCCGGGCCGGAGGTGTCCTTGAACGGGTCGCCCACGGTGTCGCCGACCACGGCGGCCTTGTGCGAGTCGCCCCCCTTGCCGCCGTGCGCGCCGCCCTCGATGTACTTCTTGGCGTTGTCCCACGCCCCGCCGGCGTTGGCCATGAAGAGCGCCATGAGCACGCCGGTGACGGTGGCGCCGGCGAGGAGCCCGCCCAGCGTCTGGACGCCGAGGAAGGCGCCGACGATCACCGGCACGGCGACGGCGGTGACGCCCGGCACGATCATCTCGCGGAGCGCGGCGCGGGTCGAGATGTCCACGCAGCGGGCGCTGTCCGGCTTGGCGGTGCCTTCCATCAGGCCGGGGATCTCGCGAAACTGGCGGCGGACTTCCTCCACCATGCCCTGCGCCGCGCGGCCGACGGCGGTCATGGTCAGCGAGCCCAGCACGAAGGGCAGGGCGCCGCCGATGAACATGCCGATGACGACCATCGGGTTGACGATGTCGAGGCGGAGCACCTCGCCCGGCGGCGCCACCGCGGTGGCGAATGCCGAGAAGAGGGCCAGCGCCGTCAGCGCCGCCGACCCGATGGCGAAGCCCTTGCCGATGGCCGCGGTGGTGTTGCCGAGCGCGTCGAGGCCGTCGGTGATCTTCCGGACCTCGGGGCCGAGGCCGCTCATCTCGGAAATGCCGCCGGCGTTGTCCGCGATGGGGCCGTAGGCGTCCACCGTCATGGTGACGCCGACCGTGGCCAGCATCCCGACCGCCGCGATGGCGATGCCGTAGAGGTCCGCGGCCCAGTACGACACGAAGATGGCCACGCCGATGAGGAGGATCGGGAGCAGCGTGGACATCATGCCGACGGAGAGGCCGGCGATGATGTTGGTGGCCGCGCCGGTGCTCGAGGCCTGGGCGATGTCCCGCACCGGCCGACCCGAGGTGAAGTATTCCGTGACCGCGCCGATCGCGATGCCGCTCACGGTGCCGGCGAGGACGGCGTAGAAGGCGCCGAGCTCCGGCCGGCCGTCCATGCCGAGCGCGAAGTGGTCCGCGAGCCACCAGGCCGCCGCCAGGAAGAGCCCCGCCGCGATCAGGGTGGTGTT
>CAYUOK010000068.1:4483-6539 GCA_964446395.1 uncultured Gemmatimonadaceae bacterium | reverse complement strand
TCGCGTCGCTCTTGGGCGGCGGCACGTGGGCCAGGATCGCGTCGAAGAGCGGGGCCAGGTCGGGACCCGGCTGATCAAGCTCGACCGTGGCGGTGCCGTGCCGGCTCGACGTGTAGAGGAACGGCGCGTCGAGCTGCTCGTGGCTCGCCTCGAGGTCGATGAACAGCCCCAGCACCTCGTCGTGCACCCGCATCGGCTCGGCGTCGGGCCGGTCGATCTTGTTGATGGCCACGATGGGCCGGAGCCCCAGCGCCAGCGCCTTCCGGGTCACGAACCGCGTCTGCGGCATCGGCCCCTCGGCGGCGTCCACCAGGATCAGGACGCCGTCCACCATCCGCAGGATCCGCTCGACTTCGCCGCCGAAATCGGCGTGGCCGGGGGTGTCCACGATGTTGATCTTGACGCCCTTCCACCGCACGGCCGTGTTCTTGGCCAGGATGGTGATGCCCCGCTCGCGCTCGAGCGGGTTCGAGTCCATGACGCGCTCGTCCACCTGCTGGTTGGCCCGGAAGGCCCCCGCCTGGCGGAGCATCTTGTCCACCAGCGTCGTCTTGCCGTGGTCCACGTGCGCGATGATTGCGATGTTCCGGATCTGCTCTGTACCTGCCATTGGCCCCTGCACCTCTCGCATGACTCCCACTCGACCCCTCCCCCCCTGCCTTCGGCGGCATATATAGTGGAGTCCCGAGGCAGGAGCAATGGTCCCGATCCCCCCGCGGGGAGCCGAAAACCTCGCGGGGCACCGGGAGCGTCACTACCTTGTCCCCATGGATCCGACTACCTCCCCGTCGATCGGCACCGGCCTCATGGCCGTGGTCCTCCTCGTCCTGGCCAACGCCTACTTCGTCGCCGCCGAATTTGCCCTCGTCGGCGCCCGGCGCACCCGGCTCGACGAGATGGCCCTCGCCGGCGACCGGAAGGCCGCCCTGGCCCGCCGGGCGATCCGGTCCCTCGACCGTTACATCTCCGCCACCCAGCTCGGCATCACCCTGGCCTCCCTCGGCCTCGGCTGGATCGGGAAGCCCGCCCTGGCGGGCCTGCTGGACGGCCTCTTCGCCTTCCTGCCCGAAACGGCGGCGGTCTGGACCACCCACGCCGTCTCGGCCGCCACCGCCTTCGCCATCATCACCGCGCTCCATATCGTCCTGGGCGAGCTGGTGCCGAAGTCCCTCGCCCTGCTCTACCCCGAGGACGTCAGCCGCTGGGTGGCCGGCCCCCTCATCGGGTTCGGCTGGCTCATGGCCGGCCCCATCTCCCTCCTGAATGGCACCGCCAACTGGCTCCTCGGCCTGGCCAAGATCAAGCCGCGGGGCGACCACGAACGCCTCCACTCGACCGAGGAAATCCGGATGCTCGTCGAGCAGAGCCAGGTCGGCGGGACGATGGAGACCCAGGACGCCCGCCTCCTCGAGGGGGTCTTCGAGTTCAGCGAGAAGACCGCCGAGGAGGTGATGACGCCGCGCACCCAGATCGTTGCACTCGCCGCCGACCTCCCGGTCACCGAGGCCGCCGACGTCATCGCCGAGGCGGGGCGCTCCCGCTACCCGGTGTACGTGACGAGCCTCGACGAGATCGTCGGCGTCGTGCTGGCCAAGGACGTGCTCCGCGCCCTCCGGGCCGACCCGTCCGCCACGGTGGGGAGCATCCGCCGGGACCCGCTGTTCGTCCCGGGCACCCGCGAAGTCGAGGACGTGCTGACCGACATGAAGCGCCTCAAGACCCACCTGGCGGTGGTGCTCGACGAGTACGGCGGCACGGCGGGGCTGGTGACGATGGAGGACCTGCTGGAGGAGATCGTCGGCGAGATCTTCGACGAGCACGACGTGCCGGAGGAGCCGGCGCCCGCCGCCGGCGGCGCGCCCCTCCTCGACGGGGCGATGACCCTCTCCGAGTTCAACGCCGCCTGGGACGCCGACCTCGACGACCGCAACTACACGACGCTGGGGGGCTTTCTCTTCGGCGAGCTGGGGCGCCTGCCCCGGGTGGGCGACCGGATCGTGGTGGGACCGCGAACCTTCGAGATCGTGTCGATGGAGGGGCGGAGGGTGAGCGAGGT
>CAYUOK010000068.1:0-4383 GCA_964446395.1 uncultured Gemmatimonadaceae bacterium | reverse complement strand
AGTCCTTTCTTCCTGGCCAACTCCACCGCCAGTTCAACCGCCGCCCGCATGCTCGCCGGATCCGCCCGCCCCGTCCCCGCGATGTCCAGCGCGGTGCCGTGGTCGGGGCTGGTGCGTGGAAACGGCAGGCCCAAGGTGACGTTCACCGCCTGGCCGAACGAGGCCACCTTGATCGCGGTCATCCCCACGTCGTGATACGGCGCCAGCACGGCGTCGAACTCCCCCCGCATGGCGCGCACAAACACCGTGTCCGCCGAGAGCGGCCCCACCGCCCCGAGCGCCTTCGCCGCCGGCCGCAGCACCCGCTCCTCCTCGTCGCCGAAGAGCCCACCCTCCCCCGCATGCGGGTTGAGGGCGCAGACCGCCAGCCGCGGCTCGGCCATCCCGAACCACTCCCGGAGTGCCCGCTGGGTGATCCGCCCGGCGCGAACCACCCGCTCCTGCGTGACGAGCGAGGGCACGTCCCGGAGCGCCACGTGGGTGGTGACCAGCACCACCCGGAGCCGCTCGGAGGCGAGCATCATCGCCACCTCGACGCCCCCCGCCAGCTCGGCGAGCCACTCGGTGTGACCCGGCCAGGGGAACCCCGCCTGGTGGAGGGCATGCTTGTGGACCGGGCCCGTCACGATGGCGTCCACCTCGCCGGCCATGGCCAGCGCCGCCGCCCGCTCGATCGCGTGGCCGGCGATGCGCCCCGCCTGCACCATGCGCGATGGGCCCGGGCTCGCGGGGAGATGCTCCCCGGAGCCCAGGCCCCATGTGCCCAGCCCGATGTGACGATTGGCCCGCACCGCGCCGACCTGGTCGTCCGCGCCGAGCACCGTGACCTCGGCGTCCACGGGAACATCCAGGGCGCGGGCGACGACTTCGGGCCCGATCCCGCGAGGATCGCCGAGTGTGACGGCGATCCGCGGCTTCACTGTTCGCGCACCTCGACGTGCGCCGACCGGCGGAGCTGCTGGACGTACCGGGCCTCCGCGAGCTGCGTGCTCAGGAGGTTGCGGATCGCCTCGCGCACGTCCTCGTAGGCCATCTCCCCCTCCGCCACCCGCGCGGTGACGTACACCACCACGAACTTGCTCCGGTTGTTCGGCGCCTCGAGGGCGAAGACCGGCACCACGGTGCCCGAGTCGGCGGTGGCGAGGCCCTGCTGGTAGGCCGGCGGGAGCTGCGCGAGGGAGACCTGCTTGGCTTCCCGCTCCTCCGCCTGGTCGTGGTAGACGCGCTGCAGCGAGTCGAAGGGCGCGCCGTTCCGCGCTTCCATCGCCACCTTGTCGGCGAGGTCACGGGCCGCCTGGGCGTCGGCGGCGGTGATGGACGGCATGATCAGGATATGCCGGACGTCGATTTCGGCGGGCTGCGCGCGCTTGACCTGGATGATGTGGAAGCCGAACGGCGATTCCACCGGGTTGGAAATGACCCCGGGCTTGAGCTGGAACGCCACCTTCTCGAACTCCGGCGCGAGCGGCGGGCCCCGTCGCAGCCAGCCGAGGTCGCCGCCCTGCTCGCGGGAGCCGGGGTCCTGGGAGAACCGTCGCGCGGCGGTGGCGAAGTCGGCCCCCTCGCGCAGCGCCACCGCGATCGAGTCCGCCAGGGCGTAGGCCCGCGCCTTCGAGGCGGAGTCCGCCTTCGGCGCGAAGACGATCTGCTGGAAGGAAATGGTGGCGGGGCGCTTGCCGAGGCTCGCCTTCCGGGACTCGTAGAAGTCCCGCATCTGCTGTTCGGTCGGGGCCACCGGCTTGAGCTTTTCCTGGTCGCGGAGGGCGTTCTTCAAGGCCTCCTGCAGCGCCAGCCGCCGCTGCTGGTCTGTCAGCCAGCGCCGGTATTCCTCGGGGCTGCCGAACCCCGCCTTCTTGAGTTCGTTGCGGTAGTCCACCTCGCTCGTGAACCCCGCGCGAACCCGCTTGATCTGCTGCTCGACCCGCGCCGCCACCTCCTGGTCGGTGACCTTGATGGCGGTGTCCCGGAGCGCCTCCTGCACCAGCAGCTCCTGGTCGATCAGGTCGTTCAGCACCTCGATGCGCAGGGCGTGCATGGCCGCGGAATCCCCCTCCGGCAGCTTGACGCCCTGCGCCTGCCGGGCAAAGAGGTCCTCGTCCACCTGCGACGCCAGCAACGGCTTGTTGCCGACCACCGCCACGACCCGGTCCACCACGACGGACTGCCCCTGCGCGGCTGCCGGGGCAGCCGCCAGGAGGACGAGTCCGGCGAGGAGGAACGGGACGCGCATTACGGCTGGCTGGACGGCGGCGCGCTCACCGGCGGCGGACCGGCGGCCGGGCTCACGCCCTGCGGAGGCCCACCCTGCGGGCCACCGGCACCCGGACCACCCGGACCGCCTGGGCCACCAGGCGCGTTCAGCGCCGCGGCGGCCGCGGCGATCTCAACCGCCCGCGTGATGCCGGGCTGGATGATCTTGCCGCCCTCCTGGTCCCGCAGCACCTGGCCGAGCGCGCCGGGGAGAGGACGGAGCCGCGCCGTCTGGGCGAACACCTGGTTGAAGAAATCCTCCACGCGGAGCTGTGCCACCTTTTCCCGCTCCGCCAGGGCGACGCTGGAGTCGGTGACCTCCGGTCCGAGCCCGATGGTGAGCTTGAGCGTGTCGATGACGCCGGCGTAGCTCGCCTGCATCGCGGCCCACTGGTCGGCCGGCAGCGCGATCCCGGCTGAGTCGGCCTGGGCAAGGAGGAGCTGGTTGGTCGAGAGCGCCCGGGCGAACTGGGTGAGCTGCTCGTCGCTCGCTTCCTTGACCTGGGCGGCGAACTGAGGGGGCAGGGCGCTGAGCCACCGGAGGTATTCGCCGACGGTGAGCTTGCCGCCCTTGTACTTCGAGATGGCCTTCTTGGACTTCCGCATCCCGCTCTTGTCGGCCAGGCCGGCGCGCATCAGGGCAGGGGCGCCAGCAGCGACCTCGAGGTCGTACTGGATGGCCAGGCTGTCCATGTAGATGCTGTCCAGGCGCCGCGCGGCATCCTGGGTCAGGTAGGCCAGCACGCGGTCGCGGGACTCCGCCATCGTGGGACGGCGGATGATGTGGTAGCCGAAGGGCGTCTCGACCAGGCCGGTCATCTGCCCCGGGGCCAGCCGCCACGCCGCCGAGTCGAAGGCGGTCACGTAGGCGCCCGGCTTGGCGGGCGGCAGCCAGCCGCCGTTGACCTTGCTCCCCGCGTCGTCGGAGAGCTGCGACGCCAGCAGTTCGAAATTCGCGCCCTGCTGGAGCTGGGCCAGCGCGAGCTGCGCCTTCTTGCGGGCGGCGGCGCGCTCCTCGGGGGAGGCGGTCGCCTGGACGCCGACGAGAATGTGCTGCAGGGCGCGCACGGTGTCTGCGAGGAACGAGCTGTCGGCCGACGCCGGTGACGCCTGCTCGCGCCGGGCGGCGAGGGTGTCGTACCAGATGGCGCCCTTGGCCTCGGCCACCTGCGGCCAGAGGACGGTGGCCACCGTCGCGGAGTCGGTCTTGAGGGTGCCCCGGGCGACCGACTGCGCGAAGAGCGTGTAGTCGCTCCAGACGCTGGCGATGAACTCGGCGGTTTCCGCGTTCATCTGGGCGCCCTTGGCCTTGCCCATCATGGCCGCCAGCTGCTCGGCGGAAAGGGACTGGCCCGCGGCGGTGGCGGCGACGTCGGCGTGCGCCGAGAAGAGGTCGCCGAAGTTTGAACAGCCGGCGAGGACGAGCACGCTGGCTGCCAGTACGATCCTGCGCATGATTTCTCCAGTTTGGAAGTTCACCACGGGCCCCTAGGCCCGGACCATTTCGAGCGCGCGCACCAGAGCGGGGAGCAACGCTTCGCCGCCGAGGCGCGTCAGGCGCAGCGAGAGCGGCACCGTCCGCCGGACGTCGGCGGCGAGCTGCACGTCGTCGAGCGCCGCCGCGAGGCCGGCCATCCGCGGCGCGGTTCCCGCGCGGAAGGTGAGTCGCGCCTCGTCGCCACGGGCCACCACGTGCTGCAGCCCCAGTCGAGCGCCGACCGCGCGCAACCGGCTCAGGTTGAGCAGGGTTTCCGCCTCGGGCGGCAACGGCCCGAAGCGTTCCCGCAATTCCACGCCAAGCCCTTGAATGTCGCCAGATGACCCCGCCCGCGCCAGTCGGCGGTAGATGTCCAGCTTGGACTCGTCGTCGGCCACGTAGGAGTCCGGCAGGCGGGCCGGGCTGTCGAGCACCACCTCCGGCGGGACAGGATCCTCCACCCCGCCCTTGCCGCGGAGGGACTGCACCGTCTCCTCCAGCCACCGCATGTACAGGTCGAACCCGACGGCGTGCGCGTGGCCCGACTGCTCCGCGCCCAGGAGGTTCCCCGCCCCGCGGAGCTCCATGTCCTTGAGTGCGATGCGGTAACCGGCCCCAAGGTCGCTGTTGTGCTCCAGGACCTTGAGCCGCTCCTC
>CAYUOK010000067.1:4554-6576 GCA_964446395.1 uncultured Gemmatimonadaceae bacterium | reverse complement strand
AACCGGCGACGTCCAGCTTGGGAAGCTGGCATTCTACCAACTGAATTACGCCCGCGTGCCACCGAAAATCGCCCCGGGACGGGGGCTGTGTCAATCGCGCGGTGCGGGGCCCTGAGGCCCCGCCACCGCCCGATCAGCTACTTCTTGACGTGGTACCGCCACCCCACGATGCCGGTGCCGAGTCCCTCGGCCTCGACCACCTTGGTCTCCCCGACGCCGAGCGCCGGCACGGTGCGCTCGCTCGAGGCCACCACCTCCATCTTGTCGTTCACGAACTCGAAGATGAGGGTGACCGGGTGCGGCGCGATCGGCTTGGTGTCGATCGTCTTGGCCGCGCGGCCGGTGGCCGTGCCGACCACCTTGGCCCCGCCGCTCTGCAGCAGGAGCTGTTCGATCTCGAGGCTGAACGCGAGCCCCTCGATCTCGGTGAAGTACTTCACGATCATGTCCTGCTTCTTCTCGATCTGGTACCCCTGCGCCAGCAGCTTGACGCTGTTCTCGTTCATCGGCTCGATGGCGTAGAGCGCCGTGCCCGCCTTGACGACCTCGGGACCGTTGAGCGCGCCGAGGTAGGCGTTGCCCATGTTGAAGAGCGCGTCGCGGTTCCACGGCTCGCGCTTGACCACCCGCCCGAAGGTGGCCGCGGCCTCGGTGTAGTTCTTGTCGTTGAAGAAGTTCACGCCCGCGGCCATCAGGTCCGCGATCGGCACGTCAGCCCCGGAGCCGGCGATCAGCTCCCGCTCGATCTCCGCCGCCGCGTCGGGCTGCCCGTTGGCCCGGAGCGCGCGCGCGTAGGCCTTCTTCCCGTCGATGTCGTCCGGCTTCCAGGTCAGGTACTGCTGCCAGGCGGCGACCGCCTCCGGCCACCGGCGCTCGTTGCTGAGCAGCGCCGACAGGTTGTACTGCGACTGGTCCCTCGCCTCGGCCGTCTTCGGGTCGGTCCCCGCCGAGGCGACCGCCAGCCGGAAGTAGACGATCGCGCTGTCCGACTGCCCCGTCGCGTTGAACATGACCGCCATGCTGCTGTACGCGTTCGGCTCGCCCTGGTAGATCTCGTTGGCCTGGCGGAAGAGCACCGCGGCCGAGTCGGTGTTCTTGTCCTTCAGGAAGACGTTGCCGGCGTTCACCAGCGCCACCCAGGTGTTCCGGCGCAGCAGCTGGATGTCCTTGGCACAGGAGGGGGCCAGCTGCTCGGCCCGGGTCAGCGCCGAGTCCGCGCCGGCGAGGTCTCCGAGCTGCAGGTAGGCCCGTCCGAGGTAGTACCACGCCCCGCTCGCGCCCGCCTGGCCCTTCTGAATCCCCTCGATGGTGACGTTGCGCGCATTGGTGAAGAGGCGCTCCTTCTTCTCGGGGTCGCTCGTCTCGAGCCCGCTCTTGATGTACGTGGCGCCGCTGCCGATGAGGAAGTTGCCCTTGTCGAGGCCGCAATCGGGCACTTCCCACTTCCCGGGCTGTGCCTGCTGCACGCGCAGGTTCACCTGCGGCGCCGCCTGGGCCGCGAGCCCCGTCGCCGAGGCGGCCACCGCCGCCAGCATCATGAACACCTTCCGCATCGTCGCTCCTTAGTGATCGGTCACGGGGGCCGCGACCTCGCGGGCCACCCTTGCTTCGGCCTGTTGCTGCACTTCCCGCACGATGTCCGCGGTCGGGCGCCCGGCCAGCCGGGCCGCCGCCACCACGTCGTCGTATTCCGGCTTCACGCGCGCCCCGCCAGGCGCCTCGAGCACCTTGACCCGCACGGCGGATCCCTCGCGGGTCGTCACCTCGAACTCGCGCCGGGCAAGCGTCGAGCGACTCGCCACCCACCGCCGAACCCCACCCGTCGTGGTGTGCCGGAACAGCACCTCCGCCATCGCGTCCGCGGCACCCACGTCGCTCAGGACTTCGATCCGCAGGCTTGGGCGTCCCTTCTTGCCCATCGTGCTCCACACCTGCACGTCGAGCGCCCCCGCCGCGAACAGCTCTGCGCGCACCGGCTCCAGGTACTCCGGCGTGAAGTCGTCGAGGTCGGTGGCCGTGACC
>CAYUOK010000067.1:0-4454 GCA_964446395.1 uncultured Gemmatimonadaceae bacterium | reverse complement strand
GGTGACCCCCAACCGCTCGAACCCCTCGATGGCCCCCACGATGTCCACGAGCGCGTCCAGAGCCCCAACCTCATGGAGGGCGACGTCGTCCGCAGGCACCCCGTGAACCCGTCCCTCAGCCTCTCCCAGGAGCCGGAAGGCCCGGAGCGCGCGCTCCCGGACCCACTCCGAGAGGGGCGCCCGCCCGATCAGCCCCAGGAGTTCCCCGACATGCCGGTGCGGCGCATGTGCGTACGGGGCGTCGTGGGCGTGATGGTGATGCCCGTCCTCGTGTCGGTGCGACACCGGCACCGCAGGAGCTTCCGACGAGCCGTCACCCAATCGGACCGTGACCTGCGTGGCCGCGATCCCCGCCCGATCCACCCGGGCCAACTCCACCGTCACCTCGGGGCAGCCAAGGCGGGCGGGCAGCGCTCGGATCCAGTCCTCGCCGGCGCCGAGGTCGATCAGCGCCCCCAACAGCATGTCGCCACTGATGCCCGACGACGGGTCGATGATCGCAAAACGGCTGTCAGGCATAGACTTGGAAATATCGCCCCCTAGCGCTCTGCCCGCAAATCCCCCGGCTGCCGGTACAGCCACCCCGCCCCGGTGTTGAACACCACGATCGTCTCCCCACGATCCACCTGTCCGCGACCGACCAGCCACTCCAGCGCCGCCAGGGCGGCTCCGCCCTCGGGGGAGACGTCCACCCCTTCCTCGCGCGACACTGTGTCGGCAGCCTCGGTCAGCACCGCGTCATCGACCGCCACCGCCCCACCGTTCGTCTCCCGGAGCGCCCTGAGCATGAGCCGGTCGCCCAACGGCCCGGGGACGCGCAACCCGCTGGCCACCGTCCACGGATCGTTCCACACCTCGGCGTGGTCGGCACCCGCCTCGAACGCTCGGACGATCGGCGCGCAGCCGGTCGACTGCACCGAGTAGAAGCGCGGGAGGTCGCCCTCGACCCAGCCATGCTCCTTCAACTCGAGGAAGGCCTTCCACATGCCGATCAGGCCCGTCCCGCCCCCGGTAGGGTACAGGATGACATCGGGCATCTTCCACGCCAACTGGAGTGCCAGCTCGAGTCCGAGGGTCTTTTTGCCCTCGATCCGGTAGGGCTCCCGCAGGGTAGAAAGGTCGAACGCCCCCGACTCGGCGGCCCACGCACGGCTCGCCTTTCCGCAGTCCCCGATGTGTCCCCCAAGGAGGACAAGTTCGCCCCCGAATGCCTCGATCTGGGAGAGGATGGTCCGCGGGGTGGTATCGGGTGCAAAGACCCTCACTTCGGCACCCGCCCGCGCGGCGTACGCCGATGCCGCCACTCCGGCGTTGCCCGCCGTCGGGAGCGTGAAGCGCCGCTGCCCCGCGGCGGTGGCGCGGGTGATGGCCGCGCTCAGGCCGCGCGCCTTGAAGGAGCCGGTCGGGTTGATTCCTTCATCCTTGAGCCAGAGGTGCGGCACGCCGAGGCGGGTCGCGGTGCGCCGCAGCCGAATGAGCGGCGTGTCGCCCTCGCCCAAGGAGACCGGTTCCTCGAAGGGCCTGAGCGGCAGGAACTCGCGGAAGCGCCACATCCCGTGACGGCGGCGGACCTCGGCGCGCTGCATGATGCCGGGGCGGCGGTTCGGATAGCGCACCAGCCACGGCTGTCCGCAGCTGCAGACCGTCGGCAGTCCTTCCGCCGTGCTCGTGGATCCGCAGGCGAGGCACTCGAGCGTCCAGTCGATGCCCTCGGCCATGCGCGACCGGGAGGGAGTCATGTGGGTGACCTCAGGGTGGCGAGCACCCGTTCCGCGAGAGTGGTGGAGAAGCCTGGCACCGCGGCAATCTCTGCCGCGCTGGCCGTCCTGACGGCGGCGAGGCTCCCGAATCGTTCGAGGAGACGGGTCCGCTTCAGGGGACCGACGCCGGGAATGTCGAGCAGCTCCGACGTGATGGTCCGCTGGCTTCGCCGCTTGCGGCTGTACGCCACGCCGAAGCGGTGCGCCTCGTCGCGCGCGCGCTGGAGCAGCCGCAGCGACGGCGACCGGCGCGGGAGCCGCAGGCCGTCCGGGCGGCCA
The DNA here is from genome assembly GCA_964446395.1 of uncultured Gemmatimonadaceae bacterium. Lineage (GTDB taxonomy): Bacteria > Gemmatimonadota > Gemmatimonadetes > Gemmatimonadales > GWC2-71-9 > SPDF01. Next base: position 2,415 of record CAYUOK010000067.1, on the reverse strand, counting down.
ATCAGGAAGATCTCCTCCTCCCGCTTGGCGAGCGAGACGATTGGGAGCTCGTTCATCCCGACGGCATCCGCCGCGGCGCGCGCGGCGCCGAGCTGGCCCTTGCCGCCGTCGATGACCACGAGGTCTGGCAGCGGCTTGCCCTCCTCCCGCCGGCGCGTGAGGTACCGCGTCACCACCTCGTGGATGGCGGCGAAGTCGTCCTGCTGGCCGACCCCCTGGATGCGGAACTTCCGGTACTCCGCCTTCTTCGGGCGCCCCGCCTCGAACCAGACGAGCGAGCCGACGGTGTCCCGGCCCTGGTTGGTGGAGATGTCCACGCAGATGAGGCTGCGCGGGACGACGCTCAGCCCGAGATCGCGCCCGAGGGCGTACACCGGATCCTCGGCCCGCTCGTCCGTTTCGAAGGACTCGATCCGGAGGCTCTCGAGCAGGTGCCTGGCGTTCTGGTCGGCCAATTCGAGCCACCGCGCGGCGGTGCCTCGCTGGGGAACCAGCACCGTCACGCCGGGCAGCAGCGCTTCGAGCTCCTCGAGGTCGGCCGGCGGGAACGGAAGGACGAGGCGGTCGGCCCGCGCCTCGGCGGGCAGGTAGTACCGGACCAGGAGCGCGCCGAGCACCTCGGCATCGGGCACCTCCTCGACGTTTTCCAGCACCCGGTGCTCCCGTCCGATCAGCCGGCCGTCGCGGATCCGGAGGAGCACGCCGACGGCGTCGTCGCCGTCGCGAGCGTAGCCGATCACGTCGGCGTCTCCGGTGCCCGTCACCTCCACCGCCGCCGGCGTGTCGGCCCGGTCGAGCCACTTCAGGGTGTCGCGGAGCTCGCGGGCGCGCTCATAGTCCTGCCGGTCGCTCGCCGCGCTCATCAGGTCCCGCACCTTGGAACGCACGTCCACGGTGCGGCCGCCGAGGAAGTCGAGCACCTCCTCGATCATGGCGCGGTACGACGCCTGGTCCTGCCAGCCCACGCAGGGCGCCTTGCACCGGCCGATATGATAGTCGAGACAGGGACGCTCGCGCCGTTCGCGCGGCAGGTCGTCCGGGCAGCTCCGGACGGTGAACATCCGCCGGATGAGCGCGAGCGACCGCCGCATCAGCGTGACGTCGGTGTACGGGCCGAAGTAGCGCGCGCCGGGGATGTCCATCCGCCGCGTCACCAGGACCCGCGGGAACGGCTCCTTCACGGTGACGGCGATCGAGGGATAGCTCTTGTCGTCCTTGAGCCGGACGTTGAAGCGCGGCTGGTAGGTCTTGATGAGGTTGTTCTCGAGGAGCAGCGACTGCACCTCGTCCGGCACGACGATCGTCTCCACGTCGGCGATGTGGCGCACCAGGAGGCGAGACTTCGGGCTCTCCGCGTGATCGCCGAGGAAGTAGCTCCGCACCCGTCCCCGCAGGCGCTTCGCCTTTCCCACGTAGATGACGGTCCCGCTGGCGTCCTTCCACAGGTAGACCCCGGGGCCGTCCGGCAGGGTGTCGAGCTTGCGGGCGAGCGCGACGTGTGGCGTGAGCGGATCGGTCATCGGCGCGCCGTCACTTCCCCCGGTCCGCTCCCGGGCGCCGCAGGCGGGCCAGCAGGTCGTGCGCCTCCTGGATGCCGAGGAGCCGTGCGGCCAGCAGGTACGCGAGGCCGTAGCCGCCGAGCACGATCACCGCGGCCGGCACCGGGTGGAGCGCAGGCAGGTACGTCAGCACGAGCCACGCGAGGGCCGCGCCCAGGCCCGCGGACACCCAGAGGCGCGGCAGCAGCCCTGCCGGCAGGCCCGTGGCCCCGATCTCGGCGCCCAGCCGCCGCCGGAGGAGCGCGAACTCCACCCAGCCCGCGACGCCGGCGGACGCGGTCAGTCCCGCGGCGCCCCACTCGGGCCCGAGTACCAGGATGCCCGGCAGGCGGAGCGCGGCGAACCACCCGAAGGCGCCCGTCAGCACCACCCGGACGACGGCGTAACGGAGCGGCGTGCGCGCGTCGCGCAGGGCATAGAAGGCCGACGCGTAGAGTCGTCCCATCGTCGAGGCCAGCAGCCCCACCGCCGATCCGGCCAGGATGCCCCACACGTACATCGAATCCCGCCGGCCGAATTCGCCGGTCTGGAAGAGCGCGCTGACGATCACGTGCCCGAGCGCGAGGAACGCCATGGCGGAGGGCACCACGAGGAAGGCGACCCGCCGGAGCCCGCCGTCGAGCCGTGCGCGGAGGTACGCCTGGACCTCACCGGCGGTCCCGCGCGCGCCGGACATCGCCGGAAGTTCGGCGGCGGAGATCGCCATGCCGAAGAGGCTGACCGGCATCAGGTAGATCGTCTGGGCGTACCCGATCGCCGCCACGGCGCCGGTCGGGAGCAGCGTGGCCAGCAGCGAATCGATGAACGCGCTCACCTGCACCACCCCGCGTCCCACGAACGCCGGGACGAAATTGCC
>CAYUOK010000066.1:0-6585 GCA_964446395.1 uncultured Gemmatimonadaceae bacterium | reverse complement strand
CCGGTGGTGCTGCTCCAGTTCGTGCCGTTCATGTCCCACTGGTATCCCGTCGGCGCATGTTCCCCGACGCACTGGAAGGACACCATCGTGGCCGTGTCGGTGGAGCTGATAGGACCGAGCACATGCAATTCAAACTCGGGGTTGCCCTTCAACCAACCCTCAAACGTGTCCACGAACTGGGCCTTCGTCAGGTAGAGCGACTGACTCGGCGGGGTCAGGCTCCCCCCGGTGGTCCCGGTTCCGCTCCCGCTGCTCCCCCCGCCGCCCTGCCCATTGCCATCCCCACCGCAGGAGACCAGGTCACAGATGGCTCCCTCCGGGCCCGAGGGGGTGTCGAAATCCGTCTCCAGCGGCACCAGCGCCAGCACCGGGATGTCGGGCGGGCGGGCCGGGTCGAGCAGCACCCGCCGGCCGCGGGTGTCGTACGCGACCGGGGTGTCGCGGTCCCCGATGGCGGTCGCCACCAGCAGGTTCGTCCCGCCGTCCCATCGCCCAAGGTGCCCCGGAACCGGGAAATAGAGCTCCGCGGTGAGGCCGGCCGCCGCGTCCGACAGGACGGCGGATTCCATCTCGCCGTCGGCCTTCGCCAGTGCCCCAAGCGCGCGCCCGCCGTCCCGGGAGAGGAGCCGCTGAAAGTGGAGCTTGTGCTCCACGACCGGCGACTCCCGCAACTGGGTGTGCAGGTACTGCCGAAAGGCCGGGTCATCGAGCGCGCGCGCCAGGCGCCGGGCCTGCCGCTCCAGCCGGTTCGCCTCGGCGGACGCATTTGGGGCGGGTGCGGCCGCCTCCGGCCCCGCGCCGGCACCGTCGGGCCCGGTGGGTGAGGGTGGATCGTGGTCGGTGCAGCCGACCGCCGCGGCCAGCAGCGCGAGCGCGGCCAGCTTTCGCCTGGGGAACATGGGGCCTCCTTGGGGAATGGGCGGGCGCCCATTGCGAGCGCCGGTGTGACGGCGCGCCCAAGGTAGGAGTCGCGAATGCGGGGATCGGTACCGCGAATCTGCGGGGTGGGGCTAGAGTTCGAGCTCCTGCAGCCGGCGGAGCCCGATGCGGAGCGGGAGGATGGTCGAGGCGGCGCAGAGCGCGGCCACCACGAGCATGCTCACCACGACCTCGGTGCTCCAGCCCGGGTCGCCGCCCGCGGCGATGGCGCGGAGGTAACTGGCCACCGGCATCGCCTCGATGACGATGACCAGCGCGAGGAGGCTGAGGCTCGACATCATGAACACGAGCCCGCCGAAGCTGGTCGGGATCTGGGCGGCGTTCTCGGTGCCGAACTGGGGAAAGAGCGCGCCCAGGCCCAGCGCCAGCGCGCTGGCGGCGAGCGTATACATGGTGATCGTGAGCACGCTCATCAGCATGATGAAGGCACTGGCCTGCAGGAGGGTGTTGGTCACGATCGTCAGCGTGAGCGCCACCACCATGAGCGGCAGCGTGCCGATGAAGTACTTGCTCCAGAACATGGCGCGGAGGTCGAGCGGGCTCGACTTGAGCAGCCAGAGCTCGCGCCCCTCGAGCGAGATGGCCGGAAAGATGAACCGCGCCGCGATGGCTGCGAGCACGAACCCGGCCAGCCCCTGGTTGAGGAAGACCACCAGGGTCACGAAGAAGACCGGCACCTGCTCGCCCGAGAAGAGCTGCAGCGTCTGGATGTTGAACACATAGACCGCCAGCAGTACCGCCAGCAGGATGAGCTGGCTCCATTGCGTGGTGTCGCGGAAGAACAGCCGCAGGTCCTTGAGGATGAACTCCCGGCGCGCGGGCCCCGCGGTGCGGAGGAACGGCGCCAGCGCGCGCTCCCAGGCGCCCCCGCGCACGAAAGTGTCCTTCCCCTCCTGCGCCTTGCTGTACCCCGACAGGTAGAACCGCTGGTGCAGCGCCGAGCCGACCACGCCGAGCACCCCCGCCGTCGTCCAGAGGAGGAGGATGGGCAGCGGGTCCCCGATCCGGAGCAGCCAGTTCATGACCATGTCCGCCGCCCATTCGCTGGGGAGGAAGGGGTTGGTCGGCCCCTGCAGCATCGAGAAGTAGTCGAGCAGGTTGCGGAACCCTTCCGGCCGCGCCAGTTGCTCCGGCCGGATGAGCCGCAGGAGGAGCACCACGCCCCCCACCGCGCCGACCGCCACCAGCGTGAGCAGGTCTCGGGTCTTCCGGGCAGGGAAGATGTTCACCAGGAGCAGCGTGAGCAGCGTCCCAAGTACCGCGGGCATGACGAGGAAGGGGATCAGCGCCGAGATGACGATCAGCGGATAGAGCGGCCCGCCGTCGAACACCATCCCGTAGGCGGTGAAGATCGGCACGGCCACGAGCGCCACCATCCAGGAGGAGTGGACGGTCGTCTCGGCCAGCTTGGTGACGTACACCCGGAGCCAGTCCACCGGTGCGGCCACCACCAGGTCCAGGTCCGACGCCAGGAAGAAGGTGGAGAGCGCCGTGATGATGTTGGAGAGGAGCAGCACGCCGAGGAACGTGAGCAGGAGTACCGCGAGGAGCTTCGTCGCCACGAGGGTGCCGATTTCCGGGACGCCCTGGAAGTACTTCAACACCCGGTACGACACGCCGAACACCGCCGACCAGAACCCGAAGCCGACCAGCGCCAGCAGCAGCAATCTCATCCCGGCACCCGAGCGTTCCTGCCGCACCCGGGCCATCGCCGTCCGCCACTTGGGCGACATCAGCGTCCACAGTCCCGGCTGGGGCGGGGGGCCCGGACGCGCCGTCGCCGCCGCGGGCTCAGTCATCGAACATCCCCAAGAGCGAGCTCGGCACCTCGCCGCCGGTGAGCTTGAGGAAGAGCCGCTCGAGCGTCATCCCCTCGGAGGCCGTCTCCCGGCGGAGGTCCTCCATCGTGCCGGACGCCGCGAGGCGCCCGTGGTGGATGATCGCGATGCGGTCGCACATCGCCTCGGCCACCTCGAGGGTGTGCGTGCTCATGAGCACCGTCCCGCCGCGGCCGACGAACGCGCGCAGGAGGTCCTTGAGCGTGCGGGCGCTCTTCGGGTCGAGGCCGACCATCGGCTCGTCCACCACCACCACCTCCGGCCGGTGCACCAGCGCGCTCGAGATGAGGAGCTTCTGCCGCATGCCGTGGCTGTACGACTCCGTGAGCTCGTCCTTCCACGGCGTCAGCTCGAACAGCTCGAGCAACTCGTCCATCCTCCGCTCCACCGCGGCGCCCTCCTGTCCGTACAGCGCCGCCACGAACCGCAGGAACTCCGCCCCGGTCAGCTTCTCGTACACGTACGGGCGGTCGGGAACGAACCCCAGCTTGGCCTTGGCCGCCTCGGGGTCCCGGTGGATGTCCTCCCCGCCGATCGTCACGGAGCCGCCGGTCGGCTGCAGGATGCCGGCGATCATCCGGAGCGTGGTCGTCTTTCCGGCGCCGTTCGGCCCGAGGAACCCGAAGAGCTCGCCCTTCGGGACCTCCAGCGTGAGGCGGTCGACCGCGGTGAAGCGGCCGTAGTTCTTGGAGAGATCGCGCAGCTGGATCATGGCACCGTCGGCGTGGTGGTGATCGCGGGGCGCACCGCCCCGAGCATGGGAATGACGGTCGTGGGTCGTGCCGTGGCGTCGATCAGGAGCCGGAAGTGCCCGGTGTCCGCCGGCGCCTGGCCGAGGGTCGGGTCCACCGGCATCCAGCCGCCGAGCCAGACCTCCGCCCACGCCCGGTACCGGAGCGGGCCGCCGGTCGAAAGCAGCCCGACGACCTGCCGCGCGGGAATCCCGAGCGACTGGGCCATCGCCACGAACAGCTCGGCGCGGTCGGAACTGTCGCCGCGCCGCCTGAGCAGCGTCTGGAGCGGGCCCCCGACGTTCGGCTGACCCGCCTGGATGCTCCCCGCCACCCAGGCCGCCAGCCGCCGTACCTGGTCCGCCGGACCCGCGGTGTCGGTGCCCGCGATGCGGCGGGCGTCCACCACGATCCGGGCCGGGAGCGGACCGGCCGCCAGCCTCGCCGCCACCGAGTCGGGGAACGGCGGCGTCGCCCGACGCAAGGCGGGAGTGCCTGCACGTGACGCGAGCCCGCCCTGTACCACCTCCTGCCAAGGCGTGACAAGTCTCGGCGCCGCGAGCCGCAGGTCCACCGCGCCGAGGGTGACACCACCGGGCTCCGGAGCGGCCGGCTCCGCCGTCGAGACTTCGAGCGGTGCCGCCTGCACGTTGCGCGGACGGCGCCGCAGGTACCCCGAGTTGACGATTTCGTAGGGCCCGCGCCTCTCGGTCAGTCCGAGCGGCGTCTCCCTCAGGACCACGGCGCCTCCGACATCGATCCAGGCGCGGACCGGCATCCCGTACTCCACCCAGTCGGCCCGGAGCGCCTGGAGTGTGTCGAGCCCGGAGGGAATCCACCGGCCGGACGCGGAGTCCATCACCGCGCTGTCGGCCACCACGATGGTGCTCTCGGCGCCGACCCGGATGTCCCACGCGCCGATGGTCAATTCGACAGGGTCGAGCACGGGCACGGAGGTGGTGGTGCCCGCCTTGAGGCCGCCACGCGAGGCGAGTCCGATGGGGACGCCGTCAGGCAGCAGGACGCCGGCGGGAATTCTCACCTCGACGGTGTCGGGCCGCGGCTGTCCTCGCCCGCTGATCACCACGGAGAGGATCCTGTCTCCCTGCACCGTGGCGGCGAGCGACTGCTGCCCCGCCTCGCCGCTCACCGAGGTGGTGAACCCCGCCAGCGTGAGGCCGCGGTCGTACAGTGCCTCCGTGGTGATCAACACCCGCCGAGGGACGACCGGGACCGGGACGTCCGCGTCGAACCGGGAGGTCACCCGGATGCCGTCGGCCAGGGTGTCGGTGGAGACGGACCGGAAGCCCACCTGCACGTCGCCGGCCTGGAGCGCGTAGAAGGTCGTCGTGGGCGGGAGGCGCACGGTCGAGGGGGTAGCCGACTCTCCACCCGGCGCCGGGCGATACTCGCGCAGCACCAGCCACCCGAGTGCGAAGACCCAGGCCGACACCAGCAGGGCGGCGAGGTACTTGCGCTTCAGCGTCCCACCCGCTGGATGGCGGCCTCGATGATCTCGCGCTCCTCCTCGCGCTCCGCGACGATCTGGAGCGAGGTGGGCGGTCGCCCGCCGCGGCAATGCGCCGCGAAGGTCTCCGCCATCAGCTCCGCCGCGTCCGCCAGCCCGAGCTGCCCGGCCCCGGCGCCGATCGGCGGGCCGGCAATCCGCTCCAGTCCCCACGCCGCCGCGCGCTGCCAGGCCGAGGTGAGGGCGCGCCGGACGGTGTCGCGGGTGGCGTTGGACTGGTCACCGCGGATGACGGTGTGGATGACGAACTGTGCGGAGAGGTCGCCGGAACCAGTGACCACCGCGGAGCCGACCTCCATGGCCGACTGGACGCGACGCTCCTCCGCGAACGCGGGGCCCGCCAGCTGGTCCATCCGGCTCGAGACGGAGGCCACCGGGTCGAGAGTGTCGCTGGCCGGGCGCAGCACCGCGTCCACTTGCATGAACGCGAGGTCCTCGACGACGACCTCGATCACCTGGGGGTCGCCTCGCGGGCTCGGCGGTACTTCTCGCGGGCCTCTTCGGGCCGCCCGAGCCGGTCGAGCACCCTCCCCATCAGCTGGAACGACTTGGGATTGCCCGGATCGAGCGCCGCCGCGCGCTCGAGCGCGGCCAGCGCCCCGAGATCGTCCCCCAGCTGGTGCAGCGACTCCCCGAGGTAGTGCTCCGCGTCGGCCCGCCCCGGCGCCAGCTCCGCTGCGCGCCGAAGGTGCTCCGCCGCCTCGAGCGCGACGCCCTTCCGCCACAGCGCGAAGCCCAGCTCAAAATGCGCGTCCGCGTCGTTCGGGGCGAGGCGCAGCGCGCGGTGGAGATCCGCCTCCGCCTCCGGATGGCGCTTGAGGCGCGCCAGGAAGGCGCCCCGCGCCACCAGTGGCTCAGTCCGGTCGGGGCAGAGCCGCACCGCCTCGCTCAGGTGGCGATAGGCTTCGTCCTCGGCGCCGTGCCGTTCGTGGAGCCGCGCCACCTCGACCCGCCCGGCCAGGTGACCCGGCTCGAGTTCCAGGAGTTCCCGGAAGAATTCCTCGGCTTCAGCCCGCCGGCCCCGGCTCGCAGACTCGCGGGCCAGGCGCAGGAGGCGCTCGGCGGGAGTCTCGGGCGCTTCGGCGTGGGGGTCCACCCCGGTGGCCTGCGGAATTTCCGCGGCGAACGGTCGCAGCGGAAAGCTGTCGTCCGCTGCCCGGGGCGTCGGGTCGCCCTCAAGGGTGTCGGGGGCGAAGAGGTCTCCCAGGGCCTGCTGGCGACCGCTGGTTCTGCTGTGTCTCGAACGGCGCATGGGGGTCGGGGAGAGGGGGAACCGTCGTCCAGCCGGGGATAGACCGAAAAGTGTCTGGGGAGGGGAGAAAAGGGAACGGCGAGGCCACGGCCCGATGCCGTCGGGAGTTGAATCCCGGAGGCGTTCCGGGGTATCCTCCATGGCTATGGCAGAAGAATTCCTGGTGGTCCGGGGCGCCCGCGAGCACAACCTCAAGGGCATCTCCGTCACCATCCCCCGGAACCGCCTCACCGTCATCACGGGGCTTTCCGGCTCGGGCAAGTCCTCGCTGGCCTTCGACACGATCTACGCCGAGGG
>CAYUOK010000065.1:3626-6597 GCA_964446395.1 uncultured Gemmatimonadaceae bacterium | reverse complement strand
GCCTCGGCGAGCCGGATCGCGGCCAGCCGCACCGCCTCCTGAGCCTTCGCGTCACGTTCGCCGGCCGCGGCGGCGAGCGCCGCCACCCGCTGCTCTTCCGCATCGAGCGCCCCGGCATCGAGGAGCCCCGCCTGCAGCGCCTGCAGCCGGGCCCGCAGTTCGCTGCGCGTCTCCTTCAGGCGCTCCTGCGCGATGCGGAGCCGCTCGAACCCGAGCACCCGGGCCAGGAACTGCGCGCGCTCGGGAGCGCTCATCTTGGCCATGACCATCAGGTCTTTCTGGCCGGTGAAGTAGGTGTTGAAGAACTCCGCCCGCGTCATCCCCAGCAGGTGGGAGAGCTTCTCGGTCACGGTGGCGAGGCTGTTGGCGATCGGCGCGGGATCGCCGTCCTGGAAGAGCTCCGCCTGGCTGAGGCTCCGCACCACCCGGAACTCGTGCGCCCCCAGCGCGAAGTCGAGCTCGACCCGCACCGGCGAGCGGGGCGGCGCGCCGCGGCGGCGGATGGACTCCCGGGTGCCGCGCGCCGCCGGCGTGCCGTACATCGCAAAGGCGATCGCCTCCAGCAGGGTGGACTTGCCCGAGCCGTTGGCGCCCACGATGCCGGTCAGGCCGGCGCCGAGCACCAGCTCGGAGTCCTCGTGCTGCCGGAAGTTCACGAGCCGGAGGCGGTGAATCTGCATCAGTCCTCCGCCAGCTCGCGTTCGGCGGACGCCACGAGCTCCACCCCTTCGTTCACGAACGCCGCGCGGTCGATCCCGGCGGGCAGCTGGCGCCGGCTGAGGTAGTCCTGCACGAGCTCCGGAAGCGTCTGGCGACGGCCGGGCGCGCCCACGCCGGTGGTTCGCGTCGGTTCCGGCCGCCGCAGGTCGAGCTGGAAATGGAGCGCCTCCGATTTCCAGCCCCGCAGCACCGCGTGATCGAGCTGGCGGCCCACGTGCCGCGGCACGCCGGTCACGACCAGCCGGACCACCTGATCGGCGATGCCGCCGGGGACGGCCGCCACCCGGGCGACGATCGCCGCCTGGAGCTCCTCCGGTGACATGTCGCTGCCGTCGAGCCGCGGCAGGTCCAGCACCCGGCGCGCCGGGACGATCGGCCGTGGTTCCGCGACGCCGGTGTCGAGGTCGGCCAGGAGCCACGCCTTCCCCGCCACCCCCTTCTCCGCTTCGTCGCGCAATTCACCCCAGGGATTGGTGCTCACGTATTCCAGCGAGCCGCAGTACCAGGCGCGGGGCCCGAGCTCTGTCCGCACGTGATAGTGGCCGAACGCCACGTAGCTCCACTCGCCCGGGCCGAACTCGTCGGGGCGCACGAGCGCGCCACCGTACTCCACCGTGGACCGGTCTGACGGGAAGACGCCGTCCACCTCGCCGTGGGCCACGAGCACCTCGTACCGCGCGCTCCCGTCAGGCCGAAGGACGGGCCGCTCGGCCTGCACCAGCGCCTCGTGCGGTACGGCGAGGACGCTCAGTTCGAGTTGCGGGTAGCTGAAGCGCCGCGCCTCGTGCGTCGCCACGTCCACGCCGAGCTCGTCGAAGAGGCGGAGGATACTGCCGGTCTCGGTGGAACGGGGTGTGTCGTGATTGCCGGCGATCAGGACGATCGGCGCGTCGGGAAGCGCCGCCCGGATCCGCTGGAACTGCTGGAAGGCGAAGACGATGGCGGCGTTGGTGGGGCGGACGGAATGGAAGAGGTCGCCGGCCACGATGATGGCATCGGGCCGCGCCGCGAGCACGCCGTCCACCGCCTGGCGAAAGGCGAGGGCGGTGTCGGCCTCGCGCTGGTTGATGCCGGCGGGAGTCTGCCGATGATATTGCCGAAAGCCGAGATGCAGGTCGGCGAGGTGCGCGATTTTCACAGGTAGGAGAATGCGCCGCCCGGGGGCGGGGGGCAAGGCGGCGGGAGTGTGGGGCTAGGAGGAATACGGATCGGTGGTGCCCCTGAGCGGGATGACCCCGGTCCTCCGGGTGACGAGCTCCGGCTCGACCCGCCGGCCCAGTGCCGCCGTGAAGTAGGCCAAGACGTCGTCGGGACGCAGCTGCCGGGTGCGGGCCAATGCCCGGCGCACGTCGTCCTCGCGCCGCCCATCGACGATGGCGCGGACCCGGTCCATCGCGATCCCAGGGTCCATCGAGCGCAGCTGGCGGGCCACCGCCTCGTCGAAGGGGAGGTCCGGCGCGGGCGGGAAGCGCTCCACGCCCTCGCGGCCGGAGAGGACGCAGGGCCGGGGGAAGCGGAGGAACACGGGCTGGGTGAAGTGCGGATGCCGCACCATCAGCTCGCCCTTGGGCAGGGTGGCGAGCTTGACCTTCGTGGCCGGGGAGAGGGTCGCGTAGCCGGCGGTCGCCAGCTCATCCGGATCCATCCGGCCGTAGATGGTTGTCCCCGCGTTGCCGACCACCCGTCGGAGCACCTGCGACCGGAACTGCTGCGCGGAAAACAACACCAGTCCCAGGTACCGGCCGCGCTCGGACAGGTCGAGCAGCATCTTCCGCACGTACGTATCGGGGCCGTCGGCAGGCGCATACTTGTTGAGCTCGTCCACGAACACGACCACGTGGTCCACGCCGAGGTCCCGGCGCTCGAGGTGCTCGCGGAGCTTGCTCACCACGCGCGCGAAGACGAGGTCCTGCGCCAGCGGGTCCACACTCGCCACGTCCACCACGTACACCGAGCGGTCCGCGAAGGCGCCCCATGGGAGGTCGTTCGAGGTGCCGTCGTCGGTCACCAGCCCCTTGGCCCGGGTGGTGATGTTGCCGAGGCGGTTCCGGACCTTCCGGATGGTGGCGATGTGGTGCGTCCGCCAGACGTCGCCGCGATTGCTGTTCTCCAGCGAGTCGAAGATGGCGCGAAAGAAGGCCTCGAGATCGGCGAAGGTCAGCACCCGCCACTCCTGCGGGTGCAGTTCCGGCGCGTGGAAGTCGCGCCCGACCACACGGTCCGCCAGGAAGTCGATGAACGCGTCGGCCTT
>CAYUOK010000065.1:0-3526 GCA_964446395.1 uncultured Gemmatimonadaceae bacterium | reverse complement strand
ATGCTGGCGAGCAGGAACTCCACGGCGCTCGTCTTCGTGGCCAGACCCGACACGCCCGTGATGTTGAGGTGCGCTGCCTCGGGACCGAGGAGAAAGTCGGCGTCGAGATACACCGGGGCGGCCAGCCCTGCGGGGCCGTAGGTGCCGATTGGAATCCCGGTGCCGCCGTCTCCACCGGTGTAGCCGTCCATTCGGAGCGCCATCCGCACGTCGTCGTCGGTGGCCATCCGCACTTCACCGAGGGGCACCGGCTGGAGTGGCTCCTCAGGCTCCTGGCGGAGCACGGCGCCGGTGTAGAGACGGGTGTCGTCGTAGGCCGCGGCGTCCATGACGACCCCGTACACCACCCGCCCGGGGGCGTCCACGCGCACGATGGCGCCGACCCCCACGGGAGATTCCCGCGCGGCCGTGAAATGGAATTGGTGTGGAGTGGAGGGCCGAGCCTCGGTGGCTACGATGCGGCCGATCAGGTCGGGGCGAATGGCGGGACCTCCGTCAGCCAGAACCCCGCGAGGCGGCGCTTGTGGTCGAGCTCGACGAGCAGGTGGTCCGCCACGCGCACCACCTCGACGTCGCGGCGGCCGCCGATGCGGAGGTGCACGACCTTTTCATCCGGCGTGGCCGAGACGGAGAGCGTCGTGTCCACCTCGACGGCGGAGACGACCTGCCTCGCTGACTTGGTGGGAAGCACCACGCGCCCGGTCCGCGCTCCGGCGGGTGGGGCCAGCCCCGGCACCGTGTCCACCTCCGGCCAGACCACAACATCGAGGCCGCACAGCACGCCGCCGGCCACGTCGAGGACGACCACCGAACCCTCTTCATCCGAGAGTTCGACGCTGCCCTCCTGGCCACCGTCGCCCAGGGCCGCGCGGAATCCGCCGGAGAGGATGTCGGTCTCGACGTCCCACCGCCATTCCACGGTCGGCAGCCGTCCCTCGAGCGGTTCGACGCGGGTATCAATGTTCATCGCGCGTCCCTATGCGGCCCGGGCCGCGGTCAGCCGCCTGATGAAGCGGATGATCCGGTCCACTCCGGCGTCCAGTTCCTTGTCCGCGGCGGCGTAGCTGAGGCGCACCCAGCGGTCGTCGCCGAACGCGGCCCCCGGCACGAGCGCCACCCCCTCCTCGGCCATCAGCTTCTCGCAGAACGCCGCCCCTCCCCCGCCCGGCCCGGTGAGTCCGTCCACGCGGAAGAAGAAGTAGAAGGCGCCGTGCGGCTCGACGAACTCGACGCCGGGCACTTCGGCGCGGAACCGCGACACGAGCCGGTCGCGGCGGGCGCGGAACGCCGCCACCATCCTCAGCACGTCCGCCTCCACCCGCTCGTCGCCGAACGCCGTGGCGGCGGCCCACTGCGCCGGGTGGTTGGCGCCGGTAGTGGTGTGCGACTGGAGGGCCGCCATCCCCTTGAACACGTGCGGCGGCGCCAGGGCGGCGCCGATCCGCCAGCCTGTCATCGCGTACGCCTTGCTGGCGCCGCAGACGACCACCGTCCGCTCGAGCAGGTCGTCCGGCAGGTCGAGGAAGCTCGGCGCCGAAACGGCCCCGTAGTTGATCCGCTGGTAGATCTCGTCCGCGATGATCCACACTTCATTCTTCTTCGCCCATTCCGCGATCGACCGCAGCTCGGCGAGCGTATACACCGCACCGGTCGGGTTGCAGGGAGAGCAGATGATGAGCCCCTTGGTGCGCGTGGTGGAGTGCTTGTCGAGGTCCTTCGCGCTGACCTTGAGGCCCCACTCGATGTCCCCCGGCACCAGCACCGGCTCGGCGCGGCAGAGATGCACGATCTGGGGATAGGACACCCACGCCGGCGCCGGGATCAGCACCTGGTCGTTGGGACCGAAGAGGGTGAAGCATGCGTTGAAGATGGAGTGCTTCGAGCCGGAGCTCACCAGAATCTGGTCGGCGTTGACCGGCCGGCCGCCGCTCTGCGCGGACAGGTTCTTCGCGATGGCGGCGCGCAACTCGGGGATGCCGGGATTCGGCGGGTAGTGCGTCATCCCCTTCTGGATGGCCTGGATGCCGGCCTGCGCCACCAGAGGAGGAGTGTCGAAGTCCGGCTCGCCCAGGCTCAGGTCGTACACCTCTTCACCGGCCGCACGGCGTCGCTTCGTCTCGGCGCTGATCGCGATGGTCTCGGAGGCCTTGAGGTGCACCAGGTTGATCGAGAGCGGTTCGGGCATTGCGGAGTCCGGAGCGGAAGGAAAATGTCGAGCCGAAAGCTCCCCACCCGGCAAGTTGATGTCAACTGCGCCCTCGGTGGCATCCGGCCCGCCGCCCGCTTATTCTTGAGTCCCGGCGCAAGCCGACTATTTGACAACCGAGGGTCCTGTGTCCGAGTCATCCATGTTTGCATCGCCTGCCGACCTCGCCGAGGCGGCCGTCACCGCCGAGCGCGGCCACAACGTCGTGGCTGCCCTGCCCCCCTGCGCCGCCGGCGCGCTCCCGATCCTCGCCGCGCTCGGCAGGCGGCTGACTGCGGCGCCCTCCACCGGACTCCGGGCCCTCATCCTCACCTCTCCCGACACCTCCGCCGACTGGACCGAAGCCGCCACGCGGGCCATGCCCTCGTGCCGGGTGCGTTCCGCCGGCAACCTGCTCCGCACCACACGGCATCTGCGCGCCAACCTGGCTGACGTCCTCGTCGTTTCACCCGCCGAGGCCCGTCAGCTGGTCGAGCGCTCGGTCCTCAAGACCGATGAACTGTCCGCCGTCGTGCTCGCCTGGCCGGAGGCGTGGGGCGGCGCGGAGGCGCTCGCCGTGCTGATGCACGACCTCGGCAAGGACACCCAGCGCATCGTGTGCACCGCGCAGCCCGAGGCGGCGGCCGACGTGATCGAGCGCTATGCGCGGAAGGCGCTGACCGTCGGGTTCCTTCCGGCCGAGGCGCCGCCGATGACGCCGGTCGGCCCGGTGCGCACCGCGAGCGCGCCGTGGACCAGGCGCGCGGCGGCGGTGGCCGAGGTGGTCGAGCTGCTCGACCCGGCGCGGGTGACGGTGTGGTGCCTGGACCAGGCGGGTGTGAGCGCGGTGAAGGCCGCGATGGCCGGTCATGACGCCGACGTGTCGGTGACGGACGGTCCGGTCGAGCCGACCGACCTGGTGGTCGCGTACGACCTCCCGACACCGGCGCACCTCAAGTCCCTCATCGCCGCCGGACCCGTGGTGATGCTCGTGCCGCCCGCAGGCGAGGAATACGTGGCCCGGATCACCTCGTCCCGCCGGATCCTCCGCTTGTCCGGCGTGGTGGACGCCGCGCAGGACGAAGCGGCGCGCCGGCGAGCCACGATTGCACAGGTGCTCGACGCCGGCGTGCCCGGCACGGGACTCCTGGCGCTGGCGCCGCTCTTCGAGCGGCACGACCCCTCGGCGGTGGCGGCGGCGCTGTACCAGCTCTGGACCGGGCATGCGAGCGCTCCCGTGGCGGCGGCACCGCGCCCGGCCGAGGCGCCGGCGGTGGCCGCCGCGCCGGCCGCGCCGAACGCCACCGCGCGGATGTTCGTGAGCGTGGGCCGTCAGGACGG
>CAYUOK010000064.1:0-6601 GCA_964446395.1 uncultured Gemmatimonadaceae bacterium | reverse complement strand
AGATGTCCAACCAGTACCTCCCCACCCTCGGCAAGATCGCCCAGCTCGCCAAGGAGCCAGGCGTGCCGGAGCAGCTCGCGCGGCTGGCGTCCGCGGACGAATTCTACCGGCTGCTGGCGGACAAGGGGTTCTAGCGCGGGCTGCCGTTACTCCCACTCGATCGTCGCGGGCGGCTTGCTGCTCACGTCGTACACCACTCGGTTGACCCCCTTCACCTCATTCGCGATCCGGTTCGAGATGTGCGAGAGCACCTCGTGCGGGAACGGGAACCAGTCCGCCGTCATCCCGTCCCGGCTGGTGACGGCTCGGAGCGCCACCGCCTGGTCGTAGGTGCGGAAGTCGCCCTGGACGCCGACCGACCGGATCGGCAGCAGCACCGCGAACGCCTGCCAGATGTCGTCGTACAACCCCGCCGCGCGGATCTCCTCGATGTAGATGTCGTCCACCGCCCGGAGGATATCGAGTTCCGGCTTCGACACCGCGCCCAGGATCCGGATGGCGAGCCCCGGGCCTGGGAAGGGATGCCGCCCGACCATCTCCTCCGGCAAGCTGAGCTCTCGGCCCACCTGCCGTACCTCGTCCTTGAAGAGCTCGCGGAGCGGCTCGATCAGCTTGAACGGGAGTCGCTCGGGCAGCCCGCCGACGTTGTGGTGCGTCTTGATCGTGACCGACGGTCCCCCCGTCGGCGAAACCGACTCGATCACGTCGGGGTAGAGCGTCCCCTGGACCAGGAACCCGACGTCCGGGCCGACCTTGCGCGCCTCGGCCTCGAAGACCTCGATGAAGGTGTGCCCGATCCGGCGGCGCTTCTCCTCCGGGTCGCTCACGCCCGCAAGGTTCTTCAGGAAGAGGTCGCTCGCGTCCACCACCCGGAGGTCGATGCCGAGATGGCGGCGGAATGTGGCCTCGACCTGGTCGCGCTCGTGAAGCCTGAGGAGGCCGTGATCCACGAAGATGCAGGTGAGCCGGTCGCCCACCGCCCGGTGGACGAGCGCCGCCGCCACGGACGAATCCACGCCGCCAGATAGGCCACAGATGACCCGGGCGGTCCCGGCCATTTCCCTGATCCGTGCCGTCTCGGTCTCGATGAAGTGCCCCGCCGTCCAGTCGGGGGTGGCGCCGCAGACGTCGAAGAGGAAGGCGCTGATGATCTCGCCGCCCCGCGCCGTGTGCGCCACCTCTGGATGGAATTGCACCGCGTAGATCGGCTTGGAGGTGTGCTCAATGCCGGCCACCGGACAGTTGGGACTCGAGGCGGTGAGGACGAAGCCGGGCGGCGGGGTGTCCACGTGGTCCCCGTGGCTCATCCAGACCGCGGTCTCTTCCCCCGTCCTGAACCCGCGGAAGAGCTTGCCCCCCGCGACGGTCACGACGGCCCGGCCGTATTCCCGCCGGGCGGCGCCCACCACCTTGGCACCCGCCATCTGGGCGATGATCTGCATCCCGTAACACAGCCCCAGGACCGGCACCCCGAGGTCGAGGATCCCGTCCGGCGCCGTCGGGGCGCCGGGGTCGTACACCGAGTTCGGGCCGCCGGAGAGGATGATCCCCTTGGGCCGCCATTCCCGGATCCACTCCAGGGAGCGGGTGCCCGGATGAATCTCGCAGTACACGTGGGCCTCGCGCACCCGCCGCGCGATCAGCTGGGTGAACTGGGATCCGTAGTCGAGGATCAGGATGCCGTCGTGGTGCTTCGGTGTGTCCGTCACGCTGGTGCCTCAGCCGTTGTCGGAGAGGGTGGCAAAGGGGTCCGCCACTTCGGAGGCGAAGAGGCTGTCGACCGACTCGCGGGGCCGCACCACTGCCCATCGCCCGCCGTCCACGATCACTTCCGCGGCGCGGCCCCGCGTGTTGTAGTTGGAACTCATGGCGAAGCCGTAGGCGCCGGCGCAGAGCGCGGCCAGCCGCTCGCCGGGCTCCACTTTCGGGAGCGTCCGCTCCAGGGCGAGGAAGTCGCCGGTCTCGCAGATCGGCCCGACGACGTCCACCGGGCCGGCGGGCCGGCCTGCGGGGACCACTTCCACGATTTCGTGGTGCGCCTTGTAGAGGCTCGGCCGGAGGAGGTCGTTCATGGCCGCGTCCACGATCACGAAGTCACGCCCCCCCGAGTGCTTTCGGTAGAGCACCTCGGTGAGCAGCACGCCGGCGCTCCCCACCAGGAATCGTCCCGGCTCCATCGTGACGGGCAGGCCCGCCTCCGCCGCGAGCGGCCCCACCACCGCGGCGAGCGCGGCGGGATCCATGCCCGGGCCGGCGCCCGGCTGGTACCGGATGCCGAGCCCGCCGCCGATGTCGAGCGACTCGAGCGTGGAGACGCCCCCGGCCCGGAGCGCCTTGACCAGCGCCACCAGCTTGCCGAGCGCCTCGGCGTAGGGCGCCGGGTCCAGCAGCTGGCTGCCGAGGTGCATCGCGACGGCGGTGAGGCGGAGGTAGGGGTGGTCCCGGACGTAGTCGGCCGCGGCGCGCACCTGGTCGTGGGGCACGCCGAACTTGATGCCGCCGTGGCTGGTCGAGATGTACGGGTGGGTGTCGGTGGTCACGTCCGGATTCACCCGGATGCCGACGGAGGTGGTGCGGTCGAGCCGCGCTGCCACCGCCCCGAGCAGCTTGAGTTCCTCGAGTGACTCGACGTTCACCTGCCCGATGCCGGCGGAGACGGTCTCCTCGAGCTCCTCCGCCGTCTTCCCGACGCCACTGAAGACGAGGCTCTGCGCGGAGAACCCCGCGGCGAGCGCCCGGCGCATCTCCCCGGCCGAGACGAGGTCGGCGCCGGCGCCAAGGTCGTGCATCAGGCGGAGGACGGCCAGGTTGCTGTTCGCCTTGACCGCGTAGCACACCCGGTGCGGGATCGTGGCAAACGCCGCCTCCAGCGCCCGGAACTGCCGCCGGATGGTCTCGGCGTTATACACGTAGACGGGGGTGCCGACTTCGCGCGCGAGATGCGCAAGGGGCACCCCCGCCATGGCCAGGCCTTCCTTCGACACGGTGATCCCGGCGTCAGCAAGGAGCGCCATCTTCCCCGCTTCCCCGCTGTCCCGCATCCCCGCCTCCATCAGTACGCCTTCGCCCACACCGCCTCCGTCACGGCGTCGCGGTTGCACCAGACGCAGCGCGTCGGGGCGGGATCGGAACGGAACTCCTCGTCCGGGAGCACCCGGATCGTGGCCTTGGTCTGCTCCTTGATGTCGGCCTCGCAGGCGGCGTCGCCGCACCAGCCGCCGTACACGAACCCGCCGGCGCCGTTCATCGCCTCGACCAGCTGGTCCCGCGTGGCGCCGCGGATCGTGGCCGCCTCGCGCCGGGCCACCGCCGCGCCGAGGAGCGCCTGCTGCATGGCGTCGATCTCGATATGGATCCGGTCGGCGAGCCCGGCCATCGGGATCGGTTCCTTCCCGCCGGTGCGCCGGGCCAGCATCACCTGCTCGGCGGCCAGGTCCCGCGGGCCGATCTCGAGCCGGAACGGGACGCCGCGCGACTCCCACTCGTAGTACTTGGCGCCCGGCTTGAGCCCGTCGCGCGCGTCGAGGTGCACCCGGATGTCCGCGGCGCGGAGCGCCCGCTGCAGCCGCTCGGCCGCCTCGACGACCGCCACACGCTCCTCGTCCTTGCGGTAGATCGGCACCAGGACGACCTGGTACTGCGCCAGGCGGGGCGGACAGACGAGCCCGACGTCGTCGCTGTGTGTCATGATCACCCCGCCGACCAGGCGGGTGGAGACGCCCCAGGACGTGTTCCAGACGTGCCCGAGCCCCCCTTCGGCGGTCTGGAAGGTCACGTCGAAGGCCTTCGCGAAGTTCTGGCCGAGGTTGTGGCTGGTGCCCGCCTGGAGCGCCTTGTTGTCCTGCATCAGCGCCTCGATGGCGTAGGTGCGGAGCGCGCCGGCGAACTTCTCGCTGTCGCTCTTCCGGCCGGTGAGCACCGGCATCGCCATCCACTCCTCCGCAAACCGCCGGTAGATCCCGAGGATCATCAGCGTCTCCGCCTCCGCCTCCTCCTCGGTGGCGTGCGCGGTGTGCCCCTCCTGCCAGAGGAACTCGGTCGTCCGGAGGAAGAGCCGCGTCCGGAGCTCCCAGCGCACGACGTTGGCCCACTGGTTGATCAGCAAGGGCAGGTCGCGCCAGCTCTGGATCCACTTGGCGTACATCGAGTAGATGATGGTCTCGGAGGTGGGCCGCACCACGAGCGGCTCCTCGAGCTCCTTGCCCCCGGCGTGGGTGACGACCGCCAGTTCCGGCGCGAAGCCCTCGACGTGCTCGGCTTCGCGGGCCAGGAAACTCTGCGGGATGAAGAGGGGGAAGTAGGCGTTCTGGTGACCGGTTTCCTTGAACATCCGGTCGAGCGCCTGCTGCATCTGTTCCCAGATGGCGTAGCCGTTCGGCCGGATGACCATGCACCCGCGCACCGGGCTGTAGTCGGCCAGCTGCGCGCGGGCGATGACCTCGTTGTACCAGGCCGAGAAGTCCGCGGCCCGCGTGGTGAGCGCCTTGTCGTCTGCCATGCTGCCTCGTCGGGTAGGGCCCGGAAAGGGCCCCGGGGTCAGGAGCGGACCGCCAGGAGCGCGGCGACCGCGTCGGTTCGGGACACCGACCGCTGCGCCTTCGCGGTGAGGTCCTTGATCTGCACTTCGTTGCGGGTGCGGTCGTCGGGGCCGATGAGCACGGCCACTCGCGCCTGTCGCGCGTCCGCCAGCTTCAGCTGCTTGCCCACCGCCTGCGCGGTCAGGGCGTACTCGGTGCGGAGCCCGGCGTCGCGACACTCGTGCGCCAGGGCGAGCACATGCGGGAGGTCGTCGTCGGTGACGCCGGCGATGAACACCTCGACCGCCGGGGCGGGCGCCGGGTGCAGCCCGCGCTCCTTGAGCAGGTCGCCGATCACCACGTCGCCCATGGCGAACCCGACCGCGGGCAGGTCCACGCCTCCCAGCCTGCCGAGCAGGTCGTCGTACCGCCCGCCCCCCGCGATGGCGCGGAGCGAGCGGCCGGCGTCGAAGAGCTCGAAGACGGTGCCGGTGTAGTAGGCCAACCCACGCACGATCGTGAGGTCAACGTCCACCCAGCCGTCGAGCCCCATGGCCGCGAGAGCCGCCAGGGTCTGTCGGAGGGGAAGGAGTGCGGCCTGGCCGCCGGCCACACCGGCAAGCGCCTTTTCCACGGCGTCCAATCGGTGCAGCGACGCCACCTCGAGGACGCGCGCCGCCACCGTCTCTGTCATCCCCGAGCCGTCCGGGCCTCGCAGCATCGCCTCGAGCGCCGGCCGCTCCATCCGCTCCCGCTTGTCGATCGCGGCATAGGCGAGCGGCAGCTGCGCCTCCGTCACTCCTGCGCCACGGAGCAGCGCCGAGAGCACCCGCCGGTCCGACAGCCGCACCCGCACGTCGTCCGACCCCAGCCCGAGTTCCCGCGCCAGGTCGATCAGCAGCGCGATGACCTCGGCGTCGCCCAGCGGGCCGGCCTCGCCGATCAGGTCGCAGTTCAGTTGGTAGTGCTCCCGCAGGCGGCCGCGTTGCTGGCGCTCATACCGGAACATCTGCGCGATCGAGAACCAGCGAATCGGCTTCCGGAGCCCGTTTGCCCGCGAGGCGACCATCCGCGCAAGGGTCGGCGTCATCTCCGGCCGGAGCGCCACCTGCCGGTCGCCCTTGTCGGTGAAGTTGTAGAGCTGCCCCACGATCTCAGGGCCGCTCTTCTCGGTGTAGAGCTCCAGCGGCTCCAGTGGCGGTCCGTCGTACTCCTCGAACCCGTAGCGAGCCGCCACGCGACGCCACGCCTCGAAGAGGTGGCTGCGCGCGGCGAAATCGGCGGGAAAGAACTCGCGGAAACCGGGAAGGGACTGGTGCGACATGGGGGGCAAAATACTTGAAAACAAAGGATTTGGCTATGCCGGTGGACTGCTCACTCCCCGAGCCCGAGGGTCGCCATCACGTCGCCGACGGTGTGAAAGGAACCGGTCACCAGGACGGTGCCCGCGCCCTGCTGGACCTCCCGGAGCGCGGTGGCGAAGTCGGGCACCAGCGCCCACTGGGCTCGGGCCGGGGGCCTGTCTTGCCGCCCAAGCCACTCCCGGAGCCATCCGAGGTTCCATCCCCGTTCGGCGGCCGACGGCGCCACGGTCAGGACACCCCGATCCACCACCGAGTCGAGCCAGACCAGCATGGTCGGCCACTCCTTGTCGCCGAGAATGCTCACCAGCGCGTGTACCGGCGTCGGGGGAGGCTCGGCGCGGAGCGCCGAGACGAGCGACTCCATCCCGTCCGGATTGTGGGCCACGTCGAACAGCCACCTCCCCCGTCGGTCGAGGCGCCCCGGCACGTGCGCCGCGGCGAACCCCTTCCTGACCGCCTCGAGGTCTGGACGCCAGCGCTCCGGGAGCGCCATGAGGACGCCGTGGGCCACGGCCGCGTTGCGGCGCTGGTGCGGGCCACGAAGGCCGAGCGGGCCCTCCCACTCGTACGCCGGCGGCAGGACACGGATGTCGGCCCTGCCGCCCGCATCGTGCGTGCGGCGGCGCGCCTCCCGGCGGAGCTCGTCGACCAGGGCGGGGTCCCGTTCCCCGATGACGAAGGGGACGCCCGGCTTGGCGATCCCCGCCTTTTCCCGCGCGA
>CAYUOK010000063.1:0-6636 GCA_964446395.1 uncultured Gemmatimonadaceae bacterium | reverse complement strand
CCGGCGGATAGACCACGCCGTCGCCCGGTACGCGCAGCCCCCCCGCGAGCCCCGGCCGCAGCATCGGCTCAGCGCGGGCGAGCCCGCCGGCGTCCACCAGCTCGGCATGCACGCCGCGCGATTCGTAGAACGACAGCTTGGCGCGTGCGGATTCGAACTGGGATTCGTCCTCCGCGACCCAGAGCGTGCCGCGGCGTTCGAACTCGGCGGACGCCGGGAGCCCGGGAAGGAGTGCATCGAGGAGCCGCTGCGACCAGAAGGTCAGCGCAAACTGAGCGGCGCTGTCGTCCATGACGACGATGTGGCCCATGCCCGCCGCGGTCGTCCCGCCACCCGCGAAACCGGCGTCGAGGACCGTCACTCGCATCCCGCCGCGGCTCAGGTAGTAGGCGCACGCCGCGCCCACGATGCCGGCCCCGACGATGATGACGTCCGGCCGGGTAGTCATCCGGCGGCGGTGAACCCGGCGCGGAAGGGGTCGGTGGGGTCGAACCGGAGCGTGGCCTCGCCGGTGATGTACGCCATCCCGCGAATGTGAGGGATCAACTGCCCGTCGGATTCCTCGAGCCAGCCGGTGAAGAGGCTGCCGGTGACGCTCTCCTGGCGCCAGCGCGCCCCGACCGCGAGCCGGCCCCGGGCGTGAAGCGCTGCCATGACCGCAGAGGTCCCGGTGCCGCACGGGGAGCGATCGTACGCGCCACCGGGGCAGAGCACGAAGTTCCGGCCGTCGGCATCCGGCCGGACCGGAGGCGCCGCCAGCTCCACATGATCGATCTCGGCCCCTGCCGCGCCGGTGACACCCTGCCGGCGGAGGGATTCCATGATGGCAAGGGTCACCCGCGTCAGGGCGTCCACGTTGCCGAGGGTCACATCCATTCCTTCCAGGTGCGTCAGGAAGAACCAGTTCCCGCCGTATGCCACGTCCCCGACCACGCGCCCCAGCCCCGGCACGTCCACGGCGACGTCGGTCGCGTGACAGTAGGACGGCACGTTGCGGATGGTGACGGCGCCGTCCTCCGCCAGCTCGGCGGACACCGTCCCGACCGGAGTGTCGAGCCGCACCTGCCCGACCCGGGTGAGGCCCAGGTGCTCCAGCGTCCGCACGACGCCGATGGTGCCGTGCCCGCACATGCCGAGGTACCCGACGTTGTTGAAGAAGATCACGCCGGCGGCGGCCTCGGCCGAGACCGGCGGAGTGAGGAGGGCGCCGACCATCGCGTCGTGGCCGCGCGGTTCGCAGACGACCGCGCTCCGCAGGTGGTCCCAGTGTGCGGCCAGGTCGTCCCGACGCGCCGCCATGGTGGCGCCGGCCGGCTGGCGCCAGCCGTCCACCACCACGCGGGTCGGCTCCCCTTCGGTGTGGGAGTCCACGACGTGGAGGACCGCCGGAAAGGCGGGCGAGGTCATGCGGGGTGCACCTGGACGGTCTTGGTCTCGGTGTAGAACTCTCGTGCGGCGGTGCCCTGCTCGCGGCTGCCTGAGCTGGAGCCCTTCATGCCGCCGAAGGGGGCGTGCGGATCCACGCCGGTGGTGTCGCCGTTGATGCGCACCAGGCCGACCTCGATCTGATTGATGTAGCGGAGCGCCGAGCCGATGTCCTTCGTGAACAGCGAGGCGCTGAGCCCGTAGCGGGAGCGGTTGGCGAGCGAGATGGCTGCTTCAAGGCCGTCGGCCGCGAGCACCGCGAGCACGGGCCCAAACAACTCCTCCTGCGCGAGCGGGGACCCCGGGTCCACACCGCGCACCACGGTAGGCGTCACGAAGTTCCCGCGCAGGAACGTCACTCCTGTGCCTTCGCTTCCGCCGCAGACCACGTCGCCCTTGGCCGCCGCGAGGGCGGACCAGATCCGTTCGCGCGAAGCGGCGCTGATGACGGGACCGACGGCGGCGGCGGGATCCGTCACCGGGCCCAGGACAAGTCCGGCCACCTGCTCGCGCAGCCGCTCCAGAAAGGCTCCCTCCACCTCGCGGGCCACCACGGCCCGGCTGGTGGCGGTGCACTTCTGCCCCGCATAGCGCATGGCGCCGGCCGCGGTGAGCTTCGCGGCCAGGTCGAGGTCGGCGTCGGGCATCACGATCACGACGTTCTTGCCGCCCATCTCGGTCTGGTAGCGGATGTTCCGCTCCGCCGCGATGGCCGCGACCCTGGCGCCGACGGCCGCGGAGCCGGTGAAGCTCATGCCGCGCACCTCCGGCGCGCGAAGCAGCGCCTCGCCGACCCCCTGTCCGGTGCCGAGCAGCACGTTGAAGACGCCGGCTGGGAGCCCGGCCGCCTGCGCCGTCTCCGCCAGCAGGAGCGCCATGACCGGCGACTGCTCCGAAGGCTTGAGGACGACGGTGTTCCCGAACGCGAGTGCCGGGGCCGCCTTCCAGAGCGGAATGGCCAGCGGGAAGTTCCACGGGGTGATCAGCGCCACGACGCCGAGCGGCTCGCGGAGCGTGAACTGGAGCGCGCCCGCGGCCTGCGCAGGAACGACCTCGCCCACCGAGCGCACCGCGTCGCCGGCGTAGTACCGGAGGATCACGACGCACCGCCCGACCTCGCCCCGCGCCTCCGCGATCGGCTTCCCGACCTCCCGGGTCATGGCCTGAGCCAACTCTTCAGCGCGGGCCTCGATGGCGGCCGCCCACTTGTGCAGGTGCTCGGCACGCGCGGGGCCGGTCAGGCGCCGCCACGCCGGCAGCGCCTCCGCGGCGGCTGCCACGGCGGCCGCGGCATCCGCCGGGGTGCCCACCGGCACCTCGGCCACGATGTCGCGCTCGTCGGATGGATTGAGGTCGTGGAGGGAGGCGCTCCCCGTGCTGGGGCGCGCGGTGCCGGCGATATAGTGTGAGAGGAGCGTCGTCATCCGAACTTCCGTTCCACGATGGACAGGATCTCCGCTTCAAGCCGCGCCGCGTCCGCATCCATCTTTGCGCCGTCCTTCAGGATCTGCTCGATGGCGGCCTTGTCCTTCACCCCACCGGCGTTGGTGCGCACGTTGAGCCAGGCGCCCCGGATGGCGGCCCGGGTGCAGAGCGCCCCGACACCGGCGTCGGAGGCGGAGGCGGGGTTTCCCTGCTCCGCCATGGCGCGGATCAGCTCGAAGGCGCCGAAGGCGGTCTGCATCACCTGCCACGGCACCTCGAGAGCGCCGAGGTTGGCGGCGGCGAGCGCCGCGCTGCGCGCGGCTTTTTCCGCGTCCGTTGACTTCGGCATGCCGAGCGCCGCCATCACCCGGTCAAAGGCGCGGGTGTCTTCGTCCACCAGGCGGAGCAAGTCATCCTTGATTCGCTGCCCCTTCTCGGCCCACCCGGAAAACTCCTCCCAGCGCTCGTCCCAGCCCCGCTTGTGGGCAGAGAGGTTAGCCACCATCGTGCCGAGCGAGGCACCCAGCGCGCCGACGGCTGCGGCCACGGAGCCGCCACCAGGGGCCACCGATTCCGAGGCGGTCTCCTCGGCGAAGTCCCGGACTGAGAGGTTCACCAATCGCGAGAGCCCCGTGTCCCGGAGCCGGTACTCGATGATCCGCTCCTCGGGCCTGAAGGGACCGAGCTCGTCGAGGCCGAGCGACTTGACGGCGATCTTGATCAGCTCGGCCTCCGACACGCCAACGGAGCGCTGCTGCTTCCGGAGATAGTGCCGGCCGGCGTCCAGCAGGGCGGCGAGCGGGACCAACCCTACCAATTCACTTCCCGTTACCCGGACGCCGCGCGCCTCGGCGGCGCGGCAGACCTCGTCGAACGCCACGTGCACGGGCGTGACGTTCAGGTCCACCAGGTTCATGGATACCTGGGCGACCCCGTACTCCTGGATGAACCAGCCGATCGCCTTCACTGCCTTGAGGCTGCCCGGGATCATCACCGGTTCGCCGGACGCGTCGAGCACCGGCTTGCCCGTGAGCGGGTGTCCCTCGCGCCTGGGCCGCCCCACCTCGCGCACGTCGAAGGCGATGGCGTTGGCGCGGCGGGTGGAGGTGGTGTTGAGGTTGACGTTGAAGGCCACGAGGAAGTCGCGCGCGCCGATGACCGTGGCACCGCTCTTCGCGTTGAAGGTGGCCGGGCCGAAATCAGGCGTCCACGCCGGTTCCCTCATCTTCCGCTCGAGCCCCTCGTACTCGCCGGCCCGGATGACCGCGAGGTTCCTGCGGGCCGGATCGGGCTGGGCCGCCTCGTAGGCGTACACCGGGATCTTGAGCTCGTGGCCGACCCGGGCGGCGAGCTTCCGGGCCCAGTCCGCCGTGTCCCGCATGCTGATGCCGGAGATGGGAACGAGCGGGCAGACGTCGGTGGCGCCCATGCGGGGATGCTCACCGGTGTGGCCCCGCATGTCGATCAGCTCGGCGGCCTCCGCGATGGCGCGGAAGGCGGCCTCGACGACCGCCTCGGGCGTCCCGGCGACGGTCATCACCGTCCGGTTGGTGGCCTTGCCCGCGTCGACATGCAGCAGCTTCGCCCCCTCCACCGACTCGAGGCGGGCGGCGATGCGCCGGATCACCTCGGGATCACGGCCCTCGGAGAAGTTCGGGACGCATTCGATCAGGGCAGGCATGGCGGATCCCTACTTCGTGAACTCGAGGTTCCCGACGACCAGTCGCAGCAGCTCGGCGCAGTCGAGGTCCTGTACCGGGATCGTGGCGTCGGGCATGGTGATGGTCTCGAGCGTGCTCGAGAAGCTGCCGGCGTTCTGGACGAACGTCGCGCCGCACCCGATCGGGCGGAACTCCATTGTCAGGACGGGGTTCGTCCCGATGGCGAGCGCCCCGTTGCTGACCGCGCCGACCAGGGTGATCGGCCCGGAGGCGGCGCCTTCTTCCAGCGTCCCGACCATCGCGTACGACCCCCGGAAGCTGCCGTCGTCCTGCGTCAGGAACAGGTACATGGTGCCGGTGAGCACCAGGCCGGTGCTGGTGGCGCTGACCGGGGCCGAATACTGGCCGGAGATGTCTTCATAGGCCGGGGGCGGCCCGGAAATGCCGGGGCCGGAGCCGGTCCCACTCTCGCAGCCGGCCATGCCGAGCATCAGCGCCGCCATGAGCCCGAAACGGAGCACGCGCATGTCACACCTCCGCTGAATCACCGTGAATTTCGCCTGCAGCCGTTTGCAGCCACCACCCATGCCGCCGTACAGTCAATGTAGCCGGAGACCCGGCCGATGCAGAAGCACCGCCCGCCAGATTATCGTCCATGGACGTTGGACCGGTGACAGACCCAAGATGCAGGAGGTCGAGGTGATCGACGTTCCAGCGTTCTCGCTCTGTGAGGGCGGCCGCCTCCACGGCGCGCTGACCAAGTCCGGCCTGAGTGGCGGCGCGCGCGGCCGGCTCCTGCTGGTCGGGCTCCTGCTGGTTCTCGGCTGGTTGCCGCTCGTCATCTTCTCCGCGGCCGACGGCGCCCTCTTCGGCGGCGTGGGCCATCCACTGGTCTCCGACCTCGGCGCCTGGGCCCGCTACTTCGTCGTGGTCCCGATCATGGTCTTCGCCGAGCCTGTGGCGGACCGTATTCTCGGAATCGTGGTCGAGCTCTTCCGCCGGGCGGGCCTCGTCAGGGAGGACGACCGCCCCGCGTTCGAGGCGGCCGTCGCGGGCGCCCAGCGATGGGCCACCTCCGACGGCGTCGAACTGGCCCTGCTCCTCACGGCGCTGGCCCTCCCTCACCTCCTCGTGGCGTCGCTGCCGCGCCTTGCCAGCGAATCGGCCTGGTTCGGCGCCGTGGTCGGTGGCAGCGAGCAGATCACGGCGGCCGGCCGCTGGTACGCCTGGGTCTCCCTGCCGCTGGTGCAGTTCCTGATGTTGCGCTGGCTCTGGCGGATCATCACCTGGTGGGGCCTGGTCTGGCGAGTCTCGAGGCTCGACCTCGCCTGGGTGGCCTCCCACCCCGACGGCGCCGGCGGCCTCGGTTTCCTCGCGTGGTCGCCACGGGCCTTCCGGACGGTCTTCCTCGGGTTCAGCGCGCTGGCGGCGACGACGGTGTCCAACCGGATCCAGTACGGAGGCGAGAGCCTGGCCGATGCCCGCGGGCCGATCATCGCGTTCGTCGTCCTCGAAACCCTCCTGCTGCTGGCGCCGCAGTTCTTCTTCGTCGGGAGCCTTGTGCAGGCGCGGTACGCCGCGCTCGCCGGGTACGGACTGACCGGATTCAAGATGACGCGCGAATTCGACCGCCACTGGACCGCGCCCCCGCCGGCGACGGGGGCCGACCTGCTGGACAGCCCACATTCCAGCGCGCTCATCGATTACTCGGGCATGTACACGCAGGTGCGCTCGATGCGCCCAGTGGCCGTCTCGCTGCGGGAAGTGGCCGGCATCCTGCTCCCCGTCGCGGCACCGTTCGCGCCCCTCCTGCTCTACCAGTACTCGCTCACGGAAATCCTGCAGGGGGTCGTGCAATTGGTACGGTGAGCCAGATCGGGGTGCTCGCGCTCACCTGGCTGGCGTGCTGGGGAGCGTCCTTCGGCTTGATCCGGAGGGGGGTCAACTACATCGACCATCCCGGCATCACGTCCGCACTCTTCCTGTCCTTCTCCATTCCAGTCGGCGTCATCCACTGGCGCCGGATCGAGCCGCTGGCAGGTCAATTCACGGCGGCTCCCCTCCTCACTTTCGCGCTGGCCATCGCCCTCACGCTCGCCGCCTACGTGTTCGTCCCGAGGCTCCT
>CAYUOK010000062.1:0-6696 GCA_964446395.1 uncultured Gemmatimonadaceae bacterium | reverse complement strand
GAGTCGATGGGCCTGCCCACCTTCGCCACCGGCAACCTCCTGCGCGACGCCGTGAGCCGAGGCACGCCGCTCGGCCTCCAGGCGAAGGCGGTCATGGAAGCGGGGAAGCTGGTGAGCGACGAGATCATCCTCGGCGTCATCCGCGACGAGCTCGACCGGCCCGCCGCCGCCGGCGGGGTCATCTTCGACGGCGTGGTGCGCACCATCCCGCAGGCCGAGGGGATGGAGCGGCTCCTGGCCGACCGTGGGCGCAAGCTGAACGCGGTGCTCTTCTTCGACGTGCCCGACGCCGAGATCATCGGCCGGATCGAGCGCCGCCGCGGCATCGAGGGCCGCCCCGACGACGATCCGGCGGCGGTGGCCACCCGGCTGCAGAGCTACCGCGACCAGACGGCGCCGGTGCTCGCCTGGTACGAGTCGCGCGGCAGCCTGATCCGCATTCCCGCCGTGGGCCCGGTGGACGACATCGCGACCCGGGTCCGCCGGGCGCTGGCGCTGCAGGGCACGTGATCACCCTGAAGTCCCCCCGCGAGATCGAGACGATGGCCCACGCCGGGTCCATCGTGGGCGCCGTGCTGGACCTGCTCCGCCGGGAGACGAAGGCGGGGATGTCCACGGAGGACCTCGACCGGATGGCGGAGGCCTTCATCCGGAGCCACGAGGGGGCCACCCCGTCGTTCAAGGGGCTCTACGGCTTCCCCAAGACGCTGTGCACGTCGATCAACCAGGAGATCGTCCACGGCATCCCGTCGAAGAAGCGGGTGCTCCGAGAGGGGAACATCGTCAGCGTGGACGTCGGGGTCCATTTCGAGGGGCTGCACGCCGACTCCGCCACCACGATCGGCGTCGGCGAGATCTCCCCCGACACCCAGCGGCTCCTCGACGTGACCCAGGAGAGCCTGGCGGCGGGGATCGCCGCGGCGCGCGTGGGCAACCACGTCGGCGACATCGGGCACGCGGTGCAGACCGTGGCGGAAGGGGCCGGGTTCGGCGTGGTGCGGGAGCTGGTGGGGCACGGCATCGGGGCGCGCTTCCACGAGGAACCGCAGGTGCCGAACTACGGCGTCCCGAAGCGCGGCCCCCGGCTCCTCGAGGGGATGACCATCGCCATCGAGCCGATGATCACCATGGGAGACCCCGCCACCCGCACGCTGCCCGACAAGTGGACCGTCGTCACGGCGGACGGCAGCCTGTCGGCGCATTTCGAGCATACGGTGGCGATCACGAAGGGCGGGCCGAGGGTCTTGACGGCGGGGCAGGGGGGCAGCGGGGCAGCGGGGCGGTAGGAAGCGTCCTTACGCCTTCAAGATTCCCCGCAGCCATTCGTGGATCTGCGGGTTCCCCGCCACCACGCCGCTGTGCTCCGGTCCGATCTGCCGCCCCGCCAGGTCCGTCACCACACCTCCCGCCTCCCGCACCAGCAGCATCCCCGCCGCGATGTCCCATGGCGCCAGCATCATTTCCCAGAAGCCGTCGAACCGGCCCGCCGCCACGTCCACCAGGTCGAGCGAGGCCGCGCCCGGCCGCCGAATGCCGCTCGTGGCGCCGGCCACCGCGGCGAACTGGCGCTGGTATTCGTCGATACGATCGAGGTTCTTGAAGGGGAAGCCGGTGCCGATGAGCGCGAGCGCGGGATCGACGGTGCGCGACACGGCGAGGCGCCGGCTTCCCTCCCAGGCGCCATGCCCGAGCGCCGCACGGTAGAGCCGGTTGCGGGGCACGTCGAAGACCACCCCGGCCTGCAGCGCGCCGTCCACCGCGGCGCCGATGGAGACCGCCCAGACCGGCACGCCGTGCAGGAAGTTGGTGGTGCCGTCCAGGGGGTCCACGATCCACACCAGCCCCTCGAGGTCGCCGGTGGGGGTGAACTCCTCGCCCAGCACCCGCGAGCCCGGCGCCTCGGGCCTGAGGTAGGCCGCCAGGATGCGCTCCGACTCCCGGTCCACCTCGGTCACGAAGTCCCGCGGGTCCTTGGTCGACCAGGCGCCGGGGTCGGGCGGGGGACCCACGGACGCGAGGTAGCTGCCGGCCCGGCGGGCGGCCGCTTCGGCCAGAGTCAGTAAGTCTATGGGCGATAGCATCTTGCGGCCCCGGGCCGGGGTTGGTAGCTTGCCAAAATGGCCCGTATCTTCTCCGGCATCCAGCCCTCCGGCGACTTGCACATCGGCAACTGGCTCGGCGCCGTCCAGAACTGGGTGGCGCTCCAGGCGCGGAACGAGTGCTTCTTTTCCATCGTGGACCTGCACGCCATCACGGGGCAGCACGACGCCGCCACGCTGGAGCGTCGGACCCTCGACATGGCGATCGGGCTCCTCGCCGCCGGCGTCGACCCCGCGCGCGCGGTCTTCTTCGTGCAGTCGCACGTGCCGGAGCACGCCGAGCTGATGTGGCTGCTGACGTCGGTGACGCCGCTCGGCGAGCTGGAGCGGATGACGCAGTTCAAAGATAAGTCGCAGAAGCTGGAGAGCGTGCCGGCAGGGCTGTTCAGCTATCCCATCCTGATGGCGGCCGACATCCTGCTCTACCGCGCCGAGCAGGTGCCCGTCGGCGACGACCAGTTGCAGCATCTTGAGCTCGCGCGGGTCATCGCGCGGCGCTGGAACGCGCAGTTCGGCGGCGGCACCGACTTCCTGCCGGAGCCGCAGTCGCTCCTGACGCCGGCGCGGCGCATCCTCGGCCTCGACGGCCAGGCCAAGATGTCGAAGAGCCTCGGCAACACGGTCGGGGTCCTCGACAGCCCCGAGGAGATCTGGCAGAAGCTCCGCCCCGCGGTGACCGACCCGGCGCGGATCACCAAGAAGGACCCGGGCAATCCCGACGTCTGCAACGTCTACACGCTGCACAAGTACTTTTCCCCGCCGGACACCGTGGTCGAGGTGGCGCGCAAGTGCCGTGGCGCGGAGTGGGGCTGCCTCGACTGCAAGCGTGTGCTGGCCGACCATCTCTCCGCCGCCGTGGCGCCCGTTCGCGAGCGGGCCGAGGCGCTGCGCGCCGACGAGGGCGCGGTGCGCGCGGTGCTCGCCGCCGGGGCGGCGCGCGCGCGGGCCGTCGCGCGGGTCACGCTCGCCGAGGTGAAGGCGCGAATGGGATTCCTGCCGGCCGCCGGGCCGGCGGGGCGCTGAGCGCGGGACGAACCCTGGCCGCCTCCCATCCGGGGGGCACGAGGTCCCATGGAAAAGATCATCAAGGCCGCCGTCGAACGGGGCGCGTCCGACCTGCACATCAAGGCGGGCGACGTCTTCCGCGCGCGGATCAACGGCCGGCTGGTCCCCCTCACCAAGCAGCGCCTCACCCCGGACCAGACCCGCGCCATCGCGCACAAGCTGATCCCGAGCGAGGAGGACCGTGCCCACCTCGAGCGGATGCGCGACTTCGACTGCTCCTGGGGGATGCCGGGCGTCGGCCGTTTCCGGGTCAACGTGCTGCGGCAGCGCTCCTCGTTCATGATCGTCATGCGGGTCATCCCCTTCGCGGTGCCGTCCATCGAGTCGCTCGGGCTCCCGGACGTGATCTCGACGCTGGCCGACTCCGAGCGCGGGCTGCTGCTGGTGGCGGGCGTCAGCGGGAGCGGCAAGACGAGCACGGTGGCGGCCATCATCGAGCACATCAACCGGACCAAGCAGAAGCACGTCGTCACCATCGAGAACCCGATCGAGTTCCTCCACCGGGACATCAACTGCTCCGTGACCCAGCGCGAGGTGGGGGTGGACACCGAGAGCATGGCCATCGGGCTCCGGGCCGCGCTCCGGCAAGACCCCGACGTGATCCTCATCGGGGAGATGCGCGACCCCGACACCGCCGACATCGCGGTCAAGGCCGCGGAGACGGGGCACCTGGTCGTGTCGGTCATGCCGACGCCGGACGTGCCGACGTCCATCGAGCGGATGGTGGCCATGTTCCAGCCGGACGAGCGCGACATCGGGCGGGTGCGCCTGTCGGAGGCGCTGCGGGGCATCGTGGCGCAGCAGCTCCTGCCGCGGGCCGACGAGGAGGGCCGGGTGGCCGCGATCGAGGTGCTGGTGGGCACGCCGCAGGTGCGCGCCTGCATCAAGAACCCCACGCGCTGGGGCGAGCTCCGGACGCTGATGTCGCTGGGGCGCGACCAGCACGGCATGCAGACCTTCGAGCAGAGCCTGGCCGACCTGGTCAAGTCCGGGGCGATCACCGAGGAGACGGCGCACGCGGCCACCCGGGGCGAGCCGGAGCCCGAGGGGCGCGACCGCCGGAAAAAGGCGCGCTGATCCATGGCGCGTCCGCGCGAGGTGCTGGCGCTGCTGCTCGACGCCCCCAGGGAGGCGGGCACCCCGGCGGCGGCGCACGCCCGGCGGCTCGTGGCCGACCATCTCCGTACGCTCGGCTACCGCGTGGTGGAACAGCCCTTCTCGTTCTTCCCCTCCAGCCTCAACGCCCTCCCGATGGTGGCCGCCGGCCTGGGCTGGCTCACCCTCATCCAGATTCCCCTGGCGACGGTGGCCGGCGCGCCCGCCTGGGGCGCGCTCGCGGCCTGGGTGGTCGGCCTGGCCGCGCTCGCCCTGCTGGTGCGCGGCACCGCCCTCGGCTGGTCGTCGCTGGGGGGCGGCGTACGTCAGGACGCCAACCTGATCGCCACCCGGGACGACGCCCCGGTGCACCGGTGGATCGTGGCGCACCTCGACACGAAGTCGCAGGGCCAGTCCATGGCGGGCCGGGTCGTCGGGGCGGGGGTCGTGCTGCTCGCGGTGCTGGCACTCACGGCGCTGGCGGTCGCGCGGCTCTGGGGGCCGCTGGAGAGCGACCTGGTGGCCTGGGTGGCGGTGCTCGCGCTCGTCGCCTGCGGGCTCGCGGCGCGCGGCGGGCTCCGGGGGACGACCGTCGGGGCCCGGGACAACGGATCGGGGCTCCTGGCGGCGCTGGTGGCGGCGGAGGCGGCCCCCGCCGCGGGGGTGGGCGTGCTCATCACGGGCGCGGAGGAGTTCGGCCTGGTGGGCGCGCGGGTCTTCGCACGGGAGTTCGGCCCGCAGCTGGTCGGCGCGGAGGTCATCAACCTCGACACCCTCGACGACCGGGGGACGCTGTACGTCGTGTCCCATGACGCGCCGGGGGCGCGGCTGGCGGGGGGCGTGGCGGCCGCGCTCGGCGGCGTGGCGCCGGTGGTCCGCGAGCGCGGGCAACCCCTCTGGGCGTACGTGGACAGCCAGCCGCTCTCGCGCACCGGCGCGGCCGCGCTCACGGTGGCGCGGCTCGACTGGGGCACCCTCCGCCTGATGCACACTCCCCGCGACACCCCCGCCGGGCTCGAGTTCCGGACCGCCGAAGCGGTGGGCCGACTGGTGGTCTCGCCGATTTGACCGGGGGGCCGGCGCACGCTAGCTTTTCCCCGAGGATGCACGGGCCCCGCAAGGGGCCCTTTGTGTTGGCCTGAGCCCGCGAGAGGGACCATGTTCGATCCGAAGACCCAGTGCGTCGTGGTGGTGGGCGCGCAGTGGGGTGACGAAGGCAAGGGGAAGCTGGTGGACGTGCTCTCGGAGCGGGCCGACTGCGTGGTGCGCTACCAGGGTGGCGCCAACGCGGGGCACACCGTCGTGATCGGGGAGGAGCAGTTCATCCTCCAGCAGATCCCCTCCGGCATCCTGCACGGCGGCGCCACCTGCGTCATCGGCAACGGCGTCGTGCTCGACCCCGAGACCCTCTTCAAGGAGCTCGACGGCCTCACCGGGCGCGGGGTGACCACCACGGGCCGGCTCTTCGTGTCCGAGCGGGCGCACCTGGTGCTGCCGTACCACAAGCTGCTCGACGCCGCGAGCGAAAAGTCGCAGAAGATCGGTACGACGGGGCGGGGCATCGGCCCCACCTACGAGGACAAGTACGGGCGGCGCGGCGTGCGGGTCATCGACCTCCGGGACGCCGCCTCCCTCCGACCGCTCCTCGCGGAGCGACTCGACCGCGCGAACCGCCTCCTCGCCATGATGGGGGCGGCCCCCGCCTCGCTCGACGAGCACGTGGCGCTCCTGGAGCGCCTGGCGCCGCGTCTCCTCCCGCTGGCCACCGACACCGGGCTCCTGGTGCACCGCGCCCTGCGCTCGGGGAAGCGGG
Organism: uncultured Gemmatimonadaceae bacterium; assembly: GCA_964446395.1. Lineage (GTDB taxonomy): Bacteria > Gemmatimonadota > Gemmatimonadetes > Gemmatimonadales > GWC2-71-9 > SPDF01. The sequence goes on along the minus strand of CAYUOK010000062.1, from coordinate 624 downwards.
TCCTGCTCGAGGGGGCGCAGGGCGCGCTGCTCGACGTGGACCACGGCACCTACCCGTATGTGACGAGTTCCAACACCACGGCGGGCGGGGCGTCGGTCGGCTCCGGCATCGGCCCGACCGCCATCGATGGCGTGCTGGGCGTCGTGAAGGCCTACACGACGCGGGTGGGGAACGGGCCGCTGCCGACGGAGGCGCTGGGCGACGGCGGGGAGGCGCTGCAGCGGATCGGCGGGGAGTTCGGCGCGGTGACCGGGCGGCCGCGCCGCTGCGGCTGGTTCGACGCCAACGTGGTGCGCTACTCGGTGCGGGTCAACGGACTCACCGGCCTCGCGGTGACGAAGCTGGACGTGCTCGACACCTTCGGCGAAATCCCGGTGGGCACCGGCTACACGATCGACGGGGAGCTGACGGAGGAGCTGCCGGCGGAGGTGGAGCGGCTGGAGCGGGTCAAGCCGGTGTACGAGGTGCTCCCGGGGTGGAAGCGCTCCACCGAGGGAGCGCGCCGCATGGCCGACCTCCCGGCGGAAGCGCGGGCCTACCTGGACCGCCTGCAGGACCTCGCCGGCGCCCCCATCCGCTACGTGAGCGTGGGGACGCGGCGGGACCAGATCATCGAGGTGTAGT
>CAYUOK010000061.1:0-6726 GCA_964446395.1 uncultured Gemmatimonadaceae bacterium | reverse complement strand
CGTGGATGTTGCCGGACGGCGAGGTCTTCGGGACGTGGATGTCGCTGTGGGCATCCACCCAGAGGAGCCCGAGCCGCTTCTGCTTCTTGCGGCAGAAGGCCGCCACGCCGGAGATCGTCCCGATGGCGATCGAATGGTCCCCGCCGAGGATGAGCGGGAAGCGGCGTCGCTCCATGATTCGCTCGACGGCCTTGCTCAGGAGCCCGGAGGCGCGGGCGATCTCTCCCATGTACCGGGCGTGCCGGCTCCCGATGGGGATCTCTTCCATGTTCTTGATGTCGAGGTCGCCGCCATCGATGACCCGATGGCCGCGCGCGGCGAGGGCGGACGCGACGCCTGCGATCCGGAGCGCGGAGGGACCCATGTCCACGCCGCGCCGACCGGAGCCGAGGTCCATCGGGACGCCGAGCAGTTCGATATTCATGCGACTACGCTACCTACAACCGCGGGGGGCCGCAACGTGGCGGCACGCCCCCGCGCACGAGGCGCCGGCTACTGCAGCAGCAACCGTGCTTCCTCTTCCATCCGCATCAGCCGGGTGTAGTAGTCGGGCAATTCCATCAGGTGCGCGAGCGCGATCTTGCCGGTGAGCACGAGGTCGTCGTTGGTGACGTTGGTGACCACGTTCCGAACGCCATGCTCCAGTTCGACCTCCAGCCCCATCCGGAACTGTTCGAGGTCCACCTCGGACCAGTTGATCCCGATCCGTTCGCCTACCCGCCTGGCCTCCTCGGCCGTGAACATGCGCTGGCTGACCATGGGTCTCTCCCCTCCAGAGATGCACCCGGAAGGTGAATGGGCGCCTGTGAAGGGGAGGTGAAGGCCGGGGGAGAGTCTCTTGGGCGTCAGCCGCCGAGGTGGGGCAGGTAGCGCTCGCCCAGGACGCGAAGGTGGTGCGCCTCGTGCCCGGAGATGATCCAGGCCAGCGCACGGGCGGAGATGGGGTGTCCGCTGGCGGTGCCGAGCCGCGGCCAGGCGTCGGCGCCGAGCCCGTGGAACAGCGCCAGGGTACTGTCCCGCACCGCCCGGAACTCGGCGGCGACGTCGGCCAGCGTCCGGCGGTCGAACCCTGCCACCGGCATCCAGGCGTTCTCGTCGAAGCTGGCGAGGGGCGTGGCATCCGCGCGGGCTACCCGGAGCGCCCGGTACGAGAACACCCGTTCTGAGTCGGCCAGGTGTCCGATGACCTCCTTGACGCTCCACTTGCCTGGGGCGTACCGGAAGCCGGCCTTGGCCTCAGGGATACCCGCCAGGAGGGCGGCCGTCGAGTCACGCTGGGCGGCGAGGGCCGCCAGGACGTCGTCGCCGGGCGACTCGCTCACGTACGGCTGATAGTACGCGTTGTATTCGGAGAGAGAGGGTCGGGCGGGGGAGTGGCCGGGCACGGGGACCTCCGAATTTCGGGACGAGCCACGTCAGATTGACTGGCGGAATGACCGGTCGCCGGGCAATATACGCTCGGTCGATTCGCAGGCACGCTTCACTACACAGAACGGAGACCTGGGATGGCGGGTTCCAGCGGCGGCAAGTGGGCGGCGGTGCTCGGCAGGTTCCTGCTGGCGCTGCTGCTGGTCTACGGGACCTTCAATCCGCTGGGCCGGTCATGGTTTCATTGGGCGGTCCTGCCCGTAGTCCAGGATCCCGGCAGCGTAACCGGCATCGGTCCGCTCAAGGTGCTCGTCGGACTGCTGCTCCTGATCGGCTGGGTCTTCCTCATCCAGGCCACCAGGCGCTCGCTCGGGACCGTTGGCGTGGTCCTCGGCCTCGCCTTCTGCGGCGTACTGATCTGGCTGCTGATCAGCTGGAAGGTTCTCTCACCCGGCAGCACCTCCGCCATCGTCCACCTGGGGTTGATCTCGGTGGCGCTGATCCTGGCCGTCGGCTCCGGCTGGTCCATCATCACCCGCAAGGTGACGGGCCAGGTGGATACGGACGAGGTAAGCTGAAGGCGAAGGCCCCCGTTCCACCTACATACCGGTGGGATGCCGGTGGAACTCCCACGGCAGCTCGAACCGCAGCCCGAGGTGCTGGGCCAGCGCCTGGACACCCACCTGCTCGGTGGCGTAGTGCCCGGCGTAGATCACGTTGAGGCCGAGTTCCATCGCATCGAAGTAGGTATGATGCGCCCCTTCTCCGGTGATCAGCGTGTCAATCCCGGTGGACAGGGCCTCGGCGATATACCCGCCCCCGCTCCCGGTCACGATGCCCACCCGGTGCGTGGCGGCAGGGCCGCCGGGAATCAGCCGCGCACTCGCGGTCAGCTGGGCCTCGATGCGCCGGACCAGTTCCTCCCGGGGCAGCGCCAGTTCGCCGTAGACCCCCAGGCGCTGGCCGCGATAGTCGCCGAACCACCCCTCCAACGCGACGTCCAGGCGCCGGGCCAGGACGATGTTGTTCCCCACGTCCGGATGCAGGTCGAGCGGGATATGCGCGGAGTAGAGCGCGATGTTGCGGTCGAGCAATGCGCGCACCCGACGGTACCGGCGCCCGGTGAGCGGCACGTTTCCATCCCAGAACAGCCCGTGATGCACGAGGAGGAGCGTCCCCTCCCCTGCGGCCGCCGGTGCGGCGTTCTCGATCGCCTCGAGCGAGGCGTCCACCGCCGCGACGATCCGGCCGACGGTGCCGCCGTTCTCCACCTGGAGCCCATTGACGGCGTCGTCCGAGTCGGGGATGTCCCGCACCCGGAGGTAGGTGTCGAGATACTCGGCGATCGAGTCGAGCGCGACGCTGGGATGGCTCACTCTTCGAAACCGGGCTCCGGGGGAGTTCCCATCTTGATCGAGCCGTTGACGCTCCCGCCCTCGAGCACCACGATGCGGCGGGTGTACACATCCCCCAGCACCTCCGCCGTCGCCTGCACCTCGACCCGGTCGGTCGCGTGCACGTTGCCCTCGACGCGGCCGCCGATGATCGCCTCGGCGGTGTAGAGGTCGCCCTGCACCAGCGCGCCCGGCGCGATGAGCGTCTGCGTGTTGGCGCGGATGGTGCCCTTCACCTTCCCCTCGATCTTCACGACCCCTTCGGTCGTGAGGTCGCCGGAGACGGTCAGGTCCTTGGCGATGATCGAGAGCGTCGTGTGATCCGTGCGCCGACGCATCTGGTTGACTTCAGGTTCCTTGGGTGTGCTGGAAAAGATGGCCATTATCGGGAATCCTCATTCACCATGGTGAGGGGATCGATCGTCGCGTCGCCCCGCCGGATCTCGAGATGGAGGTGGGGAGCGGTGGATCGCCCCGAGTTGCCGGAGAGCGCGATCACTTCGCCTGCACTGACCACCGCGCCCGGGCTGACCAGCGCCCGCGACAGGTGGCCGTACTTGCTCTGGTACCCGTCCGGATGGGCGATCAGGACGAACTGCCCGTATTCCGGGTCGGAGCCGACGTCCAGCACGGTCCCGCCGCCCACCGCGCGCACCGGCGTCCCGATCGTGACCGCGAGATCCAGTCCGGTGTGCTCCTCTTCGGCGCCGCCGGCGGCCACCAGCCCGCGCGTGATGTATCCGGCGGCCTCGAGCGGCCAGCGATTGGGCAGGGACGGACCGCGCACGGGCGCCGCTCGATTGCCGGGGGGCGCGGCGCTGACCGGCGGCGCCAGCGGCAGCGAGTAGGCGAGCGCGAGTGGATCGGGCACGATGTCGGCGCCGACCATCTCGCGGAGCCGTCCGTATCGCCGTTCCGCGCTGTCCAGCGCCGCGGCGAGCTCGCGCACCTTCGCCGTCTCCGCCTCCAGCCGCGCCACCTCTTCCCGCAGCCGGGGCACGCTCGCCGCCGCCTTCAGGAGCGGTGCGTAGAGCGCACCCACCACCAGCGCCACCATCAGGAACACCGTCCCCGCCACCACGAGCACGCGGAACAGCCAGATCGGCATCCGGAAGGTGCGCGAACCCACCTCCCCATCCCGGTGCACCATCAGCGTGATCTGGGGCCGAGGCGTAGTCATCCCTCGTACGGGGCGCCGAGAATCAGTTCCAGCAAGCGGGCCAGGTCGTCGTTCGAGTAGTAACTCAACTGCACGATGCCGCGGCCCTTGCGACGCTGGGTCACCCGGACATCGGTGCCCAGGTGCTTCCGGAGCGCATCCTCGACCCGCTGCACATCGGCGCTCACCGGGCCCGGCTCCGCCCGCTTCGTGACGGGGCGCTTGGCGGACGCCGGTCCCTGCCGGACCCGCGCCTCCATTTCCCGCACCGACCAGCCGTCGGCCACCGCCTGGCGCGCCAGCTTGACGATCAGCTTCGCGTCGGTCAGGCCGAGGAGCGCGCGGGCGTGGCCGGCGGACAGCGCGTCGTGGTCCACGAGGTCGCGTACCTCGGCGGGGAGCGCCAGGAGGCGGAGCAGGTTGGCCACCGTCGAGCGGTCCCGGCCGACGAGACGCGCCACCTCGGCCTGCGCCACGCCGAACTGTTCCTGGAGGCGCTGGTATCCGAGCGCCTCGTCGATGGGCGAGAGGTTGTCGCGCTGCAGGTTCTCGATGAGCGCCAGCGTGAGGAGGGTCTTGTCGTCGGCCTCCTTCACCACCGCCGGAATGCGCGTCCAGCCGAGGCGCTGCACCGCCCGCCACCGGCGCTCTCCCGCGATCAGTTCGTAGCCGGAGCCCTGCGCGCGGACCACCACCGGCTGCAGCAGCCCCGACGCCTGGATGCTCGCCACCAGCTCCTTGAGCGGCTCCTCGTCCACGCGGGTGCGCGGCTGAAACGGGTTCGGGCGGATGGCGGTCACCGGAAGCTCGCGGAGAGCCCCCTCCTTTTCCGCCTGCTCCTTCGAGACCGGCCCGAGCAACGCCTCGAGGCCGCGGCCGAGCCGACGCGCTTCGCTCACGGGTGCACCCCCTGCGCCGATCCGGCGTCCACGCGGCGCAGGAGCTCCTGCGCCACCGAGAGATAGCTCTTCGCGCCGACCGACTGCACGTCATAGAGGAGAATCGGCTTGCCGAAGCTGGGCGCCTCCGCCAGCCGCACGTTGCGCGGAATCACGGTGCGGAAGACGCCGGGGCCGAAATACTCCCGCGCGTCGTTCGCCACCTGGCGCGCGAGGTTGATGCGGGTATCGAACATCGTCAGCAGCACGCCGTCGATGGCAAGGCCGGGATTGAAGTTCTGCTGCACCAGCCGGATGGTGTTCAGCAACTGGGAAATCCCCTCGAGCGCGTAGTACTCGCACTGGATCGGGATGATGACGGCGTGCGCGGCGGTCAGCACGTTCAGCGTCAGCAGGCCGAGCGAGGGGGGGCAGTCGATCAGGATGAAGTCGTAGTCGTCCATGATCGGCTCGAGCGCGCGGCGGAGCGCCGTCTCCCGGTTGGGCCGATCAACGAGTTCGAGTTCCGCCCCGACGAGGTCCTGCGTGGCGGGAAGGATATGAAGGAAGGGCAGCGACTCGTCGTGCAGGATGATGTCGCGTGCGGGACGCTCGTCGATCACCGCGTCGTAGAGCGACAACCGGACCTGGCCGCGCGCGACACCGACGCCACTCGACGCGTTCCCCTGCGGGTCGGCGTCGATCAGCAGGGTGCGCTTTTCGGCAATCGCGAGCGAGGCGGCGAGGTTCACCGCCGTCGTCGTCTTGCCGACGCCGCCCTTCTGATTGGCAATCGCGATGACTCTGGCCATGACCGGGGTGCACGCCTGGGGTCGAGGTGGTAAGGGCAGGGAGGACAGGAATATAGGCGATTAGCCCGGCCTCGGCGACCCGGAGACCTGTGCCCCGGTCCATGACTCACGCGAAGGCGCGAAGCCGCGAAGGAGGCACAAACTTGATAATCTTGTAAGCGTTTGAAAGACAATGAGTTACAACTGATACAGCTCGCAATCATCGATGGAGGTACCAGGAGTTCTGGGGCGGGTTCGTCGAAGCGCCTCGGGCTCAAGGCGGTGTTTCACGTGAAACAGGAGGGATGGTCCCCAGCCGTTTCACGTGAAACAGCCGTGATCTCGACCAGCTCGAATTCGCGGCTTCGTGTCTTCGTGTGGGGCGGATGTTGGGGCCTAGGCGCGCTGGCGGAGCACCGCGAACGCCAGGTTCTGAAGATCTGCGGGAGACACGCCGGGAATCCGTCCGGCCTGTCCGATGGATACTGGCCTGGTGGCCGTGAGCTTCTCTCGTGCCTCCCAGGAGATGGTCTTGATCGCGTGGTACTCGATTCCGACGGGGAGCCGGAGCTCCTCCAATTCGGAGAGTCGGGCCGCGGCTGAGCGCTCCTTGGCGAGGTACCCCTCATACTTGATCTCGACGTCGGCCCACTCGGCATGCTCGGGGTCGACTCCTCTCCCCGACGCCGCGAGAAGTGCCCCGACCCCCACCCCTGGGCGGCGGCATAGCTCACGGATGCGCACCGGCTCAGAGATGGGAGTGCCACCGGCAGACTCCAGGAGCGGGTTCGCCTGCTCCGGAGAGAGCGCGGTCCCTTCCGCCGCCCGGTAGGCACCGTCTTCCGCCTCGAGTCGAGATTCGGCGGACCGGATCTCGGCCTCGCCCAGCAGCCCCAGACGATGGGCCAGCGGAAAGAGCCTGCGCAGTGCGTTGTCCTGCCGGAGCAGGATCCGAAACTCGGCCCGGCTGGTAAAGAGCCGGTACGGCTCGTCGACCCCGCGGTGCACCAGGTCGTCGACCATGACGCCGATCATGGCCTGATCCCTGGAGAGAACGACCTGCTCCTCCCCGCGAATCAGAAGCGCCGCGTTCAGGCCTGCCAACGCTCCCTGTCCAGCCGCTTCCTCGTATCCCG
>CAYUOK010000060.1:0-6809 GCA_964446395.1 uncultured Gemmatimonadaceae bacterium | reverse complement strand
GCGTGGCGCGCCCGCAGTGCATGCAGAACTGCGCCGCCTCGGGCAACGGGGTATGACAAGCGGGACAGGCGCGGGCAGCGGTGGTCATCGGCGCTCGGTGACAGGCAAATTGGCGGTGTGGGGGGTACCGATGGAATAACGCGCAAGAACGGAGTGGGCGCAAGCCGCGACCCCCGAGGGACTTCCGCCTCCGCCGCTGGCGTCATCCCGCAGCGCGTCGTACCTTGCTCTACGCCGCGCTCCTCCCCTTGCCACGCACCCAAGGACACTGACCCATGCGCCAGACAACCGTGCTCGCGACCCTGACGCTCCTCGCGGCCGCCGCGCCCGTCGCCGCGCAGGCGCCGACCGTCGAGTGGCAGATCGCCGCCGCGGTCCTGCCCCTCCCCGACAGTATGCGCGCCGGCGCCGAGGTGCTGGGTCACCGCACGGCGGGCGGACCGCTGGTCCAGCTCCGCGCCGGCACCAACCCGATGATCTGCCTGGCCGACGACCCGAGCGTGGAGGGCTACGCCGCCCACTGCTACCACAAGTCGCTCGCGGCGTTCATGGAGCGGGGCCGCTCGCTCCGCGCGGCCGGCATCACCAAGCGCGCGGCGGTGGACTCGGCGCGGCTGGCAGAAATCACCGCCGGTACCCTCAAGATGCCGACCGGGCCGGCGGCGCTCTATTCACTGTACGCCGACAGCGTCAACTTCGACCCGATGGCGGGGCGGCCGAAGGGCGCGAGCAAGCTGCTCTCGTTCTACGTGCCCTACGCCACCGAGGCGTCCACCGGAATCTCGGCGATGCCGCTCACCGACCAGCCGTGGCTGATGTACCCCGGCAAGCCGTGGGCGCATTTGATGATTCAATAAGCGGGGAAGCGGGGAAGCGGGGAAGCGGGGAAGCGGGCCAGAATCTCTGCTGGGAGGCTGGCGAAGGGAATGGTCCGAAGGGCCGTCAGTTCGCGTCCCCCGGAGCGACCTCGGCGCGGAGGGGGCGCGAACTGCCAGGCCTGGAGGACCTTCCCAAGCCGGCCGACCAGAATCACTAAGCATGTTGTGTGGGAAGTGGCTAGGGAGGGAATTGAACCCCCGACACGCGGATTTTCAGTCCGCTGCTCTACCAACTGAGCTACCTAGCCGAAGCGGCGGGAATATAGGGACTTACGCCCCTCTTGCCAACCCGGGGAGCACTTCCCCGCTTCCCCGCTTCCCCGCCTTTCGGGACTCTCCGGCAGAGCCCATATTCCCCCCCATGCCCCCCGCCACCCTGACCGTCGTTTCCCACCCCCTTGTCCAGCACAAGATGGCGCTGCTCCGCGGCGTGGACACCCCCACGCGGGAGTTCCGGCAGCTGGTCGGCGAAATCGCCACGCTCCTGGCCTACGAGGCCACCCGCACCCTCGAGACCGAGCCGGTCCGCGTCGCGACGCCGCTGGAGATGATGGAGGGCCGCCGGATCCCCAAGGACCGCATCGTCCTGGTGCCGATCCTTCGGGCCGGGCTCGGCATGGTGGACGCCGTGGCCGCCCTCTTTCCCAACGCCGGCGTCGGACACATCGGCCTCTACCGCAACGAGGCGACGCTCGAGCCCGTCAGCTACTACTTCAAGATCCCGCCCCTCGGCGCCGACAAGGTGTACCTCGTCCTCGACCCGATGCTCGCCACTGGCGGCAGCGCCTCGGCGGCCATCGCCAAGCTCAAGGAATCGGGCGCGAAGCGGATCCAGCTCATCTCCCTGGTGGCCGCCCCCGCCGGCGTGGAGCGAATGAGCCGGGACCATCCGGACGTCGGCGTCTTCGTCGCCGCGCTCGACCGCGAGCTCAACGACCACGGGTACATCCTCCCCGGCCTCGGCGACGCCGGAGATCGGCTCTTCGGCACGACATGAGACTCACTTTCCACGGCGCCGCCGGCGGCCAGGTGACCGGCTCGATGCACCTCCTCGAGGCGGCCGGGGCGCGGGTGCTGCTCGACGCCGGACTCTTCCAGGGCCGCCGCGCCGAAACGCGCAAGCTCAACGCCGAACTCCCCTTCGACGCCCGCCGCATCGACGCCGTGGTGGTGAGCCACGCCCACATCGACCACACCGGCCGGCTCCCCCTCCTCGTCAAGGAGGGCTACCACAACCCGATCATCGCCACGCCGGCCACCCGCGACCTCTCGGCGGTGATGCTCCCCGACGCGGCACACATCCAGGAGAGCGACTTCGAGTTCCTCAAGCGGCACGAGCGCCTTGGGCCCGAAGCGGAGCCGCTCTACAACATGGCCGACGCCGTCGCGGTGCAGGACCTCATCGAGGCGGTGCCGTACAACCGGCCCCACCACATCCGGAAGCACCTCGTCACAAGCTTCATGGACGCCGGCCACATCCTCGGCTCGGCATCGGTGGACATCCGCATCACCGAGAACGGCGGGCACCGCCTGGTCTTCAGCGGCGACATCGGCCGGAACGGCCTCCCCATCATCCGCGACCCGGTGCCGCCCTCCGGCGCCATCGACACCCTCATCATCGAGAGCACCTACGGCGACCGGGAGCACGAGTCCATCGCCGGCTCCGAGGAGCACCTCGGGGCCATCGTGCGCCGCGCCGCGGCCCGCGGCGGCAAGGTGCTGATCCCCTCCTTCGCGGTGGGACGCACGCAGGAGCTGGTGTACGCCCTCCACTCGCTCTGGCTGACGGGCAAGATCCCCGGCGTCCCCATCTACATCGACAGCCCGCTGGCGGTGAACGCTACCGAGGTGTTCCGTCTGCACCCGGAAATCTTCGACCAGCGCGAGCAGCTCATCGAACGCGCCAAGGCGCTCTTCGATTTCCAGCTGGTCCGCTACGTCCGCGACGCGGCGGAATCGAAGGCGCTGAATACGGTGAACGGCCCCGCCATCATCATCGCGGCGAGCGGCATGGCGGAGGCGGGCCGGATCCTCCACCACCTCCGGAACGGCATCGGCAGCCACAAGAACATCGTGCTCTTCGTCGGCTTCCAGGGCGAGCACACCCTCGGCCGCCGGATCCAGGAGGGCGCCACCGAGGTGAAGATCTTCGGCGAGATGTTCCCGGTCGCCGCCGAGGTCGAGACCATCGGCGGCTACTCGGCGCACGCCGACCGGAACGAGCTGCGCGAGTGGGTGCGGAAGATCGGGGGCCCGGTGAAGCGCGCCTTCGTGGTGCACGGCGAGACCCCCGCGCGCGAGGCGATGGCGAAGATATTGAAGGAGGAAGGGGTGAAGGACGTGGTGCTGCCGGCGCTCGGGCAGGGGTTCGATCTCTAGGTGAAGTGGATCAAGCCGCTCCTCGGCCTCGGGGCCCTGGTGGTCGTGGTCAGCTACCTGGTCGCCTTCTTCTCGGTGCTGGCGGTCAGCCGCCAGGACCAGGCGCGCCCCGTCCCCGCCATCGTCGTCCTCGGCGCGGCGCAGTACAACGGGAAGCCGAGCCCCGTGCTCAAGGCGCGGCTCGACCACGCCGCCCGGCTCTACGCCGACGGCGTCGCACCGCTCATCGTGCTGACCGGGGGGGTGGCCGCGGGCGACAAGACCAGCGAGGCGGAGGCGGCGGCGGCCTACCTCGGCAAGTCGGTGCCTGCCCCCGCGCTCGTGGTGCTCCCCGCCGGCCGGGCCACCGACGAGTCCATTGTGGCAGCCGCCGAGTGGTGCCGGGGGTACGGCATCACGGAGGTGGTCGTCGTGAGCGACCCCTTCCACATGCTGCGGATCCGGCTCGAGGCGCGCCGGCAAGGGCTCACCGCCTGGACCAGCCCCACCCGGACCAGCCCCATCTCGAGCAGGGTGGCCCGCGAGCTCCCCTACCTGATGGCGGAGGCGCTCAAGGTGCTGGTGGCGGGCGGACGGGGCGGCGCCGCGCCTACCGCAGGTACCTGAGCCACAGGTACACGTGCGCGACGCCGACGCTCACCAGCATGAGCGGGAAGGCGCGCACCGTGAACTTCGTGAATTTGAACGGCACGCCCGCGCGGTCCGCGATGCCGGCCACCGTCAGGTTGGCGCTGGCCCCGATGAGGGTGCCGTTGCCGCCGAGGCAGGCGCCCAGCGCCAGCGCCCACCAGACCGGCTCCAGCCCCGCCGCCCCCCCGAACGCCGATTCCAGCCCCTTCACCAGCGGGATCATCGTCGCCACAAAGGGGATGTTGTCGAGCACGGCCGAGAGCAGCGCGGAGCCCCACAGCACCGCCAGCACCGTCACGGCCGGGTCGCCCCGGGTGGCGGCCAGCAGCCGCTCGCCGAGGATCTGGAGCAGCCCCGTCTTGGACACGCCTTCCACCATCACGAACAGCCCGATGAAGAAGAAGAGGGTGATCCACTCCACTTCGCCGAAGCTGGCGTGCACCTGGTGCGCCTGCTCCTCCGCGGTGCGGTCGTGCACGTCGAGGAGCAGCAGTACCGCCGCGCCGAACATCGCGATGGTGCCCGCCTCGAGCCGGAGGAGGCGGGCGGTGATGAAGGCGAGGATGACCGCGGCCAGCACCAGGAGCGCGTGGCGGAGGAGCCGGGGATTGGCGATGGAGGCCCGCTCGTCCATGGCCAGCACGCGCGCCCGGTCCTCGGCGGTGGCCGCCAGCCGGCGGCCCCAGGCCAGGTGACCGATCGCGCCGTGCATGAGGACGATCAGCAGGACCACCGGGCCGAGGTTGACCAGGAAATCGTTGAACGTGAAGCCCGCCGCGGAGCCGATCATGATGTTGGGCGGGTCCCCGATGAGCGTGGCGGTGCCGCCCACGTTCGACGCCACCACTTGGGCAAAGAGGTAGGGCCAGGGATCCACTCGGAGCTGCCGGGTGATGGCGAGCGTCACCGGGGCCACCAGCAGCACCGTCGTCACGTTGTCGATCAGGGCGGAGAAGACCGCGGTGATGATGGCGAGGAGGGCGAGGATGGCCGCGGGGCGGGCGCCGGCCAGCTTGACGGCACGAATGGCCACGTACTCGAAGACACCGGTGCGCTTCGTGACCCCCACGATGAGCATCATGCCGGTGAGCAACATGATGGTGTTGAAGTCCACGCCCCGGATCGCCTCGTCCTGCGTCAGGACGCCCGACACGATCACCAGACAGGCGCCGATGCCGGCCACCAGGGCGCGGTTGACGCGGTCCACGATGATGGCGACGTAGGCGAGGAACAGGAGAGCCGTGGCCAGCCACAGCGGGTTGATGCCGAAGAGGAGGTGCGGAGTCTCCATGAAACCCACCCATGCGGGATGACGAAAGGTTACGCCGGGCCGGGCGGTTCGGCCAGTCGAGGGGCCGGGGCCGGGCCGCACTCTCGCCCCCGGAGCGGAAAACTCCTATCTTGGCAGGACTCTCTCCGCTCCGGGGCATTCCATGAGCCATACCAACACCGCTGCCAAGGCGGGCATCGGGTTCGGCAGCGCCCTCGCGATCACCATCTCCTGGAGCGCCAACCACTCCATTCTCTGGGCCATCCTGCACGGGCTGTTCAGCTGGTTCTACGTCATCTATTACGCGATCCGCTACTGACCACCGGAGGGGCGCATGGCGAGGATGAAGAGCTACCGGCTCGATCGGGTGCTGGTCGAACAGGGGGAGGCGTACCCGGCCCAGTGGACCTTTGCCGGCGTCTCGATGAGCGGCACCGAGCAGTGGTACGGCGTCACCGACGGCAACTTTCCGAGGCACAACGCGTGGGAGTTCGTGCTGCGGCTGCCCAAGGCGGTGGGCGACCGCATCGAGGTCCGGCCGAGGAGCACGCCGAAGCTCAAGGTGTGGGAGGAGCTGACCGACCGCTCCCTCACCTTCATGCGGGCGACGATGCCCGCGGCGCGCGGCAAGCGGTACTGCCTCGTGGCGCTGGCCGACGCGACGGGCGAGAGGACCAAGGACGTCGTCCGCACCGACGAGCGGGATCGCCTCCCGAAGTGGTTCGACGCCGTGAGCCACCGCCTCCGCGCCAAGGAGAGCGTCCGCCGGACGAAGGGCACCGACGGAAGCGCCCTGGTGGCGCTCGTGCAGGAGGCCGACCACGAGATGATGATCCGGCTGTTCTTTGCCATGAAGGTCTGGGTGCTGAAGGAGAAGTTCTCACTCTAGGAGTGTCCGATGGATCCGATCTTTCTCGTCATGCGTCTGCTCCATGTCTGCTTCGGGATCTTCTGGGTCGGCGTCATCGTGTTCGCCGCGACGATGCTGATGCCGAGCGTCCGTGACACCGGGCCCGACGGCGGCAAGGTGATGCTGGCGCTCCTGCGCCGCGGCTACATGACCATCCTGCCGGTGGCGGCGCTGCTCACCCTGGTGTCCGGCTTCTGGATGTACATGAAGCTGATGTCGACCATCGGCCCCGTCTGGGCCGGCTCGATGTCGGCCCGGGTCTACGGCGTCGGGGCGGTGGCGGCGGTGGTCGCCTTCGGGCTCGGCTTCTTCATCATCCGGGCCAACGCCCTGAAACTGCGGGTGCTGATGGAAGCACTTCCCTCGACGCCCGAGGGCCCCGCCCGCGCGGCGCTCATGGAGCAGATGGCGGCGCCGCGCGCCAGGATGGCCGCGATTTCACCCTGGGTGGCAGGGCTTCTCATCATCGCGACGATCACGATGGCGATCGGGAGGTACGTGTAGGCGGGGAAGCGGGGAAGCGGGGAAGCGGGGAAGCGGGGCAGGAAGATACGAACGAGAATGGGGACTTCCATGCGGGTTCATGCCATAGTCCTGGCGACGCTGACCGCCTGTCACTCGGCGCCTGCGGGCGATGCGGCGCCGGTGGCGTCGCCCGTCGGGGTCGAGTGGACCCTGGCGTCGCTTGGCGGGCAGCCCGCCGGCACGGGCGCCGGCGGCAGGCCCGCCACCCTGCTGCTCA
>CAYUOK010000059.1:0-6880 GCA_964446395.1 uncultured Gemmatimonadaceae bacterium | reverse complement strand
CGCGAGGATCGGTCGCCAGTGTGTCTCGAAGATCAGGTCCGCCCTTCGGGTCGCAGCGCGGTCGAGGGCAGCCTGTCGAGTCGCCGGGTCGCCGCGGTGGTCATACATGTCATCGAGCGCACCCGCGATGTCGGGAGTGGCGGGCTTGGCGAACCATGCCCCATGGCGGGGATCCCAGTCCGGGTCCGTGAACACTCGCCAACCGGCCGGGAACTTCTCGGTGTGCGGGCGCCCCGCATCGAACGCGGGACCGACGACCTCGGCCTGTGCCGTCCAGTTGGACACGATGACCGGTGTCCCGCATGCCATCGCCTCCCATGGGGCCAGCCCGCAGCCCTCGCCCCGGCTCGTCGAGAGCAGGACGTCGAACGAGCTGTAGATGCCGGCCATGTCGGCGTCGGTGTAGCGGTGGCGCTTCATGGCGTACTCATCAGCGGCTATCAGCCGTCGCAGGTCGACACCTGCCCGCTCGAACAGGACCGACAGGTCGATGCCCTCCGGGCCACGCAGCAGCGAGTGGAGGTAGACCCATACATCGGGGTGTTTGCGCTGGATGGCCGCTATGGCAAGTGCCATGTCGGAGAAACCCTTGCGGTCGTAGATCGCCGTCCCGGTGTTCGCGGCGACGATGCCCACGAGGTAGGCATCCTCGGGGAGTCCGAGGACCGACCGGAACGGTGCGTCCAGGCTCGGCACCATCACCGATGGGCGGAATGCGTCATCGATCGCATGGGGCGCATACAGGACGGGGAACGGGCGCCGGATCGTGCCCGCCGACGCCAGCCGATCGGCAGCCATGACGAGCTGGTCACGACCGTACTCGGCCATGGCGATGGCGGTGTGCTGGGATACCCACGGCAGGATGGTCGGCGGGACCGGGTTGTGGTCGACCGGGACCCAGCCGGCCACTCGTGGGATGTCCCGGAACGGGTCCTGCATACCGTGCGTGTAGACCCAGGCGTCGTAGAGGATGACCGTCCAGTCCGGGCGGATCTGATCGAGGTCCTCGCGGATGATGTCACGGCTATAGCGGTCCGTCGTCGAGCCATGGACCCTGGCGCCGTTCCATTCGCCCGACGAACTGCCGTCATTCGCGGAGAACTCGACATCGATGCCGGCCGAGAGCAGCCGCGCCCCGACCTGCCGCGTCTGTGACCCGTAGCCCGATGGCCGGGCTGGATGATTGCTGATCCAGAGGAGTTTCATCTGACCTCCCGAGCGAGGGGCGGGTCCAGGGCGGGGGTGCTCGGCCGCCCGCCCTGGACCACCTAAGACGGGATTACGAGTTGGCCGAGACGAGGTACGCGATCCCAGGCGCGTCCCACACCGCCGCACCGGCCCGGTGGACCGACTTGATGGCGATGTTGTCGAGGTTGAACGCGTACTCGGTCGACACGGCCACGCGGAGCGGGACCTGCTTGATGACGACCGACTGCGGGTCCCCGAACAGGACCGACTTGGTAGCCGACGCCGGGGCGGCGAGGTTCGGATCCTCGTACACCGGGTTGCCGTCGAACAGGTCCGGCATCCCCGGCCCGATGGCGGGCTGGAAGAAGTAGAGCCCGTTCTGATCGCGGAACTTGCGGACCTTCTGGATTGCTGCGTTGGCCATCACGAACACGCCCGTGGCGCGGTACTGGGCGGCCCGCCCGTACTTCAGGCTGATGAGGTCCTCATAGCCGAAGAACGCGTTGGTCGCGGTACCGGCGCCGCCGGCACCGGTCGCGGTGCCGCCGTTGGTGGCGCCGGACAGGATGGAGGTCGTGAAGGCGTTGCTCGCGGCGAGGCCCAGAGCGCGCCCCTGGACCCGGGCGATGATCGGCAGGTAGCCGATGACCTCGTCCTCCTCGGCCTCGGCGCTGATGTAGTTCAGCTCCTTGTAGGCCGTGGTGGTCAGGGTCACGGTACCCAGGGTCGGGTCGGCCGGGGTGATGGCAGTGCCCTCACCCGGGGTATACGCCGCGGGGTCGGCGGTGACGGTCGGCAGCCGGAGGTCACGACCGTTGTCCGCCGTGATGACGGACGCGATGTTGAACCAGGGTGCCGCCGTACGCTGGTAGACGGCCACGCGGGTCGAGAAGTCCGCGATCCACAGCGACCCGCCATTGGCGAAGTTGCTGATGGCACGGACGGCTTCCTCGGCCTCGTGGAGTGGCTGCGTCCAGACGGACGCGTCGTCCGGGACCACGAACACTCGCTCGGTGAACTTCCGACTCGGGTCGGAGTTCTTGCCGTTGACGTGATCACGGGCGGCCCGGATGGCCTCCCGGAACTCGTCCTTCTCGACGGGGGCGGGCTTGCCCGACTCCTCATCGACGACATCACCGATGCGCGACCGGACCGACTCGGCGAGCTTCGCCATGTCGGCCGTCTCGGCGGCATGGGCGGCGAGCTTGTCGGCCCGTGACTTGTGGCCCGAGGCGGATGCCCACAGCTTGTCGAGCTGCTCGTCCTCCTCGGGACTGGTGGAACGCTTCTCCTCGGACGCGCGGTCCAGGATGGCGCGGATGGCGGCGTCATCGGCCCGATAGGCCTCGAACTCCCGCTGCGCGTATTCGCTCATGCTGGTCGGATCTCCTTCGTTCTCTGCGATGGATGGAGTTCCGGCCCTTGACGTGGTGGCGGTGATCCCGTGGTGCCCGGCGGTTGCCCGGGGTCCGGCGGTCGCTCCGGCGTGTGGCTCGGTCGGTATGGGTTACTACCCCGCGAGGGCGGCCGGCACGGGGCCGAGCCGTTCTCGCCATTGGGCCAACTTGGGATCCAGGTACGGCGTCTCGACCTTCGTCGCGATCGCCGACTGGAGGAGTTGATGCTGTTCGTCCGTGAGCTTGCCGTCCGGTTCACGCAGGACGGCGAAGGCCTTGGCGAGCTCGTCGGGCTCGACATCCGCTGCCTCGGCAAGCTCGCGGATGGTGGCGGGGGTGTCGTATCCGGGGAACGTCACGAGACTCATCTCGCGCCGCAGTTCGATCTCCATGATCCGGCGCACCGGCCCGTTGTAGCCGTCCGGCAGCTTCTCCCGACCCCAGCCCGAGATCACGCGTCCCATGCGAAACGACAGCCCGCCGATGTCCCCGCGCTTCACGGCGTCGCGGACGGGCCGGCCCCACTCGTTGTCGGGCAGGTCGGCCGATGCGCGGACACCGGTCTCGTCTTCCGTCAACCGGAGCGTCCCGGCCTTGGTCCGACCGAGGGGAAGCGTCCGCTCGTCGTGCTGGTAGTGGAGCACGATGTCGGGCGCCTCCTTGAGGGACTTGGTGAACGCGCCCGGATGGATGACCTCGCGGAAGCGCTGGCCACCCAAACGCTGGAGTTGTGCCCGGGATTCGGTCTCCCCGCTCCCGAGGTCGGCGGCGGACAGGAGCCGTGAATGGACGTTGTAGAGGGCCATCGGCCCCGACATCGTCAGGTCATTGCCGCCCTCGTCCTCGATGACGAACCGTGTCTCCTCCCACATATCGGAGGAACGAACCTCGTATTCCATCAGGCTGCCTCCTGCGCCGGCGGCACGCCCGCGCTGCCGAGCTGGTCCACCGGGACCATCTGTTGCTGCATGTAGATCCGGTCGCCACCCTCGACGGGCGGCTTGTCCTCATAGGCGCGTGCTTCGTTCGGCGTCAGGAACCCGCCCCGAACGCCCTCGCTGTGCGCCTGGTACCGGGTGAGCAGGTCGGTCCGGGCGATCCAGTCGAGGTTGAACCGCATCGATACGGTGGCGCGCGGATCATCGATGGTCGCAGGGACCGCCAGCAGGCGACTGTGCTGCCGCTCGAGCTTGGACGTGAACTTCAGGACGGAGTCATCGCGGAACTGCGCCCGGTCCACGTACCGCGATGCGTAACTCGAGGCGCCCGGCTCCTGTGAGCCAGCCATCGCCGGCGGGATGCCGTAGGGTCGGCACAGGTCCTCGACCGAGAACTTGCGCGTGGCGAGCATCTGCGCCTGCTCAGGCGTCGGTGCGAGCCCCGTGACGAACTTGGCGCCACCACCAAGGACAGCGATGGCGTGCGACTTGCGGAGGCCCTGGTACTTGGCCCGCAGATCCTCCGACAGATCGTCCTTCTGCACCTGGGTCATCGCGCCGGGTACCTCGACACCGAACGCGAGGGATGCGCCCTGACCGAAGAAGCGACCAGCGAACTCCTCGGCCGCGATCGCCGAAGCGATCCCGCGCCGCAATGCCTCGAGCGGCGAGATACCCCGTAGCATCCCCGGGTAGCGGAACCACCAGCCATGGAGGATCGTGTCCGATGTCCGGTCCGCCGACACGATCTGCCCGCGCTCATCGAGGATGTCGTATCGGCCGCCCGACTTGACCACGACCCTGGTGGGGTCGAGCGGCGTCAGGACCAGGGGGTCGAACACGTGCGGGTAGACATCGACGAAGTAGTTGCCGTCGAGGAGCATGGACGCGGTCAGGTCCCCGAAGTAGTCGCCTATCGTGTAGTTGGGCTGGGTCGGGTCGGGGAGTGACAGCCACCGTGGGCGGTCGTACTCGATGAACGAGCTGGCGGCGATCTTGACGACGACCTCGGTCGGGGCCAGTGCCACGGCGTGCGTGATGAGGTCCACACATCGCCATATCGTCGTCAGGCCCAGGGCCGAGGTCCGCGTCACGGACACGCCGGCCGGGGTGGGTGGTGAATAATCAGGGCCATCATCAGCCGTCAGCCAGTCGGCGGCGCGACGGACACTGGAGAAGCGGTCACGCAACAGACCCATCTACGCCTTCCTCTCAGGGACGACGGCGAGCCCGAGCGCTGCCACGACACAGATCGCACCGACCACGAAATACGGGCCGGCCGGCGACAGGTACGACGACCCGATCGCCAGCAATATGGTACCTGCAAGTAGCAGGAACCCTTCGACGTCCACGCGTCGCCAGACGGCAGCGATCAGCGCCCGGATGGCCATGGCCGCGCGCTTCACAGGGTGAATCCCCAGACAGGGACGGCGTCGACCACCGGTCGCCGTGCCTGGTCGAAGGCCATCATCGCGGCGATCAGGCGGTCGATCTTGCGGGTCGATGACCCGTATTCCTTGGTCGGGCGGGCGCCGCGGTGGTCGACCTTCAGGACGGCATTGGCGACATGGCGTGCCATCGCAGGGTCACCATCGTGGGTCAGGCGCCGCTCCATGACCGCGGCGTAGAACTCCTTCCACGCCGGGACGGTGTTGCCCAGCACGTTCGGCCACTCGACCACCGGCCACCCGCGGTCGGTCCAGTCGGCCAGCTGCGCCCGCCACTCGTGCGGGTCGCAGACGATCCGGGCCACGTCATAGGTCCGGAGCGCCGCTGACATCGCCTCATCCACGGCTGCGTTGTCGACGCGCCAGTGGGGGTCGTCGGCCGGGCGCTCCCATGCCGCGACCTGGAACACGTAGGGCTCCGCTTCCACCGTCGCCCCGACGATGGCGGTCGAGTCACCGGTCCATGAACCATCGAAGCCGAGGATCACCGGACCTGTGACCGCGCGAGGTTCAGCGCAGGCATCCCACGCCCCGGACGGGAAGATGGTCTGCGCGGCCGTGGTCCACTGGTTCAGCCGCTTGGTCCGGAACTCGTGCTCCATGGTCGGCCCGACGGCCGCGACCAGGTCGGCCGGGTCGAGGATGTCGCCGTAGCCCGGATTGGCAAGGCGCCACGTCTCGGGCTTGCGGTAGTCCGCACCATCGGGCGCCGCCCACCATTCGAAGTAGAACGTCGGGTCGTCGGTCTCGCCCGACGCCACCCGACAGCCGTACTCGAACATCCGGTAGCAGATGGTCTCCCGGCCACCCGACCCGTAGCGGGCACCGGCCGTCGTGATGCCGACCATCAGCGGCTCGGTCCGGGCGCCCATCGCCAGGGCGAAGACGTTCCACAGGTCCTCGTCGATGACGTGGACCTCATCGACCACCGTCAGGGTCGGCGACAGGCCCTCCTTGAGCGGCGCCTCCGCGGACAGGACCCGGAAGACGCACCCGGTGCTCGGGACCTCGATGGCATCGCGGTAGAGCTTCGTCTCGGCCGTCATCTCGGCATCGAGCTCGATCATCCGCTTGGCAGTGCCGAAGACGAGTCGCGCCTGGTCACGGTCCCCGGCGACCGCGTAGACCTCGGCACCCGCATCCTCGAGCAGGAGGCCGTACAGCCCGACACCGGCGATCACGGCCGTCTTGCCGTTCTTGCGCGGGACGCCGATCAGTCCGAAGCGGTGCTGCCGGCGTCCCGTCCGCGGGTCGCGCGCGAACAGGCGACCGAGCATCCCCTTCTGCCAGTCACGGAGTTCGAGCGGGCTGCCCGCGTGGCCCGCGAATGATTCCTTGGTGATCCGGCACGAGGCCTCGATGAAGTCGGCCACGATGGCACCGTCACCGGCGCGGATGGCGGCTGCTGGCACGGCGGTCATCCAGCGCGGCTCCGGGCGGCTCGGCGGTCGCGCAGTTCCTCGAGCTTGCTGCGCACCTTGACCTCGGCGACGCCCAGCCGGCTGCGCGACACGGGATCGAGTCCCAGCGACGCTAGGCATTCGTCGAGCGCCTTGCCGAGGTCGCGATACATCCGGCCCGTCGTCGCATCGGTCGGGTCGGCGAGCCAGGCACGTCGGGCGAAGGCCACGTCGTCCCACAGCTCGACCGCACGCTGCGTCTTCGCCCGGTCGGTCGGTCCGATCCAGACGTTCCCACCGTCGTCCAGGAGTCGCTGGAGCATGTCCCGGCCATCGGCGAAGCCGGGCGCGGCATCGTCGGCGTGGATGATGGCCGGAAGGGCCGTGATAGGCGTGGGCAACGGGCGCTGGCCGGGGTTGCCCAGGCGGCGCTTCTGCTCGATCGGCTTGGGTGGTCGGCCTGTACGCATATCACCAGGTCACGACTTTCGCAGTGACATGTGCGCGTC
>CAYUOK010000058.1:5051-6993 GCA_964446395.1 uncultured Gemmatimonadaceae bacterium | reverse complement strand
GACGCGTCCGCGCCGCCGGAGTGGCTGGCCCCCCTGGTCGGGGAGCGGCTTCGCGTGGTGGCGGGCGGCAGAGAGCGAGGCGACTCGGTCCGGTCCGCGATGGCGGCGCTCCCTGCACACTGCGCCACGGTGCTGGTGCACGACGGCGCACGCCCCCTCGTCTCCCGGGAAACGATCGACGCGGTGATCGCGGCGGCGGCCAGGGGGGTAGGCGCCGTGGCGGCGGTGCCCCTTGGCGATACGCTCAAGGAGGTCGAGGAGGGGGCTTCCTCCCTCGTTGTCGAGCGGACCATCCCTCGCCAGCGGCTCTGGCGGGCGCAGACGCCGCAGGGCTTCCCGCGCGCGCTTCTCGAGCGGGCGCTGCAGGCCGCCGCCGCGGACGCGGTGCAGGGCACCGACGACGCTGAACTCGTCGAGCGGATCGGGGGGCGCGTCGAGATCGTTCCCGACCAGCCCTCCAACCTCAAGCTCACCACCCCGGCCGATTTCGCGCTCGCGGATGCACTGGTGAGGATGATGCCATGAGCCTCCCGTTTCTCACCCCGGAAGACATCGAGCGCGCAATTCCCGTCGTGCGCGCGCACCTGGCCGCCGGGAAGCTGCTCGCCTACCCGACCGAGACGGTGTACGGACTGGGCTGTGCGCCCACCGAAGCCGCGCTGACCGCCCTGGCAAACCTGAAGGGCCGTCCCCCGAAGAAGCCGTTTCTCCTGCTGGTTTCGAGCCAGAAGATGCCGGAGGACTGGGGCCTCGTCTACTCGCGCGCGGCGGAGGCGCTGGCCGCCGCTTTCTGGCCCGGACCACTGACGCTGATCCTCAAGGGCGGGGAAGGGCGCCTCCCCGACCGCCTGCGTGGGGCGGAGGGTGGCATCGGCGTGCGATACACGTCCCATCGTGGCATCCGCGATCTGGTCGCGGCATGCGACGTTCCGCTCACGTCGACCTCCGCCAACCGCCCAGGGAGCCCGCCCGCCGCCGGTGCCGAGGGCATCGAGCCGCTCTTCGCCGACGCGGTGCGGGCCGGGGATCTTCTGGTCCTCGACGGCGGCGTGCTCGGAAACGTGCCCCCGTCCACTATAGTCGACTGCACGGAACCGCTGCCGCGCATGGTGCGCGAGGGCGCCATTCCCCGGACGGAACTGCGCCGCGCCGTCGGGAGCCTCGCGCCGTGACGCCGGATCCAGCCACGCCAGCGCCGCGCCGGGTGGTCCTCGTTTGCACGGGCAACACCTGTCGCAGCGCCCTTGCCGAAGCGCTGCTTCGGCGCGCCCTGGAGGAGCGCGGCGTCACCGACATCGCGGTCTCGTCCGCCGGCACCGGCGCCTGGGAAGGGGCTCCGGCGTCGGAAGGGGCGTACCTGGTGGGGTTGGAGAGCGGACTGGACCTGTCTGGCCATCGCGCCCGGCTCCTCACCAGCGAGGTGGTCTCGCACGCGGACCTGATCCTGACCATGGCGCGCCATCATCGCGCCCGGGTGCACGAGCTGGGTGCCGAGGGCCGCGTGCACCTCGTGGGGGACTATGCCGGCCGCTCCGACGGTACTCCCGAAGTCGCCGACCCGTTCGGGTCCGATCTCGAGGTCTATCGCCAGACGCGCGACGAACTGGCCGCGCTGATGACGATGGTCGCCGCCCGCCTGGCCGAGGAGCGGCGCAGTGCGCGGGGGTAGGACGCGCGTCTTCGCGCTGCTGGGGCAGCCGGTTGCGCATTCGCTCTCCCCCGCGATGCAGAACGCGGCGTTCAGGGTGCTCGGTCTCGACGCGGTGTACGTTCCGCTGCCCTGCGCTGCGGAGCATGTACCGGTCATGATGACGGCACTCGCCGCGGCCGGGGGTGGCGGCAACGTCACGGTGCCTCACAAGGCGGTGGCGGCCGCCGCGGTGACACGGCCCACCGAACGGGTCGAGTCGCTCGGCGCCTGCAACACCTTCTGGTGGGAAGA
>CAYUOK010000058.1:0-4951 GCA_964446395.1 uncultured Gemmatimonadaceae bacterium | reverse complement strand
CTCGCGCAGCGGAAGGCGGGCCGACGCGCCGCCGACGGCCGCGAAGTGCTCCTTGCCCAGGGGGCGGCGGCCCTCACCCGGTGGTTTCCGAACCAGACCCCTCCCCTCGACGTGATGCGGGCGGCGCTCCATGCTGCCCTCGATTGATCTCCGCCCCCTCCTCACCGCGCTCGAACGGGCGCTGCTCCCTCCCCAATGCCTCACCTGCGAGGCGCCGGTCCCGCGGAGCGACGGCGAGGCGCTGGTCTGCGGTGTCTGCCGCTCTCGCTGGCGCCGGGTCGCTCCGCCGCATTGCACGCGCTGCGGGGGGACGCTCCCTCCCGAGGGGCGCTGCGGATTCTGCGCTGACTGGCCCGACGCCCTCGCCGCGGTGTGGGCGGCGGTCTGGCTGGACGAGGGCGCCCGACAGGCGATGCACCGCCTGAAGTACGACGGTTGGTGGCGGGTCTCCGAAGCGGTGGCAGCCGGCATGCAGCCCGTACCCCTGCTGCAGGTGCCGAGCGTCCTCGTGCCGATTCCGTTGGGGAAGCGGCGGCTCCGCACCCGCGGATACAACCAGGCCGAGCGGCTCGCGGCGGCCCTCGCGCGCTTCGGGGGACACGAGGTCCGGACCGACCTCCTCCTCAGGCGCCGCGAGACGGGCACCCAGACCAAGCTCACGCCGGAGGCGCGCCGAGTGAACGTCTCCGGGGCATTCGAGGCTTCCCGTCGTGTGGAAGGCAGGGTCGTGCTCGTGGACGACGTCCTCACGACCGGCGCCACCCTCGCCGAGGCGGCGCTGGCCCTGGCCGGCGCCGGGGCGACCCGGGTGGACGCGGTCACCTTCGCGCGGGCCCGCCCGCCGGCGACGATGCTGGCTTGAGGGTGCGGCCCGGCCGATTCGGGTTATTTTCCGGCGTTCCGGTCCTCTCACAGGAGAAATCATGGCGGTCAAAGTCGGCATTAACGGGTTCGGCCGAATCGGGCGTAACGTGGTGCGCGCGGCCAAGAAGCTCGGGTCCACCGACCTCGATTTCGTGGCGGTCAACGACCTCACGGACACCAAGACCCTGGCCCACCTGCTGAAGTACGACTCGGTGCACGGCCGCTTCGACGGCTCCGTCGAGGCCCGCGAGGGGGCCCTGGTGGTCAACGGCGACACCATGAAGGTCCTGTCGGAAAAGGACCCGGCCAAGCTGCCCTGGAAGGAGCTCGGCGTGGACATCGTGCTCGAGTCCACGGGGCGGTTCACCGACCGCGATCAGGCCGCGCTCCACCTGGCGGCCGGAGCACGCAAGGTGGTCATCTCCGCGCCTGCCAAGAAGGAAGACGTGACCATCGTGTACGGCGTCAATCACGACAAGTACGCCCCGGCCGCGCACCACGTCATCTCGAACGCCAGCTGCACCACGAACTGCCTCGTCCCGGTCGTCAAGGTGATCCTGGAGCGGTTCGGCTTCGTGCACGGGTTCATGACCACCATCCACTCCTACACGAACGACCAGCAGATCCTCGACCTCCCGCACAAGGACCTCCGCCGGGCGCGTGCCGCCGCGGTCTCGATCATCCCGACGAGCACGGGTGCCGCGAAGGCGACCGGACTGGTGCTTCCGGAGGTGAAGGGGAAGATCGACGGCGTGTCCCTGCGCGTCCCGACGCCGGACGTCTCGGTGGTCGCCCTGTCCGTCGAGGTCAAGCGGAGCACGACGGCGGAGGAAGTGAACGCCGCCTTCCGGGAGTACGCCGCGGGCGCCATGAAGGGGGTCCTGGCGGTGAGCGACGAACCGCTCGTCTCGGTGGACTACATCGGCAACATCGCGTCGAGCACGGTCGACCTGTTGTCCACCAACGTCGTGGACGGGACCCTGGTCAACGTGACCAGCTGGTACGACAACGAGATGGGGTATTCGGCGCGCTGCGTGGACCTCATGTCCTACATCGGCGCGCGACTGTGAAGCGGACGCTGGCCTCGCTCGACCCGGCGGCGCTCGAGGGCCGCCGGGCGCTGGTCCGGGTGGACTTCAACTGCCCGATCGCCGACGGACGCGTAACCGACGACCTTCGCATCCGCGCCGCACTCCCCACCATCCGGTACCTCCGGGACCGCGGCGCCCGCGTGGTGCTCCTGTCGCACCTCGGCCGCCCCAAGGGAGGGCCGAACCCCAAGTACTCGATGGAACCGGTGGTCCGCGCCCTCGAGGGGCTGCTCGGTTCGCCGGTCACCTTCCTGCCGGATCCGACCTCGGCCGACGCGGTGGCCACGACGCGGCACATGCCGCGCGGCGGGATCGCCGTGGCGGAGAACACCCGTTTCTATCCCGGCGAGGAAGCGAACGACCCGGCGCTGGCCGAGCGGTTCGCGGCGTTGGGCGATCTGTTCGTCAACGACGCGTTTGGTTCCGCGCACCGGGCGCACGCGAGCACCGAAGGGGTCGCGCGGCTCCTCAAGCCGGCCGTCTCGGGGTTCCTGATGGAGAAGGAACTCCAGTATCTGGGCCAGGCGCTGGCCCAGCCGAAGCGGCCGTTCGTGGCGGTCATGGGCGGCGCCAAGATTTCCGGCAAGATCGACCTGATCGAGGCCCTGCTCCCCGCCGTGGACGCGATCCTCATCGGGGGCGCCATGGCCTGCACCTTCTTCAAGGCGATGGGGCTCGAGGTCGGGAACTCCCTGGTGGAGGACGACCGGGTCGAGATGGCTGCGGCGCTGCTTGGGCGTGCCGGCGGCAAGCTGGTGCTCCCGGTCGGCGCGGTCGTGGCCCAGAAGCTGGAGGGGGCGGCGGAGACCCGCACGGTACCGCGGGACGCCATCCCGGCGGGCTGGGCCATGTTCGACATCGACCCCAGGAGCGAGCGGGAGTTTGCCGCCCGGATCACCGCCGCCGGCACCGTGATCTGGAACGGCCCGATGGGCGTCTTCGAGACGCCTCCCTTCGACCACGGCACGATGGCTGTCGCCGAGGCGATGGCGCGCGCCACCGACGCCGGGGCTGTCACGGTCGTCGGCGGGGGCGACTCTGCCGCGGCTGTGGCCGCCGCGGGGCTAGCCGATCGCATCACCCACGTCTCAACCGGCGGCGGTGCCTCCCTCGAATTTCTCGAGGGCAAGGTCCTGCCGGGCGTTTCTGCACTCGACGAAAGCTGAGGCTCCCATGCGTCTCCTCCGACCGTTCGCCGTCGCCCTGCTGTTCCCGCTCACGCTGGCCGCCCAGGCCAGGCCCGCCGCGCCGCCGCCGAACTTCGACGCCTATGTGGCGTCGGTCATGAAACAGTTCGACGTGCCCGGGATGGGCATCGCCATCGTCAAGGACGGGCAGGTCGTCCTGGCGAAGGGCTACGGGGTGAAGCGGCTCGGCTCCTCGGACAAGGTCGACGCCGACACCCGGTTCGGCATCGCCTCCAACACCAAGGCGTTCACCGCGCTCGCGCTCGGGATGCTGGTGGAGGAGGGCAAGCTCGAGTGGGACGCGCCGGTCGTGAATTACCTCCCGCAGTTCATGATGTGGGATTCCTGGGTCACGCGACAGATCACCGTGCGGGACATCCTGGTGCACAACAGCGGGCTGGGGCTCGGCGCCGGCGATCTCCTCTGGTGGCCTCCCACCACGTACACCCCGCAGGAAATCATGCAGCGGCTCCGCTACATCGAGCCCGCCACGAGCTTCCGCAGCGCCTACGCCTATGACAACGTCCTGTACCTCGTGGCAGGACAGTTGATCCAGGCGGTGTCGGGGCAGAGCTGGTCGGACTTCGTGACCAACCGGATCATCAGGCCGGTGGGCATGAAGGAGGCGACCACCACCCACGCCGCCGCCGGCGATGCGCAGGGCAACGTGTCCGGAACCCACGCGAAGGTCGACGGCGTGGTGCGGGTCATCAAGCCGTTCTCCGACCCGAACACCGACCCTGCGGGCGGAATCAACGCCGGCGCCAACGACATGGCTCGGTGGATGATCGCGCAGATGGACTCCGGCCGGGTGGGCGACAAGCGGCTCTGGAGGCAGTCCACCACGCGCCAGCAGTGGAGCGTCGTCACGCCGCTGCCGACCGGGCCGGCGCCGAAGGAACTGGCGCCCTACACGGCGAACTTCCAGGGATACGGCCTCGGCTTCTTCCTCCGCGACTACCGCGGCGAGAAGCTGGTGACCCACACCGGCGGCCTCCCGGGGTACGTCTCGCTGCTGATGATGCTGCCCAACCAGAAGGTCGGCGTCGTGGTCCTCACCAACCAGGAGTCCGGCGCGGCGTTCCAGGCCATCGGCCTGCACGTGCTGGATTACTACCTGAACGCCCCGCCCTTCGACTGGCTCGGGGGATACACCCGGCGCATGGCGCGGGCGGACTCCATGATGGCCGCGGAGAACAGGGCCACGGCGGCGGCGCGCGACAGCCTGTCGAAGCCCTCGCTGCCGCTGCCGCGCTACGCCACGACCTACGAGGACGCCTGGTACGGGACGGTCACGGTGACGTTCGAGAACGGCGGTCTCGTCATGAAGTTCGACAAGACGCCGGCGCTGGTCGGCGACCTCGTCCACTGGCAGTACGACACCTGGCTGGTGAAGTGGCGGGACCGGGAGCTCCGGGCCGACGCCTTCGTGACCTTCACCCTCAACGAGGAGGGCAAGGTGGCCGGCGCCACGATGAAGCCCGCCTCGCCTGAAGTGGACTTCAGCTTCGACTTCCAGGACCTCGACCTCCGTCCGGCCGCGAAGAAGTAGCCGATGCGTCGTCTCCTGTTCGCCGCCAACTGGAAGATGCAGGTCGATCCCGCCGAGGCCCGCGCGTATGCGGCGCAGTTCCTCGGTGCGACGGCGCCGGCCGAGGGGAGGACGCTCTGGTTCTTCCCCCCGGCGGTGTCGATCGAGGCGGCCGCCGGGGCGCTCCGCGGTCGGCAGGACATTCGCGTGGGCGCCCAGGACGTCCACTGGGAGCCGAAGGGGGCGTTCACCGGCGCCACCTCGATCCCGCTCGCGCG
>CAYUOK010000057.1:0-7043 GCA_964446395.1 uncultured Gemmatimonadaceae bacterium | reverse complement strand
GACGTGCGCGGCCGGGAGGGCATCCTCCGGGTGCACACACGCAAGATCCCCCTCGCGGCCGACGTCCACCTCGAGATCCTGGCGAAGGGCACGCCCGGCCTGGCCGGCGCGGACCTCGCCAACCTGGTCAACGAGGCGGCGCTGCTGGCGGCCAGGACCAACAAGACGCTCGTTTCCATGGCGGACTTCGAGGACGCCAAGGACAAGGTGATGCTCGGCGTCGAGCGGCGGAGCCTGGTCCTCACCGAGGACGAGCGGAAGCTCACGGCCTATCACGAGGCGGGGCACGCCGTGGTGGCCATCAAGACGCAGGGCAGCGACCCGGTGCACAAGGTCACCATCGTGCCGCGCGGCCGGGCCCTTGGCCTCACCGCGTCGCTTCCCGAGACCGACCGGCACAGCTACACCAAGGACTGGTTGATCGGAAATCTCGCGATGTTCTTCGGCGGCCGGGTGGCCGAGGAACTGATCTTCGGTCCGGAAAAGGTGACGACGGGCGCCGGCAACGACATCGAGCGGGCCACCGGACTGGCCCGGCGGATGGTCACCCAGTTCGGCATGAGCGAGCGTGTCGGTGCCATGGCCATCGGCGACCGCGAGCAGGAAGTCTTCCTCGGTCGGGAATTCGGGCAGCGGCGTGAAGTGTCGGAGCGCACCGCCGAAATGGTGGACGACGAGGTCAAGCGCCTGCTCGACGAGGCCTACGCCAAGGCCAGCGTCCTGCTGAAGGAGCACAAGGACCTGCTCGAGCGCATCGCCCAGGCGCTGCTGGAGCGGGAGACGATCGATCGGGAGGATCTCGACCTGCTCGTGAAGAACCTCCCGCTGCCTCCTCGCGAGGCGCCGCCCGCGCCGCCGGCGCCCGCCGCGGCGGCCGCCCCGAAGGCCGCCTCCCCGGCGGCGCTTCCTGCGCTTGGCGCCCCGCCCGCGGAGCCCGCCGGCGCGTGAAGGTGACCCCGCTCGCCGCGGCCTCGCGGGAGGCGGTGCGGGCGGCGCTCCGGGCGGGGGGCTTCGAGGAATGGAAGGCCGATGCGGCCGCTCAGGGTACCGAGCCGGCCGCATTGCTCTTGTCCGGCCTCGACGCCGAGACCCGCGAGGCGCTCGTCGCGTATGCCGGCGGCAAGCTCGGGCTCGACGTGCTCACGACTGAGACCGGGGCGCTGGTCAGCGGGAGTCGGGCACGGTTGCAGGCGCTGGCGCGGCCCTGGGTGGGCCCCCCCGAGCTCGCGGAGCTGGCGTTCCAGGTCGGCCTGGCCCTGCCGGTCGAGTTGCCCGGCGTCTGGATCACGGCGGCCGGTTCGCTCGATCTCGACCGACCGGTCATCGTGGGGATACTCAACGTCACGCCGGACAGCTTCAGCGACGGCGGGAGGCTGCCCACCGTGGCGGCGGCGGTGGCGAGGGCGGAGGAACTGCTGGACGGGGGCGCGACCATGTTCGACGTCGGGGGCGAATCGACCCGGCCCGGGCGGCCTACGCCGGTGCCGGCGGACGAGGAAATCGCCCGCGTGGTGCCCGTGGTGGCGGCCTTGCGTGAGCGCTGGCCTGCCGTCCCGCTCTCGGTGGATACCGTGAAGGCCGAGACGGCCCGCGCAGTCCTGGCGGCGGGGGCCTCCGTCATCAATGACGTCTCCGGACTCCGGCTCGATCCCGCGATGGCCGCCGTCGTGGCCGAGGCAGGCGCGGGAGTCGTCCTGATGCACTCGCGCGGAACGGTCGCCAGCATGGCGTCCCACGACGAGGCGGAGTACGGCGGAGACGTGGTCGGCGGGGTCATCACTGAACTGCGGTCGGCCGTTGACCGGGCCACCGCCGCCGGCGTTGCCGCCGACCGGATGGTGGTCGACCCCGGCTTCGGGTTCTCGAAGACCGCCGACCAGAATATCCTTCTCGCCGATCAACTGTCCGCGCTGCGTGCGCTCGGGCGCCCGATCCTTGTTGGCCCGTCGCGCAAGCGGTTTCTCGGCGCCGTCACCGGACGCGACCTGCACGACCGCGACCGCGCGACGGCCGCGTTTTGCGCCCTGGCCTACGCGCGGGGCGCCCGACTCTTCCGTGTCCACGAACCCTCGGCGGTGCGCGACGCGCTCGCCGTCGCCCACGCTCTCGGAGCCGCCCACTGACCGACCTCGACCACTCCCGGCCACCGTACCTGGCGGCGCTCGGCGTCTTCGGACTCGTGCTGGCCGGATATGTCCTGACCCTCGCGCCGACCGTGACCTTCTGGGACGCGGGGGAGTTGATCGCCTCGATCCACAACCTGGGGATCCCGCATCCTCCGGGGACGCCGCTCTTCGTCATGCTCGGCCACGTCTGGGCCGTCCTCTTCCCGGTCGGGGAGTACGCGTGGCGCACGAACCTGATGAGCGCCACCTTCAGCGCGATGGCCGCGGGGTTCTTCTTCCTGGTGGCCCACGAGACGCTGCACCGCGGCGGCGCGGACCTGGCGCCCGGGCTCCGTCGGCTGCTCGCGCTCGGGGGCGGCATGGCCGCGGGTCTCATGTCGGCGTTCACCTTCACGCACTGGCAGAACTCCAACGAGACCGAGGTCTACAGCGTCGCGACCTTCACCATCGCGCTGATCTGCTGGCTCTGCCTCCGGTGGCGCGCGGCACGCGGCACGGAGCGCTCTCTTCGGCTCATCCTCCTCGTCGTGTACCTGGCCGGCATCTCGATGGGCAACCACCTCCTCGCGCTGCTGGCGGGGCCGGCGGTGGTGATGTTCCTGGCCGCCACCGTGCACGGCACGCCCGCCGGGTCGGCGGACGAGCGCCGGCGCGAATGGGCCACGGTGGCGGTGGTGGCCGGCCTCTGGGCCCTCCTCATCGGCACCGGCCTGGGCAGCACGCCGCTCATCATCCTCGGCGGGCTCTGCTTCGTGGCCGCCGCGCTGTTCGCCTCCATGGCAGGGATGCTGCCCTTTGCGCTGCTGTCGTTCGCCGTGGCGGCCATCGGCGTCACCACCTACCTCTTCCTGTACATCCGGGCCGGCCAGTCGCCCACGCCCAATGAGGCCGATCCTTCGACCTGGGACGCCCTCCTCGCCGTGATCCGTCGCGAGCAATACCCGGTCCGGACTCCGCTGGACGATCCGACGATTCCGCACGGCCCCACCAACCCGGGGCGCAGCCTCACCATCATCTGGCTGCAGATCCAGAACTACCTGCAGTACTTCAACTGGCAGTGGGCGCGGGGTGCCGCGAAGTGGGGGGCCGGCCTCCTCAACGGCCAGCTCCTCGGCGCCGCGCTCGTCACCGCGCTCGGGCTGGGCGGCCTGGTGGCGCACCGGCGCGCGGATCGCGCAGGGTGGTGGCTCCTCTTCACCCTCTTCGTGGTCACCGGCGCCGGGCTCGTGGCGTACATGAACTTCAAGCCCGGGGCGTCGCTCGGGTACGACCTCTTTCCCGAAAGCGGACAGCACGAGGTCCGCGAGCGGGACTACTTCTTCGTCGTGAGCTTCCTGGTGTGGGGTGTGTGGGCCGGCATCGGGCTGGCGTCGCTGGTCCGCGCCGCGCTCCGGCGCGCCGGGTCCGCCCCGTGGCGCCTGGCGGTGCCGCTGCTCTTTCTCGTGGCGCTCCTCCCCGCCGCGGCCAACGTGAGCGCGGCGAGCCGTCGCCACGGCCCCGACGCCCGGCTCGCGGCCGACTTCGCCTACGACCTCCTCAACTCCGTGCCGCCGTACGGCGTCCTCTTCACCTACGGCGACAACGACACCTTTCCCCTGTGGTGGGCACAGGAGGTGGAGGGGATCCGCCGGGACGTGACCATCGTCTGCCTCGCTCTGGCCAACACCCCTTGGTACGCTCGCCAGCTGCGCGACGGCGCCATCCCGCAGTTCGACGAGGCCACGGCGCCGCCCATCTGGCAGGGCCGGGCGGCGGCTCGCCCCGACTGGCCGACGCTGCCGATGACGGACGCCGAGATCGAGGCGGCGTATCCTCGCCAGCTCGGGGAGGCGGTCAGCGTCAACTTCGGCCCGTATCGGCGGACGTACGCGGCGGGTACCGTGTTCTACACCAGCGATTTCGTCGCGGCGCGAGTGGTCCAGCAGAATCTCGGCCGGCGCCCAGTGGCGTGGTCCGTCACGACGGGCCGGAACTTCCTGTCGCTCGATCCCTACCTGGTCCAGAAAGGCCTGGTGTTCGAGTTGCAGCCCTCCGAGCCTGATTCGCTCGCGCCGGGCATCGACCGCCAGCGACTGGCCGGAGCCCTGCTCGATGTGCCGACGACTGATCGCCTGGTCTGGGAGACCTATCGGTACGCCGGCCTGCGGACCACCGCATCGCGCGACCTGGAAATCACCAGCCGGTCCTTCGCGTCGACCCTGGCGCTCCCGCCGACCCAGCTGGCCTATGCCTACCAGTCGGCCGGTGATGAAGCGCGGATGGTCAGAAACCTCGAGTTGGCCTTCGAACTCTCCCCGAATCCAGCGCTCGCTTCCGCACTCTCCCAAGTGCGCATGCGGCCTCTCCTTCCGGCCGTCGATTCCCCCTGATCGTCCCTGCAATTCCGGCTCAACTCGTTGTATTTTTCACGGTTATGACATTCCCGGACCTCCCGCACCGGCTCGCGTCGGTGCGGGAGAAGATCAGCGCCGCGCAGGCCCGGTCGGGTCAGGGGCAGCCGGTCACGATCATCGCGGTGACCAAGACCTTCGGTCCCGACGCCGTCCGGGCCGCCGCCGGGGCCGGATTGCGGGCGGTCGGTGAAAACCGGGTCCAGGAGGCGCTGGAAAAGCAGGACGCGCTGCCGGACCTCGCCATCGACTGGCACCTCATCGGGACGCTCCAGCAGAACAAGGCACGGCGAGCGGTGGGGCGATTTGCGCTCATCCACTCGGTGGACCGGATCGCGCTGGCCCAGGAGCTCGACCGGCGGATGCCGGAGGGAGCCCGGCAGGCGGTGCTCGTCCAGGTCAACTGTTCGGGGGAGCCGCAAAAGGGCGGGGTGGAGCCCGGCGAGCTGCCGGCGTTGCTGGACGCGATCCGGGGCTGCCGCCGACTCGAGGTGCGCGGCCTGATGACGATGGCGGAGCTGACCGACGACACGCGGCGCCAGCGGGCCGCATTCCGCCTGCTCCGCGGCCTCCGCGATACCGCCGTCGCCGCGGGCCACGGCCTTCAGGAACTCTCGATGGGCATGTCGTCGGATTTCGAAGTCGCAGTCGAGGAAGGGGCCACGATGGTCCGGTTGGGCACGATCCTGTTCGGGGGACGCCAGGGATGACGGACGACAGCTTCCATCTCACGCCACACGACATCCGGGGCCACGAGTTCCCGCGCGCCTTCCGCGGGTACGATCCGGCGCTCGTCGATTCGTTCAAGCAGCGGGTCTCGGAGGAGTTCGAGCGGGTGCTCCGCGAGCGGGCGCAGCTCGAGGAGCGGGCGCGCGGGTTCCAAGAACAGTTGCGGGCCTTCCGGGAACGGGAGCGCGCCATGAACGAGGCCCTCCTCGCCGCGCAGCAGCTCCGGCTGGACTCGGAGCAGCAGGCCCGGAAGGACGCCGACCTGATCCTCCGGGAGGCGAAGGTCGAGGCGCTCAGGCAGCTCAACGAGGCGCAGGGCGAAGACCGGCTCCTGCGCGAGCGGACCGACGCCGGGAAGCGGCAGTTTGCGGCCTTCCTCGCCAACTTCCGCGCCCTGCTCGAACGCCAGCTCGGCGAGGTGGAAGGGCTGCAGTCCTACGCGCAGGCCGCCGCCCAGTCGGCCTCCTCCGAACTCGTGCTGAAGAAGCAGGCGTGAGCGCCTCGCCGCCCCGCGTTCACTGATGGGATTCCCGACACTCCCCGAACTCGGCGCCGACCAGCTCGAGCGGCAGCTCCTCGATACCTGGAAGGCCGAGGACCTCTTCCGCCGGAGCATGGCAGCAGGGGCCGCCGGCGCGCCGTTCGTGTTCTACGAGGGGCCGCCGACCGCCAATGGGCGCCCGGGCATCCACCACGTCTTTTCCCGCACCATCAAGGACCTCGTCTGCCGCTTCCGCGCCATGCAGGGGCGATCGGTCACGCGGATCGCCGGGTGGGACACCCACGGACTGCCGGTGGAGATCGAGGTCGAGAAGCAGCTCGGGCTCAAGGGCAAGAAGGCGATCGAGGAATACGGCGTGGAGCGGTTCAACGCGCTCTGCCGCAGCAGCGTCTTCACCTACAAGTCCGACTGGGAGGCGCTCTCCGACCGGATCGGGTATTGGCTCGACTACGAGCATCCCTACATCACCTTCAGCAACGAGTACGTCGAGTCGGTCTGGTGGATCCTCCGCCGGCTGCACGACCGCGGGCTCCTGTACCGCGGCCATCGCGTGCTGCCCTACTGCCCGCGTTGCGGCACCGTCCTCTCCAGCCACGAGCTGGCGCAGGGGTACGAGGAGGTCCGCGACCGGGCGATCTTCGTGACCTTCCCGCTCCACGATGACTCGGGCAGGGAACTCGTCGTCTGGACGACGACGCCCTGGACCCTCCCGTCGAACGTGGCCGCCGCCGTGCATCCCGAGCTCGAGTATGGCGAGTACGCCGACCCCAGGACTCCGGGCCGCCGGCTGGTGCTCGCCACGAGCCTGGCGCCGCGGATCCTCGGCCGGCTCTTCGGCGAGGGCGCGGTGCCTGCGCCCGCGCGGGTGGTACGCGGCAGCGACCTGGCGGGGCTCCGGTACCGCCGGCCGCTCGATGTCGTGCCGCTGCCTGACGACAAGCTCCACGGGGTGGTCATCACCGGAGACTTCGTCACGGCCACCGACGGCTCCGGCATCGTGCACATGGCCCCGGCCTTCGGCGCCGACGACTACGCCGCCGGTCAGGCCCACGGCCTGGCGCTCCTCCGTCCGGTGGCGGCGGACGGGACCTTCGTCGGCACCAGCTGGCCCGAGCTCGAGGGCCTGCTCGTCACGGCCGACGACACGAACGAACTGATCATCCGCCGGCTCAAGGCCGACGGGCGGCACCTCCTCACCGAGCAGTACGTCCACAGCTACCCCCATTGCTGGCGGTGCCGCAGCAAGCTGATCTACTACGCCCGCGATTCGTGGTTCGTCCGGACCTCGTCGATCCG
>CAYUOK010000056.1:4993-7054 GCA_964446395.1 uncultured Gemmatimonadaceae bacterium | reverse complement strand
TAGGTGCCCACCGCCGCCAGCACCAGCCAGGCGGCGTTGATGGACTCGCCGCGATGGAGCGCGAGGACGCCCCACGCGACGGCGCCCACAGCCGAGACGAGAATCCAGAGCAGTGTCTGCATTTGACTAAGATGGCCGCAACCCAGAGTGACGGGAAGCACCTCCGGCCCCGCTGCCCCGCTGCCGGGCCGTCTTGCCCTCCCCCCTTCCGCGCCGTACCTTCGACCTCCTATGCCCACCCCCCCATCGGAGTACAAGGGCGGCCACTGGCAGGCCGCGGCGGGACGCCGAAGCAGCGGCGCCACGCTGGAGCGCCCGAGCCCGCAGGCCATCGACACCGGGTTCCGGGGCAAGGTGGCGGTCGTCACCGGCGGCGCCACCGGCCTCGGCCGCGCGATCGCCCTCGAGTTCGGGCGGCAGGGGTGCCACGTCGCGTTCTGCTTCGTGGACTTGCCGGGACGGGACGTGACCGAGCAGGCGCTGCTCACCGAGACGGCGCTCCGCGCCATGGGTGTGCAGGTCTACGCCGCCAAGTGCGACGTGCGGGACGCGGCGGCGGTGGACCGCTTCATGGAGGCGGTGCGGACCGAGCTGGGCGGCCTCCATATCCTGGTCAACAACGCCGGCATCGCGATGGACGGCGCGCTCTGGCGGATGACCGACCGTGCGTGGAAGGAAGTGCTCGAGACGAACGTCACCGGGACCTTCCAGTGCATCCGCGCGGTGTCGCAGGGGTTCCGGGAGCAGCAGTACGGCAAGATCGTGAACGTCAGCGCCCACCAGGCGGAGCGGCCGGGGTTCGGCGTGGCCAACTACGCTGCGAGCAAGGCGGGCGTCATCGGGCTGACCCGCGCGGCGGCCGTGGAGCTCGGCCCCTCGAACGTGAACGTCAACGCCGTCGCCCCCGGCTTCATTCGGACCGAGCGGATGGGCATGCTGCCCGACGACGTGGTCGAGCGGGCCAAGAAGCACAGCGTCCTGGGGCGGGTGGCCGAGCCGGCCGACGTCGCCAAGGTCATCGCCTTCCTCTGTTCCGACGACGCCCGCCACGTGACGGGGCAGGTGCTGGTCGTGGACGGCGGCCTCTCGCTCGAATAGCGCTCCCTCGCCCCTACCCCCCCATCCCATTAGATTTCCGCGGCTTACGCCCCTTGGCGCAGTTTGGCCTTGGGGGGTACATCACGTTGTCCAACAGTGACTTACCTGACAAGGGAGTCCTCGTGAATCATATATCCCGCCTCTTCCTCCTCGTCGGGCTCGCGGCCTGCGCCGGCGGCAGCCAGGCGCCGGTCGGCCCCGATCCGGTCGAGGCGCAGACGACGCCGGCACCGAAGCCGAATCCCAACCAGAAGATGCCGCCCGCGGCCCCGATGAACCTCCTGGGAATCGCCGGACAGGTGGTCGGCGTGCTGCCGTCCACGCTGGTCGTGGCGCGTGATTCGCTCGCCGGCAAGGCGCCGTTCACCGACCGGGCCAGCAGCACGAAGTGGGTGGACATGACGCTGGGCGACGGGATGCAGCTGCGGGCCCCCGAGGTCAAGTGGAAGCTCCCCGACCAGATGCGGAGCCTTGCGCGCAGCGCGCCGGGAATCGCGGCGGATCCCGACTACATGGGGCAGGCCGCGCTCCGCGACCCGCAGATCGTCAAGGTGCCCGACCCGATGATCTCGAACCTCCGCACCCTGATGGCCATCGCGGGAGGGCGCTTCGTCTTCGTGCCGGCGTCACTGTCGTTCCAGCACGACAGCGCCGGGCAGGTCGAGGCGCGGGCGAACTTCGTCGGCGTGGACACTCGCGCGGGCGACGTCGTCTTCCGCAGCTACATCGTCGCCTCCGGCGCCACTCCGGCGGCGGCCATGGACTCGGTGCTCAAGATCCTCTTCCCCTCGGTCACCGCCGAGCCATGAGCCACGTCGTCACCCTGATCCCGGGCGACGGCATCGGCCCGGAGATCACCGCCGCCACCCGGAAGGTGCTCCAGGCCACCGGCGTGAAATTCGACTGGGACGAGCAGGTCGCGGGCATGGCGGCCGTGGACCGCTCGGGCGATCCGCTCCCCGA
>CAYUOK010000056.1:2892-4893 GCA_964446395.1 uncultured Gemmatimonadaceae bacterium | reverse complement strand
ACGAGCAGGTCGCGGGCATGGCGGCCGTGGACCGCTCGGGCGATCCGCTCCCCGAGGCCACGGTCGAGAGCATCCGCCGCACCCGGCTGGCCCTCAAGGGCCCCCTGACCACGCCGGTCGGGACCGGGTTCCGTTCCGTCAACGTGGCGCTCCGGAAGGAATTCGAGCTCTACGCGAACGTGCGCCCCACCCGCAGCATCGCGGGCGTCGGGAAGTTCCCCAACGTGGACCTGGTGCTGGTGCGGGAGAACGTCGAGGGGCTGTACGTCGGGGTCGAGCACTTCGTGCGCGTGGGCGACGACCCGCGGGCGGTGGCGGAGTCGATGGCCATCGTGACCCGGCTCGGCTGCGAGCGGATCATCCGCTACGCCTTCGAGTACGCGGTGCGCAACGGCCGCAAGAAGGTCACCGTGGTCCACAAGGCCAACATCCTCAAGATGGTCAGCGGGCTCTTCCTCGAGGTGGGCCGCGCAGTGGCCGCGGAGTACGAGGGCCGGGTGGCGTTCAACGACCTGATCATCGACAACGCCGCCATGCAGATGGTGATCCGGCCCGGGCAGATGGACGTGATGGTCACGACCAACATGTTCGGCGACATCCTCAGCGACCTCGCGGCGGGGCTGATCGGCGGGCTCGGCCTGGCGCCGGGCGGCAACATCGGGACGGACGCCGCCGTCTTCGAGGCGGTGCACGGCAGCGCCCCCGACATCGCCGGGAAGGGGGTGGCCAATCCCGCCGCCCTCATCCTGGCCGGCGCCATGATGCTCGACCACATCGGCGAGGTCGGGGCCGGCAACAGGGTCCGCGCCGCGGTGGCGCGGGTCATCGAGCAGGACCAGGTGCGGACCCGCGACCTCGGCGGGACCGCCACGACGACGGAGTTCGGCGATGCAGTTGTCCGGCGGATCGCCTGACGTTCCCTGCCTCACCTGCGGCAAGCGGATCTTCGGCCTCCAGTGGGGCACCGACTGCCCCGACTGCCACGCCAGGCGCCAGGTGCGGGCCAGCCGGCTCGCGGGGCGCGTGGCGCTGGGCGCCACCTTTCTCATGGCGCTCTATGTCTGGTTCCGTGTCCCTGCCGAGCCGACGCTGGGCCGGATCTACGGCGCCATCGCCGTCCTCGCCACGTATGTCCTCATGCGGCGCATCGTGAGCCGCATCGCCATGGAGTATCTCCCCCGATGACCAAGTCCCTGCGACTTTCGCTCGTGGCGGCGCTGCTGCTCGCCGCCGCGCTTCCGCTCAGCGCCCAGACCGGGCTCACCATCTACAACTCGGGCCGCGTCCTGGTCCGCCGCACGCTGCCGGTGGCGGTGCCCAAGGGTGCCAGCGACCAGCGGCTCAACCTCGGCCTCCTCGACCCCGCGTCGCTCTTCCCGCTCGATCCGGCGGTGAGCATCCTCACCGCCACGTACGACGGCGGCACCGACCAGCAGAGCACGCTCCGCCGTGCCATCGGCCGCGACCTGCTCTTCTTCCGCGGCCCCGCCGCGGGCGACACGACGCGCGCGACGCTCCTGGCCGTGGACCCGGAGCGGTATCGCTACGCCGATGGCTCCGTCGGTTTCCAGGCACCGGGCGCGCCGCGCTTTCCGGCGGACGTGGTGATCGTGGACCCGACCGTCCGGCTCTCCCTCAAGAGCACCAAGGCGCTTTCCTCGCTCGGCGTCGGGTACTTCACCAGCGGCGCGGCGTGGCAGGCGAGCTACCAGGTGATCCTGGGCGGCAAGGATGCGCGGGTCACGGGCTCGGCGGTGGTGCAATCGGGCACGCTCAGCGTGGCCGACGCGGACCTGCAGTTGCTTGCTGGAGAGGTCGGCGGCGGACAGGGCGACCAGATGATGAAGCGCAACCAGGCGATGGCCGGCGTGATGGCCATGGAAGCCGCCCCCGCCGCGGAGCAGCGCATCGGTGAGGCGCACCTCTACACCGTGCCGGGCAAGGTGACGCTCCGCCCGGGCCAGACCTCGATCGTGGCGCTCTTCGAGCCGGTGTCCGCGC
>CAYUOK010000056.1:0-2792 GCA_964446395.1 uncultured Gemmatimonadaceae bacterium | reverse complement strand
ACGCTCCGCCCGGGCCAGACCTCGATCGTGGCGCTCTTCGAGCCGGTGTCCGCGCCGGTGGTGAAGCGCCTCGTGGTCAGGTCGGGGCTCCCCTACTACGGCGGCTTGCCGCAGTACGGGGACGAGCAGGAGGTGCCGGTCGCGGTGACGTACATCGTGACCCGCACGCTCAAGACGCCGTTCGGCGACACGCCGCTCCCGGGCGGAGGCGCCAGCATCTACCAGGCGGACGACGCCGGGCGGCTGCAGCTCATCGGGGCCTCGGGTATCGGGCACACCGCCGCCGGCCAGCCGATGGAGCTCGACGCCGGCACGGCGTTCGACCTCACCGCCAAGCGGACGCAGACCACGTACACCAGCGCACGGGACAAGAACGGCCGCTACACCGCCACGGCGGATTACAGCGTGTCGCTGGCCAACGCGACCGATTCGGCCGCCACGGTGGACGTCTACGAGGAGCGCGGCGGCGACTGGTCCGTCCTGCA
Organism: uncultured Gemmatimonadaceae bacterium; assembly: GCA_964446395.1. GTDB lineage: Bacteria > Gemmatimonadota > Gemmatimonadetes > Gemmatimonadales > GWC2-71-9 > SPDF01. Next base: position 2,307 of record CAYUOK010000056.1, on the reverse strand, counting down.
GAGCTCGATTCCCGGCGACCGGGTGTCGAGCACGCGGGTGCGGTTCCGCGTGGTCGTGCCGGCCAAGGGCGAGGCGACGCTGACCTACCGGATCAAGGCCTCCTGGTGAGCGAAGCCACGCTGGTCCACCTCTCCGACCTGCATTTCGGCAGGCCGGTGGACCTGGCCCAGATCCGGGCCGTGGAACGCCTGGTGCCGGAGCTGGCGCCCGACGCGGTGGTGGTGGCCGGCGACATCAGCCAGCGGGGGCGGCACGGCGAATACCAGCGCGGCCTCGCCTTCCTCGAGCGGATGCGGGAGACGGCCCCGACCCTCCTGGTGCCCGGCAACCACGATGTCGAATGGTGGAAGAGCCCGTTCGGGATCTTCGGCCGCCGAGTGCTGTATGCCAAGTACCGCAAGTACTTCGGGGAGGAGCTGACGCCGGTCCTGCGGCTCCCTGGCCTGGTCGTGGGCGGCGCCCTCTCGGCGCACGGGCTCGCCTTCGGATCCATGACCTGGAACCAGCGGGACCTGACGGTCAAGGGGCATCTGCCGAAATCGGAGACCGACCGGCTCGCCGCGCTCTTCGCCGCGGAGCCACCCGACACGGTGCGGGTGGCGGTGCTGCACCACAACGTGCTCCGCGGGGACATTTCGCAGCGCATGGGCCTGGCGCACTGGACCGGCGCGCAGCGGCGGCTCGACGCCACCGGCGCCCACGTGGTGCTCTGCGGGCACGACCACCAGGAGGGAGCGGGGCAGCTTCCGCGCGGCACGGTGATCAGCACGGCGAGCACCTTGAGCGACCGAACCCGCGGCAAGCGGCCGTCGGTGTTCAACGTGGTGCGCATCGACGAGGACGCGGTGAAGGTGGAGTTCTGGCGGTGGGACCGCGCGGCGCAGGAGTTCCGCGCGTCGGACAGTCACGCATTCGCCCGTCCGGGGGAACGTCATGGGGTTGTGGGGGCAGGCCGCGTCGCCTGAGACCGCCGAGGCGGTGCTGCGCCGCCGGCTGGATGCGCTGGGGATGCCGCCGTTCCGCGGGTTCGCGACGCACACCAACCGGACGGTCCTGCTCAGCGTCACGGCGCGCGGAGTCCTGCGGGTGCACCGGGGCTACGCCTGGGCGCCCGACCGGGTGCTCTCGGCCATCGTGCGGTACGTGCGGCCCGGCACGCGCCGGGCCACGCGCCGGAGCGCGGAGCGCGAGTTCCTGACCTTTCCGGTCGAGGCGCACGCGCCGCCCGCCCGCCCGAGCCGGCGCGGCGTCGAGCGGCCGCGGGCGGGCGACGAGGCGATTCAGCAGCGCCTTTCGGAGATGCACGACCGGCTCAACGCCGAGCATTTCGGCGGCGCCCTGGCGACGATTCCCTTCCGGCTCTCGGGCCGGATGCGCACCCGGCTCGGGGAGCTCTCGGTGGATGCGCGAAGCGGCCGGGTGCTCGAAATCGCGCTGAGCAGGGCCCACCTGCGGCACGGATGGGTGGAAGTGGAGCGGACGGTGCTCCACGAGATGGTGCACCAGTGGCAGGCCGAGTCGGCCCTGCCCGTCGATCATGGAACCGGATTCCGCCGGAAGGCGCGGGCGGTGGGCATCGAGCCCAGCGCGCGACGCCACCTGGGCCACGGGGGCCCCCGGCGCACGATAGACTGACCCTCAACGGCATGGCTCGAGGCAGGCACACATGGCGAACGCATTTGCGGGAGTGGATTTCTACGACGTGGACGGGCTCCTCTCCGAGGAGGAGCGCGCGGTGCGCGACACCGTGCGCGCCTGGGTCGACGAGCACCTCATGCCGGTCATCGGCGACGCGTACATCGAGGGGAAGTTCCCGAAGCAGCTGATCCCCGGCATGGCCGAGCTGGGCGTGCTCGGCGCCAACCTGCCCGAGGAGTACGGCTGCGCGGGCCTCAACAACGTGGCGTACGGCCTCATCATGCAGGAGCTGGAGCGCGGCGACAGCGGCATCCGCTCCTTCGCTTCGGTGCAGGGCGCGCTGGTCATGTACCCGATCTACGCCTTCGGCTCCGAGGAGCAGAAGAAGCACTGGCTCCCGCGGCTGGCGTCGGGCAAGGACATCGGCTGCTTCGGGCTGACCGAGCCGGACTACGGCTCGAACCCCGGCGGCATGATCACCACGGCCAGGGAGACCAAGGACGGCTGGCTCCTCAACGGCGCCAAGATGTGGATCACCAACGGCTCGCAGGCCACCGTCTCGATCATCTGGGCCAAGACCGGCGCGGTGGACGACGCGAAGTCCATCCGCGGATTCATCGTGCCGGCCAGCACCAAGGGCTACACCGCCAAGGACCAGAAGGGGAAGC
>CAYUOK010000055.1:1809-7128 GCA_964446395.1 uncultured Gemmatimonadaceae bacterium | reverse complement strand
CGCGTTCGAGGATGCCCTCGAGGGAGGCGCGGCGGAGGTCGGTGTGGGTGCCGCCCTGGACGATGGGCCAAAGGGCTTGGCGGGGAAGCGGGGAAGCGGGGAGGCGGGGAAGATCCGCGGATTGAAGTTCATTGTGCCGGGCCTTGCAGCGATCCAGCCAGCGCAGCGAGCGCTCCATCCCTTCCTTGGCCAAGGTGTGATCCGCGCCGCCCGGCACCACGTGGTCGAACTGCATCGCGATGTCGGCGCCGAGGGCCCACTGGATTTCCACCGACTTCTCGGGGGTGATGGTTCTGTGGCTGCCGTCCACGTGGCTCTGGAACGCCACGCCTTCCTCCGCAATGGTCCGGAGCCCCTCGAGCGAAAAGACCTGGAACCCACCGCTGTCGGTCAGCATCGGGCGGTTCCAGTGGGAAAAGGCGTGCAGCCCGCCCAGCGAGCGGACCACCTCCTCGCCGGGACGGAGGTGCAGGTGATAGGTGTTGCCCAGCATCACCTGCGCGCCGGTGCGCTCCACCTCGACCGGGTGGAGCCCGCGCACCGTGCCGTAGGTGCCCACCGGCATGAAGGCCGGCGTGGCCACCTCGCCGTGCGGGGTGCGGAGCGTGCCGGCGCGGGCCTCGCCCTCGGTGGCGTGGAGCGTGAAGTCGAACATCAGAGGATGCACATCGCGTCGCCGTAGGAATAGAACCGGTACCGCCGGTCCACCGCGTGGCGGTACGCCGCCATCGTCAGGTCGTACCCGGCAAAGGCCGCCACGAGCATGAGCAGGGTGGAGCGGGGCAGGTGGAAGTTGGTCAGCAGGTGATCCACCACCTTGAAGGTGTATCCCGGCGAGATCAGCAGCCGGGTCTCTCCCGCGCCCTCGCGCACCGTCCCGTCTTCCCCTGCAGCGCTCTCGAGCGCGCGCACCACGGTGGTGCCCACCGCCCAGACCGCCGAGCCGCGCGCGCGCGCTTCCCGCACCGCCGCGGCCACGGCCGCCGGGATCTCGTACCGCTCGGGATGCATCGGGTGCGCGGAAATGTCCTCCTCCTCCACCGGCTTGAAGGTGCCGGGGCCCACCTCGAGGTCCAGTGAGACAACGTGCACCCCGCGCCCGCGGAGCTCGGCAAGCAGGGCGTCGGTAAAGTGCAGCCCCGCCGTTGGCGCCGCCACGCTTCCCTCGCGCTCGGCGTACACCGTCTGGTAGCGGTCCTCGTCGTCGGCCGTCGGTTCATGCTCGATATAGGGCGGGAGCGGGAGCTTTCCGTACCTCGAAATCGCTTTCTCCGCCGGCATCCCGACGAACCGCACCCGCCGTTCACCGTCGGGGAGCACCTCGACGGTCTCGATCTCGGACTCTGGCCCGAGCGTGATGCGCTTCCCCGGCTTGAGCGCACTCCCCGGCTTCCCGATGGCGATCCAGCTTCCGTCGGTGGAGGGGTGGATCAGCAGCACCTCCGCCGGCGCGCCCGAGGGACGGGTGCCGAGGAGGCGGGCGTGCCGCACGCGGGTCGAGTTGAGGACCAGCAGGTCGCCGGGGGGAATCAGGTCGACGAGGTCGGCGAACGAGGAATCGTGCAGCCCCGCTGCCCCGATGCCCCGCCTCACAACGAGCAGGCGGCTCCCGCCCCGCTCGGTGCCGGGGGTCTGGGCGATCAGTTCCGGGGGGAGGTGGTACGCGAAGTCGGCGGTGCGGAGGGGACGATCAGCCGTCAAAGATCGTGGCCTGGCCCGGCGGCGGCGTGATGCCGAAGCGACGATAGGCGTTGGCGGTGGCACAGCGGCCGCGCGGCGTCCGCTCGAGGAATCCCTGCTGGATGAGGTACGGCTCGTACACCTCTTCGAGCGTGCCGCTGTCCTCGCCGACAGCCACCGCGAGGGTGTTGAGCCCCACGGGGCCGCCGGAGAACTTCTCGATGAGGGTCGTGAGAATCCGGGCGTCCATGTCGTCGAGCCCGAACTCGTCCACGTTGAGCCGCGAGAGCGCCTCGCGCGCCACCTGGCCGGTAATGGTCCCGCCGGCACGCACCTGCGCGTAGTCCCGCACCCGCCGGAGCAGCCGGTTGGCCACCCGCGGCGTGCCGCGGCTCCGCTTGGCGATCTCGAGCCCGCCCTCCGCGTCCATCGGCACCTGCAGCAGCGCCGCCGACCGGGTCACGATTCGCTCGAGGTCCTCGGCCGGATAGAAGTTCAGCCGCTCGACCATCCCGAAGCGGGCTCGCATCGGCGGCGTGAGCAGGCCGAAGCGCGTGGTGGCGCCCACCAGCGTGAACTTCTCCAGCGTCATCGGGATGGTCTGCGCGTTCGGCCCGTCGGCGATCCGCACGTCCACCCGGAAATCCTCCATGGCGGAGTAGAGGAACTCCTCGAGCGCGGGCCGCATCCGGTGGATCTCGTCGATGAACAGGATGTCGCCGGGGCCGAGCGTGGTGAGGAGCCCCACCAGGTCGCCCGCCTTCTCGAGCACCGGCCCCGACGAGGTGCGGAGCTGCACGCCCATTTCGCGGGCCATGAGCATGGCGAGGGTGGTCTTGCCCAGGCCGGGCGGGCCGAAGAAGAGGGTGTGGTCCAGCGCCTCGCCCCGGCCGCGCGCCGCGTCCATGGCGATCTGCAGCGACGCCTTCACCTGCTCCTGGCCGACGAACTCGTCGAGCCGCGAGGGCCGGAGCGCCGCTTCGGCGCCGGTCTCCTCGGGGAGGGCGTCTGGGGTCGTGACTTCGAGGCGCTGGGCCATGTCGTCGGCGCGGAGGGTCAGCTGGCCCGGGCGAGCCAGCGGACGGTGGTGTCGCCCGGCTCGATCCGGTGCTTCGCGCGGCAGGTGACGCAGCGGTCGGTGGCCTCGTCGCGCGTGCTGGGGACGAGCTTCCGGTTGGTGGAGCCGCAGCGGGTGCATTCCCACTCGGCGGTGCGCGCGGTGACGGTCATGCGGAACTTCCTCCCTTGCCTGCGGTCAGGCGCTGCAGCGCCCGCCGCACGATGAGTGACGTATCGTCCGTGGCCCCGGCGGCCAGCACGGCGCGGACGGCCTCCTCCGCGGCGGACACCGGATACCCGAGCCCGGTCAGCGCGCTGACCGACGCCTGGTCCGGCCGGACCGCGGCCGGCTCCGACGACGCCGGCAGGTCCTTGAAGCGGTCGCGCAGCTCGAGCACGAGCCGCTCCGCCTTCTTCTTCCCGATCCCCGATACGCTGCCCAGGGCGGCCAGGTCGTTGTTCAGGATGGCGCGCACCGCGCGGTCGGGGCCGAGGGTCGAGAGGACGGCGAGCGCCAGCCGCGGACCGAACCCGCTGGCGGTGAGGAGGCGCCGGAAGACCAGGCGCTCGTGCGCGCTGTCGAACCCGACCAGGAGCCAGGCGTCTTCGCGCACCACGAGTTCGGTGTAGAGGTGCACCGACCCGCCGGGCGCGGGGAGCCGGCCGAGGACGCCGAGGGGCACGAGGATCTCGTAGAACACCCCGCCTGCCGTCTCGATGGTGGCCACATCGATGTCCACCCGCTCGAGCTTGCCGCGGACGCCGCCGATCATGCCGACCGCCGCCCTGCCGCCCGCGGAGTTCGCCGCGAGGCGAGAATGTGGTGCGCCAGGGCCACGGCCACCCCGTCGGCGGCGTCGTCCGGGCTCGGCGGGGCGGTGAGGCGGAGGAGCTGGGCCACCATGTAGCCCACCTGCGGTTTGGCCGCGCCGCCGCGCCCGACCACCGCCTTCTTCACGAGGGCCGGGGGATACTCTGCGATGGGCACCCCGGCCTCCTCCGCCGTCAGCAGGATTACGCCGCGCGCATGCGCTAGCACCACCGTGGTCCGCAGGTTCTTGCCGTAGAAGACGTCTTCGACCGCCACTGCGCCGGGCCGGTGTCGTTCCAGCAGTTCAACCATGCCGTCGCGGATGGCGCGGAGCCGTACCGGCAGGGGATCGCGGGCGGGTGTGCGTACGACGCCGCACTCGATGAGCCGGACCCTGGGGCCGGGGCCGGCGTCGATGACGCCGTAGCCGGTGACCGCGGTGCCGGGGTCCACGCCGAGGATGATCACGGGCGCGCGGTCAGCCGGCCGCCTCCGCCATCTCGGAGTCGATGTCGAAATTGGAGAAAACCTTCGAGACGTCGTCAAGGTCCTCGAGCGCCTCGATGAGCTTGAGCAGCGCCTCGGCGTCCTTCCCCTCGACCTTGACGGTGTTCCGCGGCACCATGGCGAGTTCGGCTTCCTCGATCTTGACGCCCTTGGCGCGGATCGCGTCCTGCACCGCGTGGATGTCGTTCGGCGCGGTCGAGATGATGTACTGGTCGCCCTCGCGCGCGAAGTCCTCGGCCCCGGCCTCGAGCGCCACCTCGAGGGTGCGCTCCTCGTCGTGGCGGGTCGCATCTACGTACAGCTGGCCCTTCCGGTCGAACATCCACGCCACCGAGTTGGTGGCGCCGAGGTTGCCGGCGTTCCGGCTGAAGGCGTGGCGGATGTCGGCGACGGTGCGGTGCGGATTGTCGGTGGTGGCCTCGATGAAGAGCGCGGCGCCGCCGGGGCCGTATCCCTCGTACGCCACTTCCTCGATGTTGCCGCCCTCGAGCTCGCCGGTCCCCTTCTTGATGGCCCGGTCGATGTTCTCGGCGGGCATGTTGACCGCCTTGGCGGCGTCAATGGCGGTCCGGAGCCGCGGGTTGCCCCCGGGGTCACCCCCGCCGGCCTTGGCGGCGATGGTGATTTCGCGGATGACCTTGGTCCAGGAGGAGGCCCGCCGGGAGTCCGTGACGGCCTTTTTCCGCTTGATTTGCTTCCACTTGCTATGGCCTGCCATGACCCGCTCCATCGCGAGGATTCAGACCCCAAGAATAGCGGCGCCGCACCCGAGCGGCAACGCGCGCGCTTGACCGGGAGCGGGCCCACCCGCTACTCTCCCTCCCCTATGCGATACCTACACTTAGCCCTCGTCGTGGTCGCCCTCGGCGCCTGCCAGCCTGACAACAGCCGGCAGATGGCCTCGACCGCCGCCGCCCTGCCTTTCCTGCCCGTTCCGCCCCAGGCGGAAGTCATGTCGCGCGCCGGCACCCCCGAGGCGCTCCAGATCACCTTCCGGAGCAAGTCCACGCCGGGCGAGGTGCTCAACTACTACCGGGTCATCCTGCCGAGCTCGGGGTGGTCGCTGGAGAGCGACGCCGAGGACGCCGTGGGCGCCGCGGCGCTGTACGCGCTGAAGGACGGGCACCCGATGTGGATCAGGATCAGCCAGGCCCCCGGGATGCCGGGGACGATCGTGGAGGTGAGCGGTGCCGTGGTCGCCCCCGCCGACAGCCAGGCCGGGAGCTGACGCGACCGCAGGATTCGTGAATCAGGTGTGACGC